>NZ_BAAAMB010000006.1:272205-338012 GCF_039528855.1 Brevibacterium sanguinis | reverse complement strand
GCATCACATTGTTCAAACAAACACGCTATTGGATTCTCAAACCACAAACACACACCCAACCACCACACGAAACATTTTCCGCGTGATCAACCGGGGGCATCCACAGGCTGCCCGCACTCACTTCCAACCGTGTTGTGACCCACCGCATCAAACCACTGTTTGTGCTGGTCACACCCGGTAGGGACACCCTTTGATCGTGGTGTTCCCGGTGAGGCGAACGAGATATGACTCTAGACCACTGGAGAGGCTGCCTGCAACTCGTTGGCCCGGATTCGGCCTGTGACAACCGTCACCGCTGTAAACACGCGGAACACAGGGGGTTGCGGTGCCCGTGATCCAATGGGGTCGGTCGTCTGCTGTCGCACTGGTCGTCGTGAAGTACGCGCAGCCGAGGAGGCTGAAGGCCAGTCCAGCGAACCACAGGTCGAGACCCAAGAGTCCGGATTCGCGGGGCAGCCAGGCGGGTCAACGATCCGACGCTACGGTGGCCCCATGAGCGATCCTGCGGAACCACTGGCCCACTCTCCCATCGCGGTCATCGCCGGCGCATCCGGGTTCGTCGGCCGCTCGCTCCTCGGTCCGCTCGAGGAATGGGGCTACCGGGTGCGCACGATCGGGCGCGGTGCGTCAGCGGACACCTCATGGGAGGACACTCCTGGCATCGCCGCAGCGGTCGATGGAGCCGATCTCCTCATCAACCTCGCCGGCCGCAGCGTCGGATGTCGCTACAACGACCGCAACCGCAATGAGATCTGGAACTCCCGCATCCTCACGACCCGAGCACTCCACAACGCAGTCACCGCCGCCTCGGCGCCGCCGCGACTGTGGATCAACGCAAGCACGGCGACGATCTACCGGCATGCCACCGATCGCCCGCAGACCGAATCGACCGGCGAGATCGGGGCGGGCTTCTCCGTCGACGTCGCGACCGGCTGGGAGGCCGAGTTCTTCCGCGGCGATCTGCCGCGCACTCGGCGCGTGGCCGCGCGGATGGCGATCGTCCTCGGTGACGGCGCGGCGCTGACCATGCTCGCGACGGCCGCCCGCTTCGGTGCTGGCGGACCTCAGCTCGAGGGCCGCTGGTTCGGGCATCGGCGCTACCGGGGAATCGGCCCGACCCCGTCGGGACCGACGGTTTGGCGGGGACACGAGCCGACCCATGGTCATCAGCGTTTCAGTTGGATTCACATCGAGGACCTCATCGCCGCCATCCGGTTCATCGATGCGCACCCGGAGCTCTCGGGTCCGATCAACCTCGCGAGCCCCGGCGTCTCGGACAACACGGCACTCATGGCAGCGCTGCGGCGAGCCGTGCGGATGCCGATCGGGATTCCCGCGCCGCGGTGGCTGCTCGAATCCGGAATGCTCGTCCTCCAGCAGGAGTCCGAACTCGTCCTCAAGAGCCGGTGGGTGCTGCCCGAGAAGCTCGAAGCCGCCGGCTTCGACTTCCGCTGGACCGACGTCGGGGCCGCAGTGACGAGTCTGCTGCGCTGATGACGGGGTGAGGCGATAGCGCTCGGCTCAGGGACGCGCTGCCCATTCCGACGGTTCACTGAGGAGGATCTCCCCAAGGCTGGCACGCAGCTCGGCGACGACCTCGGCGCCGATCCGGTCGTCGAGCCACGCATCGAAGCGATCGATGACCCGCCCGGCGATCTCGACGCCTGTCCACCCCGCCTCGGTCAGGCGCACGAGTCGCGCCCGCCCGTCGTTCGGGTCGGGCACCACCTCGACATAGCCGAGCCGCTCGAGGTGGCGGACCTGCTCCCCCATCGCCTGCTTCGTCATCCGCGCCCGCTGCGCGAGCACCGAGGCCCGGGTCCCTTCGGGGTCGATGACGAGGAACAGCGGGGCGTGCGCGGAGCGGATTCCGGTCAGTCCCGCCTCGGCGAGGGCGTCGTCCAATCCGGCGAGCAGATGCTGTGCGGTCGCGGCGAGCAGGGAGCCGAGCGGCAGCGGTCGCTCCTGCAGTGGATTAGTCAGGTGCTTGACCATCTCAGCGAGACCTCCTAACGTGATAACAGTCAAGCACCTTACCATCTCGGCTGGCATCGGAAGAGGACTGCTCATGGAATCGATGGATCACCCGCGCCTCATCGGCGGCTGGATCTGGACCGCGCTCGGACTCGGAGTCCTCGTCTGGGGACTGCTCCTCGGGTCACCGCCGGGACCCGTCGTCATCGCGCTCTCGACCCTGACAGTCATCGCCGCCGTGGCCGCGCTGACCGGGCACGCGTGGGCACGGTGGCTCGCCGGACGGCTCCTCGGCGTCGCACTCGGCATCGAGCTCGTCCTCTCGGTCGCCGACCGCTTCGGAGTCCTCGGCGCACCGGGTGAGCCGGGCGTCTCGTGGGGAAGCTGGGGCGACTTCACGACCTACACCGGGATCCTCCTGCCGTGGGCACCGGACGCCCTCGTCGCAGCCGCGGCCGTCATGGCCACTCTCACCGAGGTCGGCCTCGGCGTCATGCTCATCCTCGGCCCGCAGTGGCGCTGGGTCGGCAAACTCACCGCCGGAATGCTTCTGTGCTACCTCATCGCGATGCTCGCCACCGTCGGCTTCGGCGAGGTCGCCCGCTACGGAGTCGTCATCCAGATCGGGGCAGCCCTGCTCGTCTCGGCCCGTGGGGCGCGCCTGCGGTCAGCGGATCGCGGTCAGCCGGCGGCCGCCTCGGCGGGATAGGGCGCGGCCACGCACTCGGTGCTACGGGGTCAGTTGCCGTCCGATAAAACGACCCGACTGGAGCTCCGTCTGTTCCCTCTCGCAACGAGCGACTCCCCGGGAGGACTCAGCGGGCCTGAGAAGCAGCGTCCCACCGCCGCGCGATCATCTGCAGCAGGGCCGGATAGACGAAGAGCCGCCGGAAGGGCTTGATCGCCGTCATGTAGATCGCGCCGAGCCTGCCATTGGGGCGGACCAGCACGGTCATGCGGCAGACATAGTCCCCGGCGTCTCCCGGCAGCCAGCCCAGGTGCATCACTGTGTGGACGGTGCGGTTGGCCATTTCTGCCGCGAACTCGTCGTCGGTTCGGAAGACCACCGCAAAGCGGTCCAACTGGGTGTCGGCACCGGCGCGAAGGTCAGCGGGCAGTCTCTCCCGCAGCGACGGGACTCGGGCGTCGAGTCCGTTGTCGGCGTCGTCCCAACGGAGCAGTGCGCCGATCCTCCACCGGGCCGCCCAGAGGAAGCGGACGATCAGCGGCGCATCGTCGGGAAACGAACTGCCGAATATCGCGTCAACGACGCGAGGCAGCTCATCGCGGGTCCCTCGGATCGGCAGCTCCCAGACGTCCTCGACGGTGAAGTCGGGGGCGATCTCGTGCATTCGCCAGTCTCTGGCCGTATAGGCGCTCGGGGACAGTCTCATGATCACCTCGATATATACGGATACGTATAAATCAACGGTACCAGGATGTATGCGGTACCGTATAGATCTGATCTGGAAGGAGGTGACCGTGGCCAATCCGCGAACTCCGCGACGCGCCTGGATCGATGAGGGACTTCGGGCACTCGCCGCCGGTGGCCCGGACGCCGTGCGGGTCGAGGCTCTGGCGCAGGCTCTTCACGTCACCAAGGGCGGTTTCTACGGATACTTCGCTGATCGCTCGGCACTGCTCACTGAGATGCTCGACACGTGGGAGCGCGAGGTGACGGACAGCATCATCGAACGGACCGAGCAGAGCGGCAGACCACACGATCCCCGGGAGAGGATTCGGCGTCTGATCGAGGTTGTCGACGAGGCCGACGACCGCCCCGCCACCAGCGTCGATGTCGAGCTGGCGATCCGCGACTGGGGCCGCCGGGATCCGGAGGTGGCTCGACGTCTGCGCCGGGTCGACCAGAAGCACCTTGACTACCTTCGAGAGCTCTTCGGAGAGATCTGTGCCGATCCGATCGAGGCGGAAGCTCGGTGCGTCATCGCGATGTCGACGCGGCTCGGTGATCATCTGATGCCCGTCATCGCAGACGGGCACGCTGCCCGACAGGTCCGAGAGCAGATCCTCGACCGGCATCTCCTGTAAGGGAGAGTAGGACCGCTGGCCACCACGGCTCATCCCGCTGACCTGTGGCGATCGACTCAAAGCGCTCGTCTCGGCCCGTGGGGCGCGCCCGCGGTCAGCCGATCGCGGTCAGCCGGCGGCCGCCTCGGCGGGATAGGGCGCGACCACGCACTCGGTGCAGCGGGGCTGACGACCGGCCGCAGTGCATTCCGCACACCGCAGATACTGCTTGCGACAGGCGGGGTCGGCGCAGTTGACGAACTCCGGAGTCGACTCCCCACATGCGACGCAGCGGCCGATCGATTCGGCACCGGCACCGAACTCGACGTGCATGCGCTTGTCGAAGACGTAGAGCGAACCGTCCCAGTACCCCGAATTCCCGAACGTCTCGCCGTAGCGGACGATGCCGCCGTCGAGCTGGTAGACCTCGTTGAACCCGCGGTTCCTCATGAGCACGGACAGCACCTCGCAGCGGATGCCGCCGGTGCAGTAGGTGACGACGGGCTTGTCCTTGAGGTCGTCGTACTTGCCGGATTCGATCTCGGCGATGAAGTCGCGCGTCGTCTCCGTGTCGGGCACGATCGCGTCCCGGAACTTCCCGATCTGCGCCTCCATCGCATTGCGTCCGTCGAAGAAGACGACCTCGTTGCCGCGCTCGTCCATGAGCTTGTGCAGAGCACCGGGTTTGAGGTGGGTTCCCCCGCCCTGGACGCCGTCGGCGGTCACCGTGATCTCGTCGTCGGTTCCGAACGTCACGAGTTCGGGGCGGACCTTGACGCTCAACCGCGGGAAGTCATCGCCCTGCCCGTTCGACCATTTGATGTCGGCTCCCCGGAACGGCTCGTACGACTTCGTCGCTCGCACATAGGCCTTGACCTCGCCGATGTCACCGCCGAGCGTCGCGTTGATCCCGTGCTCCGAGATGATCACGCGTCCCTTGAGACCGAGGCTCTCGGCGAGGGTGTGCTGCCAGAGCCGGACGGCCTCGGGGTCGGGCAGCGGCGTGAAGACATAGAAGAGCACGATCTTGGGAGTGGCCATGACCCCTATTCTATTTCGCGGCCCGGTTCCCCTGCCACAGCGGAGGTCGTCACCCTGTCAGCGGACCTCACCGCAGCCGTCTTCGCCGAGGTGGCGCACCGTGACAGCGTCACCGAAGCATGCGTCGACGCCCTCGCCGAGGCGGCCCCTCCCCCGGGCGGGCGCGCGGGACGAACCCGGCCCGGATAAGATGGACGCTGAGCTCCGTGTCGTACGAAAGGGCCACCCAGAGGACATGTCTGAAAACCTCATCTCCGCGAATTCCGAGTCTGCTCGCGCGGACGATGCCCAGGAGGTCGATCAGACCTCGAAGAAGGTCAAGGAGACGGTCGAGTTCGCCACCGCGAACCCCGACGTCGACCAGCCGTTCGCCGAACTCGGCCTCAAAGCCGACGAATACGCCCGGATCAGGGAGATCCTCGGCCGTCGCCCCACCTCGGCGGAATTGGCGATGTACTCCGTCATGTGGTCCGAGCACTGCTCGTACAAGTCCTCGAAGGTCCACCTGTCGAAGTTCGGTGACTACGTCACCGACGACATGAAGAAGCACCTGCTCGTGGGCATCGGCGAGAACGCCGGCGTCGTCGACATCGGCGACGGCTGGGCGGTGACCTTCAAGGTCGAGTCGCACAACCACCCGAGCTACGTCGAACCCCACCAGGGCGCGGCCACCGGCGTCGGCGGCATCGTCCGCGACATCATCTCGATGGGCGCCCGCCCCGTGGCCGTGATGGATCAGCTGCGCTTCGGTGCGATCGACCACCCCGACACCTCCCGCGTGGTCCACGGCGTCGTCGCCGGCATCAGCCAGTACGGCAACTCCCTCGGCCTGCCCAACATCGGCGGCGAGACCGTCTTCGACTCCGTCTACCAGGGCAATCCCCTGGTCAATGCCCTGGCCGTCGGCGTTCTCCGGCATGAGGACATCCGCCTGGCCAACGCCTCCGGCAAGGGCAACAAGGTCGTCCTCTTCGGCGCCCGCACCGGCGGCGACGGCATCGGCGGAGCCTCGATCCTCGCCTCCGAATCGTTCGACGACACGAAGCCCTCGAAGCGGCCCGCCGTCCAGGTGGGCGACCCCTTCGCGGAGAAGGTCCTCATCGAATGCTGCCTCGAGCTCTTCCGCGCCGGCGTCGTCGAGGGCATCCAGGACCTCGGCGCCGCGGGCATCAGCTGCGCGACCTCCGAGCTCGCCTCGAACGGTGACGGCGGCATGCACATCGCCCTCGACGACGTGCTGCTGCGCGATGACACCCTCACCCCCGAAGAGATCCTCATGTCCGAGTCGCAGGAGCGGATGATGGCCGTCGTCCGGCCCGACCGCCTCGACGACTTCATGGAGATCGTCGAGAAGTGGGACGTCGAGACCTCCGTCCTCGGCGAGGTCACCGACACCGGCCGCCTCATCATCGAATGGCACGGCGACGTCATCGTCGACGTGCCCCCGCGCTCGGTCGCCCACGACGGACCCGTCTACAACCGTCCGATGACCGAGCCCTCCTGGACCGCCGAGGTGGCCGCGAACTCCGTCGAGGCCGCCGGCCTGGTCACACCGTCCACCGATGACGAGCTGCGGGCGACCGTGCTCGAGCTCGCGGCCGCGCCGAACCTCGCGTCGAAGGAGTGGATCACCACCCAGTACGACCGCTACGTCCAGGGCAACACCGCCCAGGCCTTCCCCGACGATGCCGGCGTCATCCGCGTCGACGAGGAGTCCGGCCTCGGTGTCGCCATCGCGACGGACGCCAACGGCCGCTACGGCTACCTCGACCCGGCCCGCGGCGCCCAGCTGGCGCTGGCCGAGGCCTACCGCAACGTCGCCACCGCAGGGGCCATCCCCCGCGCGGTCACCGACTGCCTCAACTTCGGTTCGCCCGAGGATCCGGAGATCATGTGGCAGTTCGCCGCCGCAGTCGAAGGCCTCGCCGAGGCGTGCCAGGACCTGGGCATCCCCGTGACCGGCGGCAACGTGTCCCTCTACAACCAGACCGGCGGGGTGGCCATCCACCCGACCCCGGTCGTCGGTGTGCTCGGCGTCTTCGACGACGTCGCCCGTCGCACCCCGAGCGGCTGGAGTGAGCCGGGGCAGACGATCTACCTGCTCGGCACCACGGAGGCCGAACTCGACGGTTCGGCGTGGGCCGATGTCACGGCCGGTCACCTCGGCGGCGTTCCTCCGCAGTACAAGCCGGAGGCCGAACGCGAGCTCGGTGAGATCCTCATCAACTCCTCGCGCGACGGCATGGTCGATGCCGCCCACGACCTCTCCGAGGGCGGCCTGTCCCAGGCCCTCGTCGAGGCGAGCCTGCGGTTCGACACCGGGGCGCGCATCTGGCTCGACGAACTCTGCGAACGCGACGGCATCGACGTCTTCACCGCCCTGTTCTCCGAGTCGACGGCACGGGCGATCGTCGCCGTGCCGCGATCGGAGGAGGTCCGGTTCAAGGACATGTGCACCGCCCGCGGCTTCCCCTTCATCCGCATCGGCATGACCGACACGGGCGACGGTGAGCCGCAGCTCGAGCTCGTCGATCACTTCTCGATCGGACTGAACGAACTCCGCGACGCGCACGAGAAGACCCTGCCGGAGCACTTCGGCTGAGGTGAGGTCGGCAGCGGTCGGTCCGCTGGGCTGAGCAGGGTTCGGCCTCTGCGCTGAGCAGCGAAGGAGCCGCGTGGTCATCCACGCGGCTCCTTCGTGTCTGTCTGGGACCCCTCCGGGCTCGGCGGCGACTGCTGTTCAGTGCCGCGGGCGACGCGACGGGTCGCCGACTCCGTGCTGGCCGTCATTCCCCCGGCCGTCGTAATGCTGGCCGCCGTAGGGCTGGCTGGGATCGTGCTGCTGGTTGGAATCGCGCTGGCCGTAAACGTACGGCTGGCCTGCCGAGTTCGGGCCGGACGTCTGCGGGGAGCCGTGGGCTTCGTGCGCACCCGCCGCCTGCTCGCTCGACTGCCCCGTACCTGGGTGCTGGGCGAATGGATTCTGGGCATAGGGGCGCTGCGCGTCCGGATAGGCGGCTCCCGAGTGTTGCCCGCCGTGGTTCGGTGCGCCCGAATACTGTGCGTTCTGGTCGGGGGCATACGGATACTGGGCGCTTTGGTTCGGGGCGCCCGGGTACGGGCCACCCGAATGCTGTCCGCCGTAGTTCGGGGCTCCCGGGTGCTGAGCACCCGAATTCTGTCCGCCCGAGAACTGGTCACCCGGATACTGCGTTCCCACGAACTGCGCTCCCGAATACTGACCGCCCGTCGCCGGCCCCGGCTGCTGCCGTCGACGCTCTCCGAGGGCCGGCTGAGCGACGACGGGCACCGACCCGCCGCGCAGGCGACCGCAGACGTGGAGCAGACCGAGCGCGGCGAAGAACAGGAGAAGCGAGAGCACCTGCGGGACGACTGCAGTGACACCGAAGGCCGGCGCCTGGAGAGTGATGACGTACTGGGTGACGGCGACGACGAAGGCGGAGGCGACAGCGAGACCGACGGCGACGAGGTGGACCCACCACGACCGGTTGCGGACGATGTTCCAGGCGATGAGCAGAGCGGCGGTCACGACCATCGAGAAGGCGGCGAAGACGAACGAGAACAGCGAGTAGTCCATGTTCATCCGATAGACGTACTCCGTGATCAGCCGCGACAGCACCGGCGGCACTGTCATGCCGAGGATGACGGCGACGAGATAGATGCCGCCGCCGATCATCCGTCGCACCCAACTCGTGTTGCGCACGAGAAGGAAAGCGAGAACCCCGACGAGGCAGGCGAAGATGCCGGCGATGAGCACCACCACAGAATAGATCGCGGCAAGATCCGGGAGCCCGTCGGCGATCGACGTCGAATAGAGGAACGGCAGCATGATGATCGCCGGCAGTCGGTCGATGAGGATCGACACCCAGAACACGATCCGCGCGCGCCATCCGGGGTCGACGGCGGCCGACGCCGCTGCCGGGCGCTGCCCGCCGTGGGACCACTGGTCGCCGGGACCTGTTCCGGGCTGATGCTCCGGCGCGTGACCGGGAACTCCGGCGTTGCGCACATACGGCTGACCGCGGTTCTCCGGCGGCATCGGGCCGGGCCACTGCTCACTCATGCGGCCACTCTATGCGCACATGGGGTTCCGGGGCGGCAGATCTCCGGAAAACTCTAGGCCCCGGTGCCGAGCTCCTCGTCGAGGCAGTCGGTGAGGGTGGGCTGCGCGAACTGGTATCCGGTCTCCTCGAGCTTCGTCGGCACGACCTTCTGGTCGGCGAGCGCAAGCTCCCTGGCGCCGTCGCGTCCGAGGACGAGTTCGGTGACGAATCCCGGCGTCGGGATCACCGCGGGCCGGTGCAGGTGGGCGGCGAGCGCCTCGGCGAACTCCTTCTGCGTGACCAGGTGCGGGGCCACCGCGTTGACCGGACCTCGCACATAGTCGGTCAGCGCCGCATGGACGTAGGACCGGGCAAGGTCATCGAGCGAGACCCACGCCAGCCCCTGATCACCGCTGCCCAGCCGACCCCCGGCACCGGCGAGATAGAGCGGCGCCTGCACCCTGAGGAACCCGCCGAGGGTGGTCAGCGCGATACCCGACCGGATCGAGACCCAGCGGATGCCCGCCTCCTCGACGCTCGCCGCCGCAGCCTCCCAGTCCCGGCACAGCTCGGCGAGGAACCCCTCACCGAAGGGCGCGGACTCATCGACCGGGCGCTGCGCCTCGGCGCCGTAGGCCCCGACGGCCGACGCACAGACGAACACCTCCGGCCGCTTCGCCTCCGGCAGCGCCTTCATCGTCTCCGCGAGCAGCATCGTCGAATCGAGGCGGGAGGAGCGGATCTCCTCCTTGGCCTTCTTCGTGAACCGGGTCGCGATCGACTTCCCGCCGAGGTGGACGACGGCATCGGCCCACGCGAGGTCGCGGGGGTTGATGATCCCGAGCTCGGGATCCCAGTGCACCTCGTACTCGAACTTCGGGGCCCGCCGGACGAGGAGGCGGACGAAGTGGCCGGCGGTCGAGAACAGCGCGGCGACCTGCCGACCGACGAGCCCGCTGCCGCCGCCGATGAGGATGTGCTTGGGCGTGCTCGACCGCAGCAGCGGCGCGTTCATCCGCTCGAGGAACGCGAAGTCCATGAGGAGCCTGCGCTGGCGGGCCTCGAACGTCGCCTGCAGATAGTGGCTCATCGCGCGGTCGATGGTCTCGAACCCCTGAGGCGTCATCGAGAACTCGATGGTGTCGGAGATCTGCGAGCCGCCGGCCTCCGAGGTGAACTCGTGGGTGTGCTTCCACTGGCTCAGCGGACCCTTCATGAGCTCGTCGACGAAGGAGAAGCGCGAGGGCCCCTCGGAGTGCACCGCGGTGAACGGGCGCCGCACGAGTCCGTAGCTGCCGGGCAGGCTCGCCTTGATCTGGGCGACCGACCCGGGCGCGAGCGGCGGATAGCCCTCCTCGACGATCTCCTGCGCCCAGTGCGGTGAGACGCGGGTCAGCGCTCCGGGTCGTGCGTGCCAGTCGTATGTGGTCTCGGCGGCGAGCGGGACTTCCGAGGTCCACTCGAACTTGGTCATGGCTTCCCTCCTGTTCCTTCCGATGATGCCACCCCAAGCTCAAAGTGTGATCCACAACGCGCGGAATGGTGAGTGAATGGGAAGCGGCCGGCGACCTCACCGCCGCGGCGACGCCATCACCGGCCGCATCCCTGCCTCATTCGGCGGGGATCTTCCCGTAGCGGAACGCCGACCAGAAGTCACCGCGCACGTACCCGGTCTCGACCACCGGGTCGAAGTCCCAGTGCCGGACCCGACCGATCCGCAGCGCATCGGCGACGAGCTGCCGGCTCCGCTGGGAGCCGAGCACGTGCTCTTCGACCTGGCTGAGGTCATAGCGCGCGGCGATCTCCGCCCGCAGCTGCGCGTGGACGTCCGCGTAGGCGGGATCGGCGGCCCGGCTGTCGAGTTCGTCGGGGTCGGCGTCGAGGTCGAAGAGCAGGTCGGGGTCGCCGGGGCACACGGTGAGCTTGAGCGGTCCGCGGACGATCGTCACCTGCGGTCGGCGGGTGCCTTCGGCGAAGTACTCGATGACGATGTCGCGCTCCGCCGGCCCCGACTCCCCCGCCGTCTCCCGGCGCGCCGTCTCGAGGAGGGAGACCCCGCTCAGCCCCTCGTCGACGTCGCTCACCCGCACCCGCGGCACTGCCGCGACGTCGTCGGCGTCCGCGGACTGCGCGGCCCCTTCGCCGCCGGGGTCCCGCCCCGCCGGGTCGCCGGCGAGCGCCCCGGTGCGCGCGATCTCGAGCAGCGTCGGGGCGAGGTCGATGAGCGAGACCGGCGTCGTGTACCGTCCGGGGGCGACCACCTCGGCGGGCCCGGAGATGATGAGCGGGACGCGGGCGGACTGCTCGTACGGGGACATCTTGTACCACAGCCCCTTCTCCCCGAGCATGTCCCCGTGATCGCTGACGACGATGACCACGGTGTTCTCGGCCAGGCCCAGCTCCGCCAACCGAGTCGTGATCCGTCCGATGTGGTCATCGACATAGCTCACCGCGGCGAAGTACGCTCGCCGGGCCCGTCGGACCTCCTCGAGCGTCGGCTCCCTCTCGTCGAATCCGCACATCGTCCGCAGCCGGTGGGTGTGCGGGTCGGCGGCCGCGTCGGGAACGGCGAGGTGGGCCGGGTCGGGGATGGCCGCCTCGGCGAAGCGGTCCCAGTGCTCCCGCGGCGGCTCGTACGGGTCGTGCGGGTGGATGAACGAGGTGACCATGAGGAACGGGCGGTCCTCTCCCGCCGCCTGGTTCGCCCGCTTCCGGTCGCTGAGGTGGCGCAGGGTGCGGAAGAGCACCTCGTCGTCGAAGTCCTGCTGGACGTTCGCCGTGGCCGCACCGGCGGTGAACACGGGATCGGCGGAGTGGTACCACTGGAGCCGGTCTGCCAGCGGCCGGGTCCAGTCGGGGACCATGTCGAGGTCGGCCGGGTAGACGTCGGTCGTCAGCCGCTCCTCGAAGCCGTGGTGCTGGTCGGGGCCGATGAAGTGCATCCGGCCGATGAGCGCGGTGTGGTAGCCGAGCTTGCGGAGCCGGTGGGCGAACGTCGGCACCGAGGCGGCGAAGTCGTCGCCGTTGTCGAGGCAGTCGATCTCCGAGGGCAGGCGCCCGGTCATCATCGCCGCCCGGGACGGCGCGCAGAGCGGGGTCGCGCAGTAGGCGCGGTCGAAGACGGCGCCGGCAGCGGCGAGCGCATCGATGTTGGGGGTGCGGGCGGCATCGCTGCCGTAGGCGCCGAGGGCGTCGGCCGCCATCTGGTCGGCCTGGATGACGACGATGTTGGGCGGTTGCATACTGGGGTCACGTCCTTGTGTGTCAGGGCGCGACCGTCCGCGGGCGCGCCGGATCTAAGGTGGCGGTGAAGCCTGAGTGAAAGGGGTGCGTGATGAGCTCATGCTGCGGTCCGTCGCGAACATCGCCGTCCGCTGCCGGTGCGCCGCGGCAGACCCCACCCGAGGTGGGCGTTCGCGCAGAAGAAACCCCCGCCGAGGTGGCTGTGCCGGGCCGGAATGCGACCGAACACGCGGGGCTCATCGACGACGCGGCGCTCATCGCGAGTCTCGCCGCCTCCGCTCCCGAGGACCTGCGCCTCATCGGACTGCCCGGCGGCACGTTCCGCATGGGCAGCGAGGACGCCCTCGCCTACCCCGCCGACGGTGAGGGTCCCGTGCGTGCGGTCGCCGTCGACCCGTTCGCGATGGCCGCGACCACGGTCACCGTCGCCTCCTTCGCCGCGTTCGTCCTCGCCACCGGGCACCGCACGGAGGCGGAGGTCCACGGCGATTCGCTCGTCTTCGCCGGTCATCTCGCCGAGGCGGTCCGCGCACAGTCCCCGGCCGTGGCCGCGACCCCGTGGTGGCGTCAGGTCGCAGGCGCCACATGGCTGCACCCGGCAGGTCCCGGTACCGCAGGTCCCGGTGCTTCCGGACCCGATGCCCCTGAGTCCGGTGTCGCTGAGTCCGGTGTCGCTTGGCGCACCGGCGGAGCAGCCGCGGTGGGACGAGTGGAGGGTCATGGGCCCATCGTCGCACTCCCCGACCATCCCGTCACGCATGTGACGCGACGTGACGCCGAGGCCTACGCCGCCTGGGTCGGCGCCCGCCTGCCGACCGAGGCCGAATGGGAGTACGCCGCCCGCGGCGGACTCGACCAGCAGCCCTACCCGTGGGGGTCGGTCCGCGAACCGGGCGGCGTCCCGCAGATGAAGACCTTCGTCGGCACCTTCCCCGACGGTCCCACCGAGCCGGTCGGCACCGTCGCCGCCGATGCCTTCGCACCCAACGGCTTCGGGCTGCACAACATGACCGGCAATGTCTGGGAGTGGACGAGCGGGGTCGTCGCACCTCACGACGACCGCGCCGTCCTGCGCGGAGGCTCCCACCTGTGCCACGCCTCCTACTGCCGCCGGTACCGCACCTCGGCGCGCACCGCGGTCACCCCCGACACGTCACTCGCGCACACGGGGTTCCGACTCGCCCTCACTCTCTGAACGATCCGCCCGGAGCGGGCGGCCGGACCCGGCGGCCCACCCGGCTCGGCGCCGGTCGTCGACGTCTGCGGCGATGCCGTTGACGACAATTCCTATGCGCCGTGCATATAATTGCCCGCATGACCTCACAGCACACGCCGGCCATCGAGGCCGCGATCAGCGAATGGCACGCGGCGGTGAACTCGGGTGACCGCGCCCGCTGCGTCCGAGCTGTCGGAGACCCCATCGTCGTCCTCGGCCCCAAGGGCGCCGGCCCGATCACTCCGGCGGAGTTCGCCGATTGGGTGAACCGGTCGGGCATCCGGATGACCCCGCGATCATGGCACCCGATCAGCGAGCGCCTCATGGTCGTCGAGCAGGAGGCGACGTGGCCGCAGAACCCGACTCCGACCCGGGTGGCCACCGTCTTCCGCATCAGCGATGCCGCACAGACCCCCGTCGTCACCGCGGCGCTCCGTCAGCCGAGTCTCCGGTCAGCTCTCGACCTTGCCTTCATCTGCCGGGAGATGGCGGCCACCGACCACACCCCCGACCCGCTCGCATGAGCGCCGACCATCCCGGTCGGGCGCTGTTCGCGTTCGTCCGTCGCTTCGGCCAGCTGCCCGGCCATGAGACCGCCACGGCGGCGCAGGGCCGGCTCGCCCTCGTCGCCGAGGCGGTCGATGCCCTGACGTCCCGCGGTGCCGATGCCACGGTCAACGCGGTGGCATCGCACCTCGGAATCGATCAGTCCGGGGCTTCGCGCCTGCTGAGAACGGCGACCGAGGCAGGTATCGTGCGCACCGCAGTCTCCTCCGCCGACGGGCGACGGCGCACCTCGGTCCTCACGCCCGCTGGGGAGTCGATGCTCGCCGAGGCGCTCGCCTGGCAGGATGAGATCCTCGCTCGTCTCACCGCGCGGTGGCCCGATGACCGCCGGGCAGGCTTCATCGCCGACCTGGGCGAGATCGTCGCCGCGGCAGACCGCCTCGGACTCTGACGCTGCCTGAGGAGATCGCGGTGGTCACGGCACCCGCCCTGACCGCCGCGGCAGCGCCGGCGCCTCAGTCACGCGGACGGGATTCCTGCTCACCCCCGGTCTCCACGGCACCGCTGAGGCGGGACCCGGCAGTCGCCTCGGTGGGGTCGGAGTCGGACCCTGCGGCCGCCTCGGCGGGGAGGTCCGTCTCGCTGTCCGGTGAGTCCGCGGACTCCGGGGTCCACCCGTCGGCCCACTGGCCGGTCTCGTAGTCGTAGCCGACGGGTGCGCCGTCCTCGTCGGTGCGCTGGTACCAGTCGGTGTAGTCCTCGTGCTCGGAGTCGATGTCGCCGTTGGCCCCGTCCCCGGGTTCGGTCGGGACGACGTGGAGGGCGAAGTTGTCGCCGTAGGTCTCCGCTCCGGCGACGACAGCGTTGTCGACCGCGTTCTGCGCGTACTTGCGGCGCAGCGCGATCGGGTCGGTGCGCAGCTCCTTCACCCACGCGACGATGATGAGGATCATGACGAGGGCGAACGGCACGGCGGTGACGATGACGAGCTGCTGGAGGCCTTCGAGGGCGCTCGCGTTGCCGAGGAGGAGCATGACGACGGCGATGCCCGACATGACGAGGCCCCAGAACACGACGACCCACTTCTTCGGCGTCTGGTCGCCGCGGCTCGTGAGCATGCCCATGACCACCGACGCGGAGTCGGCGGAGGTGATGAAGAAGATCGCGAGGACGACGATCGCGACAGCCGGCAGCCAGCCGATGCCCGGGAGGTTGCCGATGAGGGTGAAGAACACCTCGGGGGCCTCCATCGTCTCGGTGAACCCGGCCGCACCTTCCCGGTACATCCAGATCGACGTGCCGCCCATGATGCCGTACGCGACGAAGAGGAGGGTCGAGGGGATGAAGATCGTGCCGAGGATGAACTGGCGGATGCTGCGGCCGCGGGAGATCCGGGCGATGAACGTGCCGACGAACGGCGACCACGAGATCCACCACGCCCAGTAGTAGACGGTCCACACCGACTGGAACTCCTGCGTCTCCGATCCCCACGACAGGGACCGGCCCATGAGGTCGAAGAACGAGCCGAGGTACTCCATGAGCGCCGAGGGCAGCAGGTTGAGGAGGAAGAGGGTGGGGCCGAGGAAGAGGACGAGCGCGACGATGCCGACCGTGAGGACGATGTTGATCGACGAGAGGTAGCGGATGCCGCGTGAGACGCCGGAGACCGCGGAGATGATGAAGCCCACGGTGAGGATGCAGATGATGATGACGAGCATCGTGTTCGTCATCGGACCGGCCCCGGACACGATCGTCACACCGGTGCCGATCTGCATCGCGGCGATGCCGAGTGCGGCCGCGGTCCCGAAGAGGGTGGCGACGATCGCGAAGATGTCGACGAGGCGGCCGGCGAAGCCCTCGGTCTGGCGCTTGCCGAAGAGGCTGCGGAAGATCGAGGAGAGGAGGAGAGAGCGGCCGCGGCGGTAGGCGGCGTAGGCGATCGCCCCGCCGACGAGGGCGTACATCGCCCACGCGTGGAAGCCCCAGTGGTAGTAGGTCTGGGCCATCGAGCCGTGGAGGGCCTCGATGGTCTCCGGGTCGTTCGTCAGCGGCGGTGGGGTGATGAAGTAGGTGAGCGGCTCGGAGGGGCCGAAGAAGAGGACGCCGATGCCGATGCCGGCGGCGAAGAGCATCGCGACCCACGCGAACGTGCTGAACTCCGCCTTCTCCCCGTCCTTGCCCAACGGGATCCGCCCGTACGGCGAGAACGCGATGATGAGGAGGGCGACGAGGACGACGATCGCGACGAGGTTGAAGAACCAGCCGACGTTGAGCGTCGACCAGTCGAAGGCGGCCTTCGCGACGGTGGAGACGCTGCCGGGGTCGGCGATGCCCCAGATGACGAACGCGACGGTGAGGCCGCCGGCGATCGCGAAGATCACCTTGTCGATCGAGTACCGGCGCCGCTGTTCGTCGATCGCGATGCCCGGCACGAGGATCGGGTGGATGTCGTGCGGGTACTGCGTCGACGTCTCCTCATCCACCCCGTCCGCCGGCGCCGAGGTGGTTCCGCCTGCGGGTTTGGGACGTGCGTAGTCGAGGGCGCCGAGGCCCTTGCCGGCATCCCGGCTCACCCGCTTGGCGTCGCGGCCGACCCGTTTGGCGTCGGCTCTGATCCGGTCGCGGGAGGCGCGGCGGGCCGGGGTGCGCAGCGACAGGGAGTGCTCGGGCGCCGCGTCGGTGGGCGTGGTGTCGGGCGTGGCCTCAGGGTCAGGTGCGGTGTCGGGCGTGGTGTGACGGTCGTCGGTCGAGTCGCGGGACAAGACGATGGGCCTTTCTCAGTGGTCGGTCTCGGTGACGGGTGATGGGCTGTGGTCCGGTGGCGGGCTGTGATCCGGTGGCGGGCTGTTCTGCGGCAGCGCGTTCGGCAGCTCAGATCGGCGGGTCAGCGGCGTTCAGGGGCACGGCAAAGCCGGCCTGCGGAGTCGTGGCCGGCGGGGAGGAATACGGCGCTCCGGCGCACTTCGTCTGCGTGAGGCGGTGTCGGGCGGTCAGGGGTCTCCACCGCTCGAACTGATGCCTGCCGGCTCCCGCCGCTGCGGGGATTGCCGTTGCGGGGGTTGCCGATGCGGCCGATGCCGTTGCGGGAGTTGCCGATGCGGCCGATGCCGCTGCCGGGATGGCGGCTGCCAGGATGGCGTTTCCGGGGTCGTTCGACCACGGCGGTGTGATCTCGAGCTCCTGGAACTGCCCATGGTGTGGGAGGTTAACAGCTTCGGCGAACCATCTCAAAGGGACGCCGTCATCCAGAGAAACAGCAATCACTCCTGCCGGAATGCAGCGCGCACTCCTGCCTGAATGCAGTGCGCTCCGCTGACCGGCACGGTCGGTGATGAAAACCGTGCTGGTCAGCGCAGCGTCAGTCGAGCGCTACGTCGAATCTCAGTCGAGCGCCGCGTCGAACCTCGATCGAGCGCGCGGAACCTCGGTCGAGCAGCCGCGCCGGACCTCAGGCGAGCAGCCGCGCGGAACCTCAGTCGAGCAGCGCGCCGGACCTCAGTTGAGGAGTGCGCGGTCGCCGAGCGAGGCGCCCTTGAGCTTCGAGAACTCCCCGAGCAGGGCCTCGACCGTCAGCGTCTTCTTCTTCTCGGCGTCGGCTTCGTAGATGATGCGGCCCTCGTGCATCATGATGAGCCGGTTGCCGAGCGAGATCGCCTGCTCCATGTTGTGGGTGACCATGAGCGTCGTCAGCCCGTCGGCGGCGACGATCTTCTCCGTCAGCTCCGTCACGAGCGCCGCCCGCTGCGGGTCGAGGGCAGCGGTGTGCTCGTCGAGGAGGAGGATCCGCGGTTGCGTGAACCCAGCCATGAGGAGGCTGAGCGCCTGCCGCTGCCCACCGGAGAGCAGCCCGACCTTCGTCTTCAGGCGGTTCTCCAACCCGAGTTCGAGGGTCGCGAGTTCGGTCCGGAAGCGCTCCCGCCGCGCCGAGGTGGTCCCCCGCCCCAACCCACGGGACCGTCCGCGCTTGAGCGCGAGCGAGAGGTTCTGCTCGATCGTCAGGTCGGGTGCGGTCCCGGCCATCGGATCCTGGAACACGCGCCCGAGGTAGGCGGCCCGGCGATATTCGGGCTTCTTCGCCACCTCGGCGCTGTCGATCGTGATCGATCCGGAATCGATGGGCAGTCGACCGGAGATCGTGTTGAGCAGGGTCGATTTGCCCGCCCCGTTCGACCCGATGACGGTGACGAAATCGGATTCGGCGAGGGTGAGCGAGAGGTTCTGCAGCGCTTTGCGCTCATTGACGGTGCCGGGGAAGAAGGTCTTCGAGATCGCGTCGATCGTCAGCATGGCTCAGCCTTCCTTCACGGTCGAGGAGCGCGGACCGGCAGTCCCCGCGGAGACGCCGCCCTGTGCGGCATGGACGACGGCCGGATCGTCGGTCGTGCCCTCGGGCAGCTTCGCCGGAGCCCGGTTGCCGCGCGAGCGCAGGGACGGGATCCGCTTGAGGAAGCCCCACCGCGGCAGCAGGAGCGCGACGATGACGAGCAGTGCGGTCGTGAGCTTCATGTCATCGGTGTTGAGGCCCGCGCGCAGCGCGAGGAAGATGATGATGCGGTAGATGACCGACCCGAGGATCGCGCCGAGGCTGGCCATGACGATGTTCCGGTTGCCGAAGATCGCCTGGCCGAGGATGACCGAGGCGAGACCGACGAGGATGAGGCCGATGCCCATGCTGATGTCGGCGAACCCCTGGTACTGCGCGATGAGCGCGCCGCAGAGGGCGACGAGTCCGTTCGACAGCGCGAGCGTGAGCATCGTCGTGTTGTCGGTGTTGACGCCGAGGCTGCGGATCATCTCGCGGTTGTTGCCGGTGGCCTGGATGGCGAGTCCGAGGTCGGTGGTGAGGAACCAGTCGACGAGGAACTTGAGCACGAGGACGAAGGCGATGAGGATCGCGATCGACACCCATGTCCCCAGCCACATGTTCGCCCGCAGCGGGGTGAAGACGGTGTCCTCGCGCAGCAGGGAGAGGTTGGCCTGTCCCATGATCCGCAGGTTGATCGACCACAGGCCGATCATCGTGAGGATGCCGGCGAGCAGTCCGTCGATGCCGCCCTTCGTGTGGAGGAGGCCGGTGATGAACCCGGCGATGAGGCCGGCGCCGACGGCGGCGAGCGTCGCGAGGAACGGGTTGACCCCGGCGATGATGAGGGAGGCCGCGGTGGCGCCTCCCGTGGTGAAGCTTCCGTCGACGGTGAGGTCGGGGAAGTTGAGGACCTTGAAGGTGAGGTAGACACCCAAGGCCATGGCTGCGTAGATGAGCCCGAGCTCCAGCGCTCCGTACATTGCTGTCCGATCAGATCGTCAGGGCATCGCCCTGGTTGCCGTGCCGCCCGGGGACTCGTCCCGGGCGCTGCGCAGGCGGCTCACGCCGCCTGCGGTTGGTGAGAGGGTTGGTGGGAGGGAACACGACGCGGGTCTGCGGTGAGCACTCACCGCAGACCCGCCTCGGCGTCATTCGATGACTTTGTCGGCTTCGTCGATGAGGGTCTGCGGGATCTCGACGCCCTGCTTCTTCGCCGCTTCGGGGTTGACGACGAGCTCGAGGGTCTCGCTCGTCTCGACCGGCATGTCCGCCGGCTTCGCCCCGTCCTGGAGGATCTGCAGCGCCATCGCGCCGGTCTGCTCGCCGAGCTTCGTGTAGTCGATGCCGCGGGTGATCGCCGCGCCCTGTTCGACCTGTCCGGCCTCGGAGCCGACGAGCAGCGCCTGGTTCTTCTCAGCGGCCTGGACCATCGTCGTCACAGCGGAGACGACGTTGTTGTCGGTGGGCACGTAGTAGGCGTCGACCTTGCCGAGGGAGTCGACGGCCTGGCCGAGCTCGCTCGAGTTCGCGATCGTCGCCTCCTTGATCTCGAGCCCCATGCCCTGGGCGGCCTCCTTCGCGAGGTCGACCTGGACCTGCGAGTTGACCTCACCGGAGCTGTAGACGATGCCGACGGTCTTCGCGTCGGGCTTGACGTCCTTGACGAGCTGCAGCTGATCGGCGACCGGGTTGAGGTCGGAGGTGCCGGTGACGTTGCCGCCGGGCGCCTCGTTCGACTGGACGAGGCCGGCCTCGACCGCGTCGGTGACGGCGGTGAAGAGGACGGGCTTGTCGGTGATCGCCTGGGCCGCGGCCTGCGCTGCCGGGGTGGCGACGGCGAGGACGAGGTCGAGGTCGGAGCTCGCGAAGTTCTGCGCGATCGACGTGGCGTTGGCCTGTTCGCCGTTGGCGTTCTGCTCGTCCCAGTCGACCTCGACTCCGGCGTCCTCGAAGGACTTCTTGAACCCGGCGGTCGCCGCGTCGAGGGCCGGGTGCTGGACGAGCTGGGAGATGCCGATGCTGTAGGAGTCCCCGCCGCCCTCACCTCCGCCGCTGTCGCCGCCGGAACACGCCGAGACCGCGGCCATCGAACCGATGGCGACGAGGGCCACGGCCAGTTGCTTGAGACGCATACTTCTCCCCTTTGAAAAATATCGGCCCGGGGCTTGAAGGCTCCGGGGCGAACCGATGACCGCCCCGTCGCTTCGGGGCGGTCGAGCATCAGTCCAACCGTTGACCGACCCCGGGTGTCCTCGGCGTCGAGGACGGGTCGGTGCTGGACGACTGTGATGCTATCAACTCTATTCGGCGCCTCTGACACCAGTAGTCGAAATCACACATCGGGAGACGTTTCGTCTGCAGATCGTTATCTGCACGGCCACGCGTCCGCTCAGGGGGTGATCTGCACGTCCGATCGTCCCAGGACGCGGAGCATCCACGCGAAGTCGAACGCCGTCTCCTTCCACGCGTCGTAGCGTCCCGAGGCACCGCCGTGACCGGCGGCCATCTCGGTGCGCAGCAGCGCATCGGCGCCGACCTCGCGCAGCCTGGCGACCCATTTCGCGGGTTCGACGTAGAGGACCCGGGTGTCGTTGAGGGAGGTCACGGCCAGTATCTGCGGGTGGGCCGCCTCGGCGACGTTCTCATAGGGGGTGTACGAGCGCATGTACTCGTAGACCTCCGGATCGTGGAGCGGATCGCCCCATTCCTCCCATTCGATGACGGTGAGCGGGAGTTCGGGCATGAGGATAGAGGTGAGCGCGTCGACGAACGGCACGTGGGCGCTGATGCCCGCGAAGAGCTCGGGCGCCATGTTCGTCACCGCCCCCATGAGGAGCCCGCCGGCCGAGCCTCCGGTGGCGACGAGCTTCTCCGGGGTCGTCCAGCCTTCGGCGATGAGGTGGCGGGCGACGGCGATGAAGTCGGTGAATGTGTTCGTCTTCACCGTGGTCTTGCCCTCGTCGTACCAGTGGCGGCCCATCTCGCCGCCGCCGCGCACGTGCGCGATCGCGTAGACGACGCCGCGGTCGAGGAGGGAGAGCCGGGCGACGGAGAAGTACGGGTCGACGCTGATCTCGTACGAGCCGTAGCCGTAGAGGACGAGCGGGGCCGGGGCGCCGAGGCGGCCGTCGGGTCCGACATCGACGAGGTCGGTGCGGTAGACGAGGGAGACGGGGATCTCGGTGCCGTCCGCGGCCCGCGCCCAGACGAGGGATTCGCCGTACTGGTTGAGGTCGACGCTGCCGAGCACGGGCTGGCGCTTGAGGACGGTGTCGGCTCCGGTGGCGATGTCGTGCTGGAAGACGACGGCGGGCGTCGACATCGACGTGAACGTCAGGCGGATCGCCGGCTGTTCGAACTCGGGGTTCGGCCCGAGGCCGAGCGTGCCGGTCTCCCGGTCGAAGGGCAGCTCCTCGAGCGGACCGAACGGGGTGCTCGGCGCCCCGGTGAGGGGGACGATGCCGACCCGGGCGAAGCCGCCTCGGCGATAGCTGATGACGATGTAGCCGACGAAGGCGTCGACCTCCTCGATGCGCAGGCCGTCGACGTCGACGAGGACGCGGCGGCCGGTCGTCGTCGGGTCGAGGCTCGTGCCGGCGGGGGCGTCGACGGCGTCCGCGGTCTCCGTGGCGTCGCCGGTCGGGTTCGCGGCGGGCACATCGATGATGTCGAAGTCGGCGCGGTCGCGGTTGTGTGTGATGAGGAAGCGGTCCTCGTGGTCGATGAGGGCGTGTTCGACGGAGTACTCGACGCCGTCGACGCGGGGCCACACCTCGGCCGGGGCCGCCTCGAGGTCGCTCGTCCGCAGCGTCCAGTAGCCGGTCGTCGTCTTCGACCCGGTGACGATGAAGAGGTAGCGGCCGGAGCGGGAGAAGCCGGCGCCGACGAAGAAGCGCTCGTCGGGTTCGTGGAAGATGCAGACGTCGTCGGCGCTGTCGGAGCCCACAGCGTGGCGCCACACCTTCTCCGGGCGCCACGCGTCGTCGACGGTGGTGTAGAAGACGAAGCGGCCGGTCGGGTCGATCGAGGCCCCGGCGAAGGTGTTCTCGATGACATCCGGCAGGTCTTCGCCCGTGGCGAGGTCGCGGATGCGCAGGACGTAGCGCTCGTCGCCGGCGGTGTCGACGCCGTAGAGGAGGCGGGCACCGTCGTCGGTGAGCGAGAACGTCCCGAGCGAGAAGAAGTCCGAGCCCTGCGCCGCCTCGTTCGAGTCGAAGATGACCTCCTCGCCGGGCAGCGGTTCGTCCCCGACCTCCGGCGGCGTCCAGTCCTGCGCGTCCGCGATCGGCACGCGCACGTGGATGCCGTAGTCGAGTCCGGCCCGGGTCCGCGTGAAGTACCAGTACCCGCCGCGCCGGGTCGGCACCGACATGTCGGTCTCCTTGATGCGGGTCCTGATCTCGGTGAAGATCGCCTCCCGCAGCCCGGCGATGTCGGACGTCTGCGCCTCGGTCCACGCGTTCTCCGCTTCGAGGTGGGCGATGACCTCGGGAGATTCCTTGTCCCGCAGCCATTCGTAGTCGTCGACGAAGGTGTGCCCGTGGTGGGTGCGCTCGTGCGGGACCTTCTTCGCCACCGGCGCCGAGGTGGGGGCGGGGGCCGGGGTGCCCGATTCAGCTGCGGTCGGGGTGCCCGCGTCGGGGGCGATCGCCTCGGCGGGGGTCGGATCGGGGTGCGGGGAATCGGAAGACGTCATGTGCCCACCATAGCCACCCGTGCAAGGGGGCCCGGGTGCGAGGGATCGCCGACCCCGGCACACCGCAGCACACTCCAGCACACCCCGCCGTGAGCAGAATGCGCAGAAGGCGCAGAACGCGGCAAACGGGTTTATTGCACTCAACCTCGGACGGTGACCCACGCCACACTAGACTGAGGATTACGTACGTCTTCGCAGGTGAAGGCGTTCTTCGACGATGAAGAAGGGACATCTGCTCAATGATGATGCAGTCATCCGGCAGCGCAGGGCCGCCCGGCGGCCCCGACTCCGGCACCGCCCCCGATTCCGGGGACCCACACAGATCCGGCGGCGTCTCCCGTCGCCTGTTCGGCAAGGTCGCCTACGGCGTCATCGCCGTCGCGGCGATCGGCACGGCGACCGGCTATTCGATCCGCTCCGCCTCGGCGACCGGGGATCTCTCCTCGAATCTCACCCTCATCGCCCCCGCCGGTGCGGGCGGCGGCTGGGACGGATTCGCGCGCGAGACCCAGCAGGCGATGCGCGTGACCCGCATCGCCAACAACGCCCAGGTCGTCAACATCCCGGGCGCCGGCGGCACGATCGGGCTCGGCAAGTTCTCGACGATGGACGGCCAGGCCGACACGCTGCTGGCCACCGGCACCGCGATGGTCGGCGGGATCGCCCTCAACGACTCCCCCGTCGGCTTCGACAACACCACCCTGCTCGCCCGCGTCGCCGAGGACTACGACGTCCTCATCGCCGCCGCCGACTCGCCGTACAACACCCTCGGCGACGTCATGTCGGCATGGCAGGAGGACCCCGAGGGCTTCGTGTGGACGGGCGGATCGGCCGGTTCGGTCGACCACCTGACGATCGCGCAGCTCGCCCTCCTCGGCGACATCCCGCCGTCGTCGATCACCTACATCCCGAAGTCCGGCGGTGGCGAGGCGATCCAGACCCTGCTGTCGGGGACGACGGACTTCGCCTCGACGGGTTTCAACGAGGTCTCCGACCAGATCGAGGCCGGACGCGTCAAAGCCCTCGGCGTCGCCTCTCCCGAGCGCCTCGCCGGCTTCGAGAACATCCCGACGATGAGCGAGCAGGGCTTCGAGGTCACGCTGACGAACTGGCGCGGCTGGCTCGGTGCCCCGGGCATCACCGAGGACGAGACCGCGCAGCTCGTCGACATCCTCGAGGCCACCCGCAACAGCGCGGAGTGGCAGGGCGCCCTCGAGCGCAACAAGTGGACCGATGTGTGGCTGACCGGCCAGGAGTTCGCCGACTTCATCGCCGAGGACACCCGTCGCATCGAAGACCTCCTGAAGGAGCTGGGACTGTGACCACGACGGCGAACAGATCAGGCAATCGCACACGGACCCGCACGGGCCACCTCGGCGAGGGAACCTGGTGGCACGGCCGCTCGGGTCTCCTCGTCCCGCTCATCCTCGGCGCCTTCTCGACGTACCTGCTCATCGGGATCCTCACGATGGACGTCGCCGAGGACGTCGACCCGCCCGGGCCGCAGTTCTTCCCGATGATCATCATGATCGCCGGCTACGCCATCACGGTGCTCCTGGCGATCGCGATCATCCGCAACCCCGAACCCGTCGACGCTGACGCGATCGCCCCCGCCGAGGCGGTCGAGGACAAGGCGTTCTCGACCCCGGTGACCTCGGCGGTCGCGGCCTCCCGGCTGGCTCCGCACGAGGAGGACGAGCCGACCTCGGACCTCAGGGCCATCGCCGAGGCGCGCGCTGAGGACACGACGCATCGCACGCATTCGGACTTCGTCTCGCTCGGCTGGGCCGTCGGCGGATTCGCCGCCTTCGCCGCGATCCTCGAGTTCGCCGGCTGGATCATCGCCGCCGCGCTCCTCTTCTGGTGCGTGGCCCGCGCGATGGGCTCGCGCCGACCGCTGTTCGACCTCACGCTCGCACTGACGGTCTCCTCGCTCGTCTACATCGCATTCGACGTCCTGCTCGGGCTCAACCTGCCCTCGGGAATCCTCGGAGGTGGAATCTGATATGGATGCCGTCCAGTCCCTCTTCGAAGGGTTCACCCACGCATTCACGCCGATGAACCTGCTCTGGGTCATCGTCGGCTGCTTCCTCGGCACCGCCGTCGGCGTGCTGCCGGGCCTCGGGTCGTCGATGGCCGTGGCCCTGCTGCTGCCGATGACCTTCGCCCTCGACCCGACCGGCGCGTTCATCATGTTCGCCGGCGTCTACTTCGGCGGTCTCTTCGGCGACTCGACAATGGCGATCCTCATGAACACGCCGGGCCAGTCCTCGGCGATCGCCTCGACGTTCGAGGGCCACAAGATGGCGAGATCCGGTCGCGCCCCGCAGGCCCTGGCGACAGCGGCGATCGGCGCGTTCATCGGCGGCATCATCTCGTGCATCCTCGTCGTCTTCATCGCCCCGCTGCTCGCCGACCTCTCGACGAGCTTCGGACCCGCGGAGTACTTCGCGCTCGCGCTCTTCGCGTTCGTCGCCACCTCCTCGGTCGTCGCCGACTCCGTGCTCAAGGGCCTCATGGCGCTCGTGCTCGGCATCGGGATCTCCGTCATCGGCATCGACTCGGTCTCGGGCACCGAGCGCTTCACCTTCGGGGAGCCCGAGCTCTTCGACGGCGTCTCGCTCGTCACCGTCACCGTCGCGATGCTCGCCCTCGGCGAGGTCTTCTTCATCGCCTCCCGGATCCGGCGCGCACCGAAGGACAACACGATCAACGCCTCGGGCCGGCCGTTCCTCTCCGGCCGCGAGTTCCGCGAGGCCGCCCCCGCGTGGCTGCGCGGCACGGCGATCGGCCTGCCCTTCGGCGTCATCCCCGTCGGCGGCGCCGACGTCCCGACGTTCATGGCGTACGGACTCGAGCGCAAACTCGACTCGCGCCGCAAGGACCCGCAGTTCGGCAAGGGCGCGATCCGCGGTCTCGCCGCGCCCGAGGCCGCCGGCAGCGCGACGACGGGCATCGCGATGGGAGCGCTGCTCGCGCTCGGTCTGCCGATCTCGGCGACCGCGGCGATCATGCTCGCGGCCTTCCGCCAGTACGGTCTGCAGCCGGGACCGCTGCTCTTCGATCGGGCACCGGAGCTGGTGTGGGCCCTCATCGCGAGCTTCTTCATCGCGATGATCGTCCTCCTCCTCATCAACCTGCCCTTCGCGCCGCTGTGGGCGAAGCTGCTCAAGATCCCCGAGCCGTACCTCTACGGCGGCATCGCGGTCTTCTGCGGGCTCGGCATCTATGCCACCTCGGCGTCGACGTTCGAGCTGTTCGTGCTGCTGGGCATCGCGATCATCAGCTTCGTGCTCAAGCGCTACGGGGTGCCGCTGGCGCCGCTGCTCATCGGCATGGTGCTCGGCCCCCTGGCCGAGACGAGCCTGCGCGATGCGCTGCTGTCCTCGGGCAACGATGCCTCGGTGCTCATCGCGTCGCCGATGAGCATCGTCCTCTACCTCATCCTCATCGCCGCCCTCATCTACACGGGCACCGGCCGGGTCCTCGCCCGCCGGCGGCAGCGGGCACGGGCCGACGACTCCGAGGCCCTCGCCGCTCGCTGACCGCGGGGATGTGAGGCACCGAAGCGCCGAGGTGGGGCAGACGATCAGGTCCTCCCCACCTCGGCGCTTCTCATCGTGGGAGCGTCAGTGCGCAGACACGGGCTCCCGCACCTCAGCGGCCTCGGTCTGCGGTCCGCGGCCGGCGCCCTTGAGGCCGAAGGCCGTGAGGACGGCGGCGGTGAGGACGACGACGGTCGCGCCCCCGGCCGCCCACTGCACGCCGAGGTCGAAGGCGCGCACAACGGTGTCGGCGAGCTCATCGCCGAGGCGGCCGCCGATCTCACCGGCGCGCTCGAGCGCGGATCCGAGCGTCTCGAACGCCGGATCGTCGGCCTTCTCGCCGAGGTGGGAGGCGAGCTGGCGGCCGAAGACCATCGTCGTCAGGCCGCCGAGGACGGCCGTGCCCATGACGGAGCCGAACTCGTAGGCGGTCTCGGAGATCGCCGAGGCGGCTCCGGCCTTGTTCGCGGGCACCGCAGTGAGGATGAGGTCGTTGGTGATCACCTCGGCGGTGCCGATGCCGGCGCCGAGGACGATGAAGGAGATGATCATGCCGGGCACGCTCGGCTCCGGGGTGAACGCGACGAACGCGAGCCCGACCGCGTTGAGGGCGAGCGCGGCGGGGACGACGACGCGGGGCCGGATGCGGGCGACGAGGGGGACGGCGAGGTAGCCGGCCGCGATCGACATGACGAGTCCGGGGACGAGGGCGAGTGCCGCGGTCACCGGGGAGAGGCCGAGGATGAGCTGGAGGACCTGCGTGCCGAAGTAGAGGAAGCCGGCGAGGCCCATGAGGCTGAGCAGGTTCGCCACCACCGCCGAGGTGAACACCGCATTGGCGAAGAGCCGGACGTCGAGCATCGGGTTGGCGGACGCCAGCTGCCGGCGGACGAAGAGGAACCCGGCGATGAGCGAGACGATGACCGTTGCGACGAGGAGCCAGTCGAGGCCCTCGGACATCCCGTGCTTGATGGCGAAGACGAGCGGGGTGAGCGTGAGCATCGAGAGCACGATCGAGAGGGGATCGATGGGGCCGGGGTTCGGGTCGCGCGATTCCGGCAGGAGAAGGAGCGCGGCCGGGATGAAGAGCGCGATGAGGGGGAGGTTGATGAAGAAGATCGAGCTCCAGTGGAAGTGCTCGAGGAGGAGACCGCCGACGACGGGGCCGAGGGCGGCACCGCCGCCGAAGAGCGCGGCCCAGGTCGCGATCGCGATGCGGCGGTCGCGGGGGTCGAGGAAGATGTTGCGGATGAGGGAGAGCGTCGAGGGCATGAGCGTGGCCCCGAAGACGCCGAGGAGGGCGCGGGCGAGGATGAGCATCTCGGGCGTCGTCGAGAACGCAGCGACCAGGGACGCGGCTCCGAAGCCGGTCGCGCCGATGAGGAGGAGCAGCCGCCGGCCGAAGCGGTCGCCGATGCTGCCCATCGCCACGAGGAGACCCGCGAGCATGAGGGCGTAGATGTCGACGATCCACAGCAGCTGCGTGCCCGTGGGGTGGAGGCCCGTGCTGATCGCCGGGAGGGCGAAGCCGAGGACCGTGTTGTCGATGGAGATGAGGAGGACAGGGATCATCAGCACAGCCAGGCCGAGCCATTCACGCCGGCCGGCGCGCACGTGGAGTGTCTGTGGTGAAGTCATGCCTTTACTGTACCGGCCAGACGGTACAGTAATCAAGAGATCGCCCTGGCCCGACGGCGGTGATGTTCGTCGCAGGCGCCTCCTCCCGTCCGCTAGGCTCGTGCGCATGGCACGCAATTCCTCCGACACCCGAGAGAGGCTCCTCGACGCCTTCGACTCCCTGCTCGATGCGCACGGCACGGCGGGTGCGACGCTCGACGCCGTCGCCGCCGAGGCGGGAGTGTCCAAGGGCGGCCTGCTCTATCACTTCGGGTCGAAGGCGAAACTCGTCGAGGGCAGCCTCGAGCGATTGCGAGCCAATGTCGATGCCGACATCGAGACGATGCGGTCATCGGACCAGGGACCCCACATCTACTACCTCGAGACCTCCGCCGAGGTCGGGACTCCCCTCGACCGCAGCCTCATCGCCGCCAGTCGCCTCGCGCAGGAGTACGAGGAGGCCCGCATCGCCCTCAAGGACACCCGGGAGCAGTGGTTCGCGGTGCTCAACGACCACCTCGGCGATCCGCACCTGGCGATGACGATCCAGCTCATCGGCGACGGGATGTACCTCAACCAGAACTTCGGCCTCTCCGAGGAGGAGGCGCTCCTCCACGTGAAGAACGTCCTCGCCCGCCTCGGCCTCTAGGAGCGGGACGCGGCGTCACGAAGTCACCAGCGGTGCAGCTCGACCGACGAGCGTCAGCGGCGCCGCACCTCATCCGTCACGGCACCGAGGTCGACGGTGACCTCCATACCGGGTGGCGCGCTGTGGGCGGCATAGACGATCGTCGCCTCCGGCAGGCGCGTCCGGACGAACGCGAGCACCGTCGCGAAGGTATGCGGATCGAGGCCGAGGTCCGGTTCGTCGACAAGGAGGACGTCGGGCGCGGAGAGCACGGCCCGGGCGATGACGAGGCGCCGGGTCTCACCGCGTGAGAGTGCCCGCCCACCGATCCCCGTGCGGGTCTCAGCACCGATATCGGCGCTGAGATCGAGCTCCTCGAGAACCGCGCGGATGTCCTCGGCACTCAGCGGCGCCTGGTCCGGCTCGCCGAGGCGGAGGTTGCCGGCGACAGTGCCGGTGAAGAGGAACTCGTCGTCGGTGACGACCGCGACCGTGCGAGTCTCGGCTGACGTCCCACGCGGGTCGGCCGTAGGAGCAGCAGTGCCGCGGACAGCCTCGGCGATCTGCGCGAGGAGGGTCGACTTCCCGGTCCCCGAGGGGCCGATGATCGCTGCCGTCGCTCCCGCGGGCATGACGATGTCACCACCTGTCGGCGACGCGCCGCCGACAGCGCCACCGAGAGTGAGCGCGCCCGATTCGGCGAGGCCGACCGCCATCGAGGACACGTGCCCGGGAGACCCGCCGCTGCCTCGGCGTGCCCGGATGCTCCGCAGTCTCTGCAGGTGGGGCACGATCTCACCGAGGGCGAAAGTGCGTTCGAGGACCCCGAACGCGAGCAGGACGACCATGACGAAGAGCGGTATCGGCAGGAGAGCGGACTCGACCATCCCGGCCGCGAGGGCGCACACGAGGAGGACCGCACCGAACGCGAGGCCGGCGGCGAGCGCGGCGACGATCTGGCGCCGCGACTGCTTCTCCTCGAGGCGGCGGTCGGCGGCGGTGAGGGTGTCGAGCTGCGTGAGCACGCGCGCCCGCAGCAGCGGAGTTCCGCCGAGGGACTCGAGTTCGGGGGCGGCGTCCATGCTCGCGAGCACCTCGGCACGGAGGCGACCGTGCCCGTCATCCGTGGGAGCCGGTGCGAGCGCGAGGACGAACATGATCGCTGCTCCGACCAGCAGCGGCGCGGTGACAAGGGGGAACGTTGCGGCGGCGACGATGATCGCGGTGACGACGGCGGAGATCGTCACGACGAGCGGCGCGGTCACCCGCAGCACCCGCTCGCCCTCGACGGCGGCGTCCGTGAGCAGTCGGTCGACTGCGCGGTCGTCGGCCGGGGCCGAGCCGGTGGCGGCGAGGTCGTCGAAGACCGCGAGTCGGGCCCGGGTCGTGTCGGCGAGCGCCGACCGATGGAGGAGGACGTTCTGCCCGTACCCCGCCCCGATCCGGCCGAGGGCGAGCATCCTCACGATGCCGCTCGGGGTCGGGTAGGAGAAGGTCGCGAGGAGTCCGAGGCCGGCCAGCGCGCACGAGGCCAGGTACCAGCCAGAGACCGCGAGCAGCGCGAGCGAGCACAGTTCCGCGATGACCGCGACGACGAGCGGGAGGAGGTGGAGACGGCGGCGCGCGCTCATGCGTCGCCCCCGGTGAGGTCGGCGGCGGCGCCGCTGGTGAGCGAGCCGGCACGCAGCTCGTGGGTGTGGTCGGCGACGGCGATGACGGCCGGTGAGTGCGTCGCGATGACGACGGTGCGACCGGTGCTCGCCGCGCGCAGGGTGCGGAGGATCGCGGCTTCGGTGGCCCGATCGAGGTGGGCCGTGGGTTCGTCGAGGATCCAGAGGCTCCGGTCGGCGGCGACGAGGCGGGCGATCGCGACGCGGCGCCGCTCCCCCGCCGACAGCTGTCGACCCAGGGTGCCCAGCGCGGTGTCGATGCCGTCGGGCAGGCTCGCGAGCACCTCGTCGAGGCCCGCGGTGTGGGCGGCGGCGCGGACGTCGGCGGCGGTGATCGACTCATCGCCGAGGCTGATGTTCTCCGCGAACGTCGTGCCGAGGATGACGGTGTCCGAGCCGAGCCACCCGTGCGCGATCGACTCCCCGGACGCGCCGGGTCCGCCGGGTCCGCCGCTGCGGCGGATCGTGCCCGTCGTCGGCACCCGACGACCGGCGATGACCTGGAGCAGCGTCGTCTTCCCCGACCCCGACGGCCCGCTGATCGCCGTCCACTCCCCCGCGGGGAGGGTCATCGTGATGTCGGTGAGGATGGGAGAGGATCCGACTCCGACGCCGAGGTGGTCGAGCTCGAGGTGCGGACCGCGCAGGTGGGCTGCTGGCACAGGCCCAGTGAGGGGATTCGTGCCGGTCGCAGCGGTGCCGGTTGCCGGGGCGTCGACCACGTCCGTGCCCACGGAGACTGCTTCCGTGCCCTCTGGCGCCGTCTCGGCACCGCCACCGGTCGAGCCCGGTTCGCGACCCGTCTCGCGCTCCGGTTCTCCTCCCGCAGTGCGGCCCGCGCCCTGTTCGGCGGTGGGGCCCCGGCCACGAGATGCCGTTCGCCCCGGGCCGAGACCCGCCTCGCGCTCTGGCCCCGCGCTGGCCGTGAGGATGGCGCGGGTGGCGACGAGGGCGTCGTCGCGGTCGTGGAAGCCGCGGGCCGCGCGCTGTGCGGGAGCGAAGTAGGCGGGGCAGAGGAGGAGCACGAAGAGCGCCCCACCGAGTCCGAGTGCCGGTGCCCCCGGCAGGGTGAGGAACCCGAGGAGCACGAGCCCCGTGTACGTCGCGGACACGGCGATCGCGAACGTCACCGCGACGTCCATCACCGCACCGGAGAGGAACGCAAAGGTGAGCACTCGCAGCGTCGACTTCTCCAGCCTCGTCGACGCCCGGCCGAGCACGTCGCGCCGCCGCTCGCGCGCGCGCAGACTCACCAGCGTCGGCAGGCCCCGCACGCTCTCGGTGACGACCGCAGAGAGCCGGCGCGACGCGGCGAGCTGCCGTTCCCCCGCCGTGAGCGTGGCCTGTCCCGCCAGTCGCAGATTGAGGGGCAGCAGGGCGGTGCACAGCGCGAGGAGCACCGCAACCGGCCAGTGGACGACGGCCACCGCGGCGAGGATGAGCAGGGTCGACGGAGCCGCCGCGATCCGCAGCGGCCGCGATCCGGCGAGGTATCTCGCGACCACGGGCGCATCATCGATGAGGGCGTCGGCGGCATCACTCGCGCTCGTCGTCCCGGACACTGCGAGAAGGTCGGGTACGAGCTGCGTGCGGATCGCCGCGCTCACCCGGTCCCGGCCGGCCGCGGCGAAGCGGGCAGCGAGAACCCGGAGGACGAGCCGCACCGGCGCCGCGATCGCGGCGCCGACGAAGAACCACAGCGCCGCACCCGGCCCGCTCCCGAAAACTTCCGTCCCCGCGGCACCCGAACCCGATGCCATCCACGCGGAGATGCCGGCCCCGAGCAGCGCCCATCCGGCGATGAGCGCACACGTCGCGGCCACCTCGGCGAGGGCCGATACGCGGAAGAGGACACGTCCGGGACCGGCGTGCGCATTGATCCAGGCGACGGCGGTGTCGGTGCCGACCGCGGACGCGGCCTGCCCCGGAGCGGGACCCCCGGCCGCCGAGGTCGGCCCCGTCGACGCGGAAGTGCCCGTCAGCGAGCCGCTCGAGATCAGGTCGCCCGACCCTGAGGAGTCGGCACTCGCCGAGGCGGCGGCCGTGTCAGCCGACATCGGCGTGCGGGTCGTCCTCGTCCTCGCGGGCGCGGCGGCGTTCGTCGCGGATGAAGACGACCGCGGCGAAGACGACGATCGCGAGGATCGCCGCGCGGTTGATCCACTGCGATCCGATCGACGGATAGCCCGAGTACATGTTCATGCTGATCGTGTAGAGGATGATGCCGAGCAGGAAGAGCCCGATGCGCCGGAGGACGACGCGGGCACGACCGCCCGACTCGCGACCGCCCGGCCGACCGTCGCGGGGGGCACCGCCCGCAGCACTGTCGTGCGGCTGGCTGTCGTGCGGGACGCGGCCCGGGACGTCGTTGCGCTTCTCGCTCATGACTGGGCCGCCTTTCGATCCGCTGCCGATCCCCCGTCGGAATCCGAACCTCCGTCGGAATCCGGTCCCACGTCGGAGTCCGAACCTCCGTCGGGGCGGAGTCCACCGTTGTGAGTGAATCCCCCATCGTTGCCCGCTCCCGCGTCGAGCGGACCGGAGAACACGCGGTGGGCGAAGATCGTGTAGAAGGAGATGAGGAAGATGTTGATCCCCACCCCGATGAGCAGGACGATCATCGTGATGTCGGGGGCGCCCGCCTCGGCGACGGTGAGGTCGGAGGCGAGGATGACGGGATAGCGTCCGACGACGACCGCGAGCAGGCACGCGACGACGAGCAGCGCCGTCCACCGGTACGCGCTGTGAGGCGGAGCATCGGGGGCGAGCGTGCGCCACGCGAGCACCGCGCTGACGAGGGCGACGAGGAGCAGGACGCCGACGAGGATTCCCTGAGCGCCGCTCCAGGTCAGCGGCACATCGGTCGTGCCGAGGAACCCGACGATGAGTGCGAGGACGACGACGGCGCCGATGAGCAGCGTTCGTCCCGCGGCCACGGCGAGCGGGGAGTCGACCTTGCGGCGGAGGAACGCGGCCCCGAGCGTCATGTAGACGACGACGGTGCCGATGACGATGAGCAGGGTCATCCCCACCGAGGCGGCATCCCAGATTCCCGGCTCACCGACGAAGTCCCCGTTCGAATCGACCGTGATCTGCCTGGTCAGACCCGCCAAGGCGAATCCCTGGGCGATCGCGGCCCCGAGCGACCCGAGGCTGAAGGCCCGCACCCACGCCTCACGGGTGTCGTGGCGATGGGAGATGAGCTCGGTCGCGAAGCCGCGGACGATGAGGCACAGCAGCATGACGATGACGGGGATGTAGACGTGCGGCAGCGCTGCCCCGTAGACCGCGGGGAAGCCCGCCCACAGTGAGACGCCGAGGAGGATGAGCCACGACTCGTTGATGTCCCACGTCTGCGCGACGACCTCGACGCCCTCGCGGCGCCGGCGGCGATCCCGTTCGCCGAGGAGGAGGATCCCCACCCCGAGGTCGTACCCGTCGAGGATGATGTACATGACGAGGCAGAGGACGGGGACGATGAGCCAGATCTCCTGCATCATGATGGCCTCCCCTCCTCGCCGAGGCGGTCCCCGCGCTCGTCCCCCGGCGGGCTCTCACCCGCGTGAGAGGCGTCGCCGCCCTTGCCGGCGGGGGCCCGGCCGGCATCGACGCTTGCGAATTCGAGGTCGTCGTCGAGGTCGTCGTGGGTCTCGGCCCCGGGCAGGTCGTGCTCGGGACCGCGTTTGACGGCCCAGACGATGTAGCCGATGTAGGCGGCGAGCATGATCGCGTAGACGACGATGAAGCCGATGACGGAGAACACGAGGTGGGCCGGCGCCAGATCGGACACGGCATCCTCGGTGCGCAGGTGTCCGTAGACAACCCACGGCTGGCGGCCGGTCTCCGCGGTCACCCAGCCGCCGAGGATCGCGAGGATCCCCACGGGAGCCGCCCACAGGCACACGCGGTGGAAGCGCGGGGAGTCGTAGAGGCGGCCGCGCAGACGCAGCACGACACTCGACATCGCGATGGCGAAGAGGATGATCGAGCCGTAGAACATGATCCGGAAGCCCCAGAAGACCATCCACACCGGCGGCTGCTCGGCCGGGTCAGGTTCGACGTCGGAGACCCCCGGGGTCTGCAGCTGCCCGGAGAGATCCTGCCCGATGAACGACCCGAGCAGCGGCACCTCGACGGACGCGGCGTTCTCCTGGTTCGGCTGATCGGTGACGATGAAGAGGTAGTAGCCGGAGCTGTTCGTCTGCCAGTGCCCTTCGATCGCGGCGAACTTCGGCAGCTGGTGTTCGACGACGACCTCGAGGGCGACGTCGTCGCCGACGGAGATCTGGATGGGCAGGAGGACTGCGAGGACGCCGAGGGAGATCGAGAACGAGCGCTTCGCGAACGCGAGCGACCGGCCCTTGATGAGGTACCACGCGGCGATGCCGGCGATGACGACCGAGGCGGAGATGAGGACCGCTAAGAACATGTGCGTGAAGCGCAGCGGGAACGACGGGTTGAAGATGATCTCCCACCAGTTCGTCGGCAAGAACGTCCCGTCGGGGGCGCGCTCGAACCCGGCCGGCGTCTGCATCCACGAGTTCGCGACGAGGATCCACGTCGTCGAGAGCAGGGTGCCGATGGCGACGAGGAGGCAGGCGATGAACATCGTCCGCTCCTTGACCCGGCCGTCGCCGTAGAGGAGGACCCCGATGAACCCGGCTTCGACGAAGAACGCGGTGACGACCTCCATCGCGATGATCGGGCCGATGATCGGTCCGGTCTCGCGGGCGAAGACGCCCCAGTTGAGTCCGAACTCGAAGGTGAGGACGGCACCGGCGACGACGCCGAGGGCGAATCCGACCCCGAAGATGCGCCGCCAGAACCGGAACATCTGGAGGAAGACGGGTTTCTTCGTCTTCCAGTACATGCCGTAGACGACGGTGAGGAACACCGACAGCCCCACCGTCATCGCAGGGAACATGATGTGGAACATCGCGGTGAGCGCGAACTGCAGCCGCGAGAGGTCCTCGAGGGTCATGACGACCACTCCTCCAGAGGATGGGGTTTCATGCCCACCCCTGCTTCGTCGCGACGACGTCGAGGTCTCCGAGGGCGACCCCGACGGGCTGATTGAGGACGAACCCGATGACGTCAGCGACGTCGTCGGAGGTGAGCAGACCCTCGCCGAGCCAGTCGTATTCGTGGGCGAGGCCCTCGAGGCGTTCGGCGAACGTCGACCTGATATAACCGGGCGCGATGTTCGACACCCGTACTCCCCGCTCGCGCAGTTCGATGCGCAGCTGAGCGGCGAAGGTCTTCAGTGCCGCCGAGGCCACGCCGTAGACGGCGGCGTCGTGGAAGTAGCTCTGGTCGGCGATCGACCCGATGGTGATGACGTCGGCCCGCTCCCCCGCCTCGGCTGTGCCAAGGAGGGAGGGCAGGACCTCATGGATGAGGTGAAGGGCACCGACGACGTTCGTTGTCAGCACCTCGTTCCACTGCAAGAACGGCAGCTCCGCGAACGGCCCGACGTAGTTGATGCCCGCGCTCGCGATCACCGAGGTGCACTGCGGCCAGCGGTCGCGGATCTCAACGCCGAGCTCGGCCATCGCGACGAGATCACAGACATCCTGCTGGAAGAACGTGACATTCGGCTGGTCGACCAGCTCGGCGGGGAGCTCATCGCGGTCGATGATGACGACGGACTCACCGGCGGCAAGCAGGCGCTGCGCGGTGAGCAGCCCGATGCCGTTGGCCCCGCCGGAGATGACGTGGGGCCCACTCATCGCTGACCTCCCGCGGTCGCGCGCGGCGCCTGGCCGATCTGGACGGCGCAGTCGGAGGTCAGCGTGTGATCGGGGCGGGCGCTGACGTCGGGTTCGGCGGCACTCGTCGCGTCGATGTCGGCGATGATCGAATTCGGCTCCATGTCCCCGTCGTAGAGGAGGCCGTTGACGAAGAGGACGGGACCGGAGTGGAGGCCCATGTTCTCCGCATCGAGGAAGTCCTCGTCGACGCGGGAGACATGGACGTCGCGACGCAGGTCGTCCTCGACGCGGTTGAGGTTGGCGCCGACGTTGACGCTGGCGCGCAGGAGTTCGCGGTTGTCCAAGCTGCGGTCCTCACTGATCTCGTTGAGTTCGTGGCGCATCGGCCAGAACAGCTTCTTCTGCTGGGATGCCACAGCTTCGAGCGCTTCGCCCGTCTGCTCGGGTGCGCCGTCGGCGGTCGGGCGGATGTGGCGGAAGACGAACGCGAGGTCGCCTTCGTAGTGGTCGATGACCTGGTCGAGGATCTCCTCGGTGTTGGCATCGTCGAGTCCGCCGAACGACCCGTAGACGGTGAGCGAGTTCTTCGCATCGGGGGGACCGAAGATGTGGTCGCGGGACAGGTCGATCGGCCGGTTGAGCTGCACTCTCGCGGGGGCGTGCTGGCGGTCGTAGCGGGCGGTGAGCTGGAGGCTGACGACGCCGATGAGCGCGGCCAGACCGGACCCGGTAAGGATGCCGATGCGCGCATCGGACTGGGCGACCGGGTCGGTGATCGCGAGGTCGACGATGAAGAGAGAGATCGTGAAGCCGATGCCGGTGAGCATGGCACCCGACGCGATGTGTCGGGCTCGCAGGGCCTCGGAGAGCTCGCCGATGTGCAGACGGCGTCCGAGCATCGTCGCCCCGAAGATGCCGACGAACTTGCCGACGACGAGGCCGGCGATGACACCCCACGTCAGGGCCGAACCGAAGGCGTGGGACAGGGACTCGCTCGTGATGAGGACACCGGCGTTGACGAGCGCGAAGACGGGGACGATGACGAGGCTGACGACGCGGCGCAGGGAGAGCTGGAAGCGGTCGTTGATCGACACCGAGCGAAGGATGCCCTCAGCCGCGGACATGCCGCGTTCGGCGTTCGGGCTGCGGCGGAAGCTCGCCGTGAGATCCTCCGCCTCGTCGACGAGCTGATGCTTCGGCGGGAACACCGGCAGGAGCAGGCCGAGGATGACACCGGCGATCGTCGCGTGGACTCCGGACTGGAGGACGGCGAACCAGAGGAAGACGCCGAGGATGGCGTAGACGAGGCCGCGCCACGCCTGCATCTTCTGGACGAACCAGGTGACGGCGGCCAGGGCCGCGGCGATCCCGAGCCAGAGGAGGTTGATGTCCTCGGTGTAGAAGAAGGCGATGACGGCGAGTGCCCCGATGTCATCGACGACGGCGAGGGCGAGGATGAAGACGCGCAGCTGCGCGGGGATGCGGGGGAGCCGAACGCGGCGAGGATGCCGACGACGAACGCGGTGTCGGTGGAGATGACGACACCCCAGGCCCCCACCTCGGGGGTGCCCCGGGTGATGGCGACGAAGATGAGCGCGGGAACGACGAGTCCGGCGACGGCACCGACGATCGGCAGTGCCGCGCGCTTCCACGAGCGCAGTTCGCCGAGGACGACGTCCTTCTTCACCTCGAGGGTGACGAGGAAGAAGAACAGCATCATCACTGCGTCGTTGATCCAGTGCTGAAGGGACATCTCGAGTTCGGCGGTGCCGGCGACGAGCCCGAACTCCGTGTGGATGACGGCGTTGTAGCTGTCCGGGGACAGGTTGGCCCACAGGAGGGCGATGGCGGTGGCGGCGAGCAGAACGACGGCGCCGGCGCTCTCCGTGCGGAAGAACGCGGTGAGCCCCGCGGTCAGGCGATTGGCCATGTCAGCTCCTCACCGGTCGGACCGTCGCGGCGGCGAGGTTGGCGCGCGCCGGCATCTGCGTCATGAAGCAGACGAGCCTCGCGACACGGTCGGGGTCGATGGATTCGAATTCGTCGGCGCGTTCCTGGAACCGCCGGTAGTGCTCGGTGTCGCTCATGTCGGCTCCGAGTTCGGAGGTGACGTAGAACGGGGCGATGTGGTGGACGCGGACTCCGCGATCGCCGTATTCGGCGCGCAGGTGCTTGGCGAGCTGTTCGACCGAGGCGGCCATCGCCGAGAACACCGCGTACGACTTCGTCCGCTGCTGGGCGGGGGCGGAGCCGACGAAGATGAGGTCGGCCGGGCGACTCGTCTCACCGATCTTCAGCAGGCCTTCGGCGAAGGTCTGCGCGGTGTAGAGGGCGCCTTCGACGTTCGTCGAGATCATCGCCTTCCACTCCGAGGGCACGGACTGTTCGAAGTTCGCCGCCCGCATCACCCCGGCGCTGACCATGACGAGGTCGGGGTCGGTGCCGAAGCGGTCACGGATCGCGTCCCTGGCCTCGACGAGGTCGAAGGGCTCGGTGACGTCGGCGCGGACGACGAGCGTCTGGTCGGGTCGGTCGATCTGCTGTGCGAGGCGCTCGAGGCGGCGGCGGTTGCGGGCGAGCATGGCCACCCGGATGCCCTGCTCGGCGAGGGTGCGGCTGACGGCGGCGCCGATCGCTCCGGTCGCGCCGGTGACGAGGGCCACCCGCGCCCCAGACGCGGTCTGCTGCGGGGATTCGGCCTGCGCGTCGGGCGCCGGCTGCGCGTCCTCGGTCATGAGGTGGTGTCTCCTCGTGCTCGTCCCCGGAGCTGCTGCGCGAGCTCCGGAGTGTTCAGTTGTGGGTGGTGCGGTGGTGCGGTGGTGCGGTGGTGCGGTGGTGCGGTGGTGCTGTGGTGCGGTGGCACCGACCGTGACCGGGTGGTCGGTCCGGCGCCGAGGTGGTGCCTCAGCTGCTGAAGACGTCCCCGGTCGCGTCGCCGATCGCCCGTTTGCGGGCGAAGTAGTCGTTGATGATCGTGCGGTAGAGGTCGGAGTCCGGGCGCGCCCAGTTGCGCATGAGCTCGGCGCCGAAGGCCAGGGACGTGATCGGGTGGGCCCCGGCCGAGACCATGCGGTTGATCGCCTGGTCGTGAGTGACCGTCGAGACACCGCCGACTGCGTCGATGACGGGGTAGACGTCGTAGCCCTCCTCGAGGAGGTCGAGGGTGGGGAACGCGAGGCAGACCTCGGTCCACAGCCCGGCGATGACGATCTTCCGGCGGCCCGTCGCTTCGATCGCGGCGCGGAAGTCCGCGTCCTCCCACGAGTTGACGCCCGTGCGGTCGATCTCCTCGACTCCGGGCAGCTCGTCGGTGATCTCAGTGATCGTGCCGGTGTTGACGCCGAGGTCGACGCCGACGGTCGAGAGCACGGTGGGGATCTCGTAGGCCCGGGCGAGCTTGGCGAGGGTGACGACGCCGAGGATGATCTCGTCCTTCGACGTCGAGCTCACGGTCGCGAACTGGCCGGGCTGGTAGTCGATGAGCGCGATGGCGCAGTTGCTCGGGGTGAGCAGGTGATCGATGTCCGGATCGCGAACCGGCTCCGGTTGGGTCTTGGCCATTGCGTCCTCCTAGGGGGATGAGGTCGGCGGCGTTCGCGCGGGAGGCAAACGTATCACCTTCAACAACTTTGGCCTCAAGTATGCCTGATGAGAGCCGCGATGGCACTTGTTGTTAAAAACCGAATGATTCCCGGTGGCGCTGGTCGCTGGAAGGGGCCCGCGGCTCGGCTCAATCAACAGTTGGCGTGAAAATGTCGACACCGAAGACGACTTTTTCCCGCCAACTGTTGAGCGAAGGGCCGCGCAGCCGCCGAGGCGGTGACAATCACGCTCAGTGTTGAGCGAGCAGACCACGCTGAACGAACAGACCGCTGCGCACTCTGCAGACGGCTCGCGTGCAGCTGACCGCTCTGCACGTGAAGGTCAGTCGGGCAGGTCTCTGCTCTGCACATCAGCGTCGGCCGGGGAGGGCATATCCCCGAACACGACCGTCAGTCGAGCAGGTCGTGGCGGACGATCGACTGTTCGCGGTCGGGGCCGACGCCGATGACGGAGATCCGCGATCCGGACATCTCCTCGAGCGCGAGGACGTACTTCTGCGCGTTGATCGGCAGGTCCTCGAAGGTCCGTGCCGTCGAGATGTCCTCGGTCCAGCCGTCGAAGTACTCGTAGATCGGGGTGGCGTGGTGGAAGTCGGTCTGCGTCATCGGCATCTCGTCGAAGCGCTCACCGTCGACGTCGTAGGCGACGGCGACGGGGATCTGCTCGATGCCGGTGAGGACGTCGAGCTTCGTCAGCACGTAGTCGGTGAAGCCGTTGACCCGCGCGGAGTAGCGCGCGATGACCGCGTCGTACCAGCCGCAGCGGCGGGGGCGTCCGGTGTTGACGCCGAACTCGCCGCCGGCCTTCTGCAGGTACTCCCCCATCTCATCGAAGAGCTCGGTGGGGAACGGTCCGGCGCCCACCCGCGTCGTGTAGGCCTTGACGATGCCGACGACGCGGTTGATGCGGGTCGGCCCGATGCCCGAGCCCACGCACGATCCTCCCGCGGTCGGGTTCGACGAGGTGACGAACGGGTACGTGCCGTGGTCGACGTCGAGCATCGTCGCCTGTCCGCCCTCCATGACGATGACCTCGTCGCGGTCGAGGGCGTCGTTGAGCATGAGCTCGGTCTCGGCGACGTAGGGGCGCAGCCGCTCGACGAACGGCAGGAAGTAGTCGACGACCTCGTCGACGCTCACGGCGCGACGGTTGTAGACCTTGACGAGGAGCTCGTTCTTCTGGTGCAGCGACCCCTCGATCTTCTGCCGCAGGATCGACTCGTCGAAGATGTCCTGGATGCGGATGCCGAGCCGCCCGATCTTGTCCATGTACGCCGGTCCGATGCCGCGCCCGGTCGTCCCGATCGCCCGCTTGCCGAGGAACCGCTCGGTCACCTTGTCAAGCGTCTGATGGTAGGGCGCGACGACGTGCGCGTTCGCCGAGATCCGCAGCTTCGAGGTGTCGGCTCCACGGGACTCGAGGGCGTCGATCTCCTCGAAGAGGGCCTCGAGGTTGACGACGACGCCGTTGCCGATGACCGGGGTGACGTTCGGCGAGAGGATTCCCGCCGGCAGCAGCTTGAGCTCGTACTTCTCACCGCCGACGACAACCGTGTGACCTGCGTTGTTCCCACCGTTGGGCTTGACGACGTAGTCGACGCTGGTGCCGAGGATGTCGGTGGTCTTGCCCTTACCTTCGTCGCCCCACTGAGCGCCGACGACAACGATTGCTGGCATGAGTTGATGTCACCTCAAGTGAAAGAAGGGGAGTCGTTACCACCACAGTCTACTGGCAGGCACCGACACGACCGCCGCACCGGTAGCATTGGAGCAAACCGGCCTGTGTTCGAAGGAGCAGATGACAGATGGCTCATCCCACCACCGCTGCCGAACGGGTCGTCCTCCTCGATGAGGCAGGGCACCCTGCCGGGACGATGCTCAAGTCCGAGGTTCATACGACGGAGACGCCGCTTCACCTCGCGTTCTCGTGCTATCTGATCGACGATGACGACCGCATCCTCCTCACCCGTCGAGCACTGTCGAAAGCCACATGGCCGGGGGTATGGACGAACAGCTTCTGCGGGCATCCCGGCCCGGACGAGAGCATCGAGGACGCGATCGCCCGCCGGGCGGACCAGGAACTCGGCACGGCCGTCACCGCCCTTCGCCTCGTCGACCGCGACTTCCGCTACCGCGCCGTCGATGCCGGCGGCGTCGTCGAAAACGAGGCGTGCCCCGTCTACGTCGCCCGGATCGCCGCACCGCTGCGCCCCTCCCCCGCCGAGGTGGCCGACTGCCACTGGACATCGCTGGCCGACCTGCGTGCCGCCGTTGCTGCGACTCCATTCGCCTTCAGCCCGTGGATGGTCGAGCAGCTGAGCGGCGAGATCGCGGGGAAGCTGCGAGTATGAGCGCTGCCGCGATCGACCATCATCCAGGCACCCCAGGCTACTGGCGCATCCGGTCCTACGACGCGGCCAGAGCGATCCTGCGCGCTCGCCACGCCACGACCCAAGCGGGGTTCACCGCCGAGCGGATCCCGCAGGGCTGGTTCACCCACCGCCCGATCCTCATCGCCGACGGTCCTGCTCATGACGCCCAGCGTCGCGAGCTTGCTCGCTTCTTCGCCCCCGCCGTCATCGACGATCGGTATGCGGCTGACATCGACGCCTGCGCCCAAGCCATCGTCGATGACGCAGTCGTCACCGGACGCTGCCGGCTCGATCGCGCCGCACTGCATTACACGGTCGACGTCACCGCCCGGATCGTCGGACTCACCGAGGCACCGGTGGAGGCGCTGGCAGGCCGCCTCGTCGCCTTCTTCCGCCAGCCGCCGGTCGACCTGTCCGCGCCGAACTGGGGCCGAACCAACCGCCAGTGGCTCCAGGCCGCGATCAACGGACTCCTTCCGTTGACGAAGTTCTTCGTCGCCGATGTCCTTCCCGCCATCCGTGCGCATCGCCGCGACCACCGCGACGACATCATCTCCCACCTCCTCGACTCCGGCAGCAGCACGGCCGACATCCTCGTCGAATGCGTCACCTACGGCACCGCAGGGATGGTGACGACCAGGGAGTTCATCACTGTCGCCGCGTGGCGGCTGCTCACCGACGACGACCTGCGACAGCGCTATCTCCCCGCTGACCGTGCGACCCGGCTCGCCCTGCTCGCAGAGCTCATCCGACTCGACCCCATCGTCGGTCATCTCTTCCGGCGCGTTACCGACGACCTCACGCTTGACGTCGACGGCCACGCGACGACGATTCCGGCCGGCGATCTCATCGACATCGACGTGACACAGGCCAATGTCGATTCCTCGACGTTCGGTCCCGACGCCGAGACGGTCTGTCCTTTCCGCACCCAGCGCCGGCACGTCTCCCGGCCGGGCACCGCTGACGAGCGCGCCCCCAGCGTCCCGCTGTCGGCAGGCCTGAGCTTCAGCGACGGAGCACACCGCTGCCCGGGGCAGCCGCTCGCGCTCATCGAGACCGATGCCCTCCTCCACCGGCTCCTGGCCTGCGAGCCGAGACTGCTCACCGCACCCACCGTCGGCCACGACTCCGTCATCGCCGGCTGTCATCTCCGCGGACTCGAGCTCGGCTTCTCCGTCCCCGCCCGTCCGCGGAGGCACTGATGGCCGGCCCCTGGGAGTACCTCGCGCTCATGGGCGCATGTGTTCTCATCACCCTGCCGCTCGAATTCGTCTTCGCCGCCCGCGTCTACCGCCGGTGGCGGGTGCTTCTCGCTGCGCTCATCCCGGTCGTCATCGTCTTCGCGATCTGGGACGTCGTCGCTATCGCCCGCGACCACTGGACGTACAACCCGCGGTTCGTCACCGGCATCGAGTTCGGCACCCTGCCGCTGGAGGAGCTCGTCTTCTTCGTCGTCATCCCGTTCTGCGCGCTGCTCAGCTACGAAGCCGTGGGCACCGTCATCGACGTCGTCGCACGGCGGCGGGGTGGCGCGGGCACTCCCACGCGCGACCCGGGCACCACCTCGGCGGACGCGGTCGCGGGCACAACCGACGCCGCAGCGGGGACCACCGCCGTGCAGCGCCGAGCGAACCGCGCAGACCGCCGACCGAAAGGGGACGAGTCGTGATCCCCGAATACACGGTGATGACCGGTCTCGGCATGATCGTCGTCATCGTCCTCGAACTCTTCATCGTCCGCTCAGGCATCTTCCGTCGCGGACGGTATTGGGGGGCACTCGCGATCTGCCTGGCCTTCCAGTGCCTCGTCGACGGGTGGCTGACGAAGCTGTCGAACCCGATCGTCATCTACAACCCGGAGATGTTCTCAGGCATCCGCTTTCCCTTCGACATCCCGATCGAGGACTTCGGGTTCGGGTTCGCGATGATCACCGCAGTCCTCATGCTCTGGCAGCGCAGGCTCGACCGCAGACCGTCGAATGACGACGCCGAGGCGACCCCGTGATCCCGAGCGATCCCCGTGCCGAGTTCGTGCCCGCCCCACCCGGTCGGGCTCGGGTGCTGCGCCCGAAGTCGGTCACCGTCATCGGCGGGGGCATCGCGGGGCTCGCGGCCGCGACGATCCTTGCCGAACGCGGTGTCACGGTGACGCTCCTCGAGGCCTGCCAGCGCCTCGGTGGTCGAGTCAGCGCCTGGCCGCTCGAGGACGGGCGGACGATGAGCCGCGGATTCCACGCGTTCTTCCGCCAGTACTACAACCTGCGCGACCTGCTCAGCCGCACCGCCCCGGAGCTGTCCCGACTGCGCCCGATCGCGGACTATCCGCTCACCCGCCGAAGCGGTGCCACCGACTCCTTCGCCGGCATCCCCCGCACCCCGCCGTTCAACCTCGCCGGGTTCGTCCTCACCAGCCCGACCTTCCCGCTGACTGCGCTGGGTGAGATCGACGTCACGAGCGCATGCGAGCTCATCGACGTCGACTTCCCCGCCTCCTTCCACCGCTACGACGGCGAGTCGGCGGCGGCGTTCCTCGACCGACTGCGCTTCCCCACCGAGGCCAGGCACCTGGCCCTCGAGGTCTTCGCCCGCTCGTTCTTCGCCGACCCTGAGGACTTCTCCGCCGGCGAGCTGGTCGCGATGTTCCACACGTACTTCGCCGGCTCGGCCGAGGGCCTGCTCTTCGATGTGCCCGACGACGACTACGACACCGCCCTGTGGGCGCCGCTCGGTCAGTACCTGCGCGGACTGGGCGTGCGCATCGTGACCGGGTGCAGAGCGACGGCGCTGCGACCGGACGGCGACGGGTGGACGGTGAGGGCCGAGGACGGCGACGAACTGGTCTCCGATGCCGTCGTCCTCGCCGCGGATCCGGCGAGCGCACGGGCGCTCATCGCCACCGCCGAGGCGGCGGCTGGCATCAGCGCCGACGCCGAGTCGGCCTCCGCTGCGTCTCGCTCCGCCTGGTTCTCCCGGGTCGCGGCCGAACGCAACGCTCCGGCATTCGCGGTGCTCCGGCTCTGGTTCGCCAAGGCGGTCGATCCGACGCGTCCGGCCTTCCTCGGCACCAGCGGGTTCGCCCTCCTTGACAACGTCTCCGTGCTCGACCGCTTCGAAGCCGGGGCCGCCGACTGGGCGAGGGAGCACGGCGGATCCGTCGTCGAACTCCACGCCTACGCCCTCTCCGCCGACGACACCGAGGACGAACACCGCCTCGGCGAGCGACTCCTCGCCGACCTCCACGAGATCTACCCGGAGACCGCGCACCTGCCGATCCTCGCCCAGGAGCTGCTCATCGACGACGACTGCGGGCTCGTCGACATCCGGCCGTGGGGTGAGCGCCCCGGCGTCGTCACACCGCTGCCCGGTCTCGTGCTCGCCGGCGACTGGGTGCGCTGTGAGACGCCGGTCGCGCTCATGGAACGCGCGACAACAACCGGCTATCTCGCTGCGAACCATCTGCTCGCCGGCTGGCGGACAGCCGGGACCGACATCTGGTCGCCACCGACGAAAGGCCTGCTGCGCCGTGGTCTGCTCGGGAAACTGCGCGCCACCCCGCCAGCACCTCGGCCCGCGACCCCGCAGGCAAACCCACCACAACCGCACCGCACCGACCACCGCGACGGCGCGCCGCCGCGGCGAGCGACCGCGCCTGTCACGGGCCTCGCCGCGCACACCCCCACCCCCACTGAAGGGACCGGCCGATGACAGCAGCCTCCGACCATGTCACGCTCGTGTGGTTCCGCGACGACCTGCGGGTCGGCGACCACGAGGCGCTGTCCGCCGCCCGCTCGGACGGCCGGGTGATCGGGGTCTGGATCCGGGAGAAGCGGGACGCCGACGGGCTCGGACCTCGGCCGCTCGGCGGGGCCGCGCGCTGGTGGGCCCACGAATCACTGGCCGTCCTGGAAGCAGAGCTCGAGGCCCTCGGCATCCCGCTGCTCTTCGCCGCCGGTGAGGCCGCGACCATCCTGCCGCGGATGGCCGCCGACCTCGAGGTCGACGCCGTGCGCTGGTCACGCCGCTATGCCCCGGCCTCCCGCGACCTCGACGCCCGGATCAAGGCCGACCTCGACGACCACGGTCTGAGCGTCCACTCCCATCCCGGGGCCCTCCTCGTCGAACCGTGGACCATCGCCCCGGAGAGCAGCGACCACTACAAGGTCTTCACCCCGTACTGGAAGGCCGTGCGCGACCGCCACATCGACGACGTCCTCCCCGCCCCGGAGAAGCAGCAGGGATTCTCCGCCGCCCGCCTCGACCCCGCGAGGAAACGCCAGGCGGTCACCGACCTCGACGGCCTCGGCCTCCTCGACGGCACGGACACCGGGACCGGGGAGTTCGCCGCCGCCCGGACGCCGCAGTGGTGGCAGGGCACGATCGCCGAGCACTGGACCGGGCCGCACGCCCCGGGATGTCGGGCGGCGGAGGACCACCTCGGCGAGCTGAGTCGAGGCATCGACGGCTACACCTCCGCCCACGACGTCCCGGGCGATCCCGACAGCACGTCGCGCATGTCGCCACGGCTGCGGCACGGGGAGCTCTCGCCGCGACAGCTGCTCCACGCCGCGGAATCGGCCTCGGTCGCCGAGGCGGACAAGCAGGCCTGGATCCGGCAGCTCTACTGGCGCGAGTTCTCCTGGCATCTGGCCTACCATCACCGGAACATCGCGACCGAGCCGATCCGCGAGGAGTTCGCGCGCTTCCCCTACGAGGACGATCCGGAGGCGCTGGACCATTGGCAGGCGGGGACGACGGGGATCGACCTCGTCGATGCGGGGGTGGCGCAGCTGTGGCAGATGGGCTGGATGCACAACCGGGTGCGCATGGTCACCGCCAGCCTGCTCACGAAGAACCTGCTCCAGCCCTGGTGGGACGGGGAGCAGTGGTTCTGGGACACGCTCGTCGACGCGGATGAGGCGAACAATCCGGTGTCCTGGCAGTGGGTCGCCGGGTGCGGGGCCGACGCCGCCCCGTACTTCCGCATCTTCAATCCCGAACGCCAGGCCGAGCGCTTCGACCCCCACGGTGAGTACGTCGCCCAGTGGCTCGGCCGCGGGCCCGGCGGGGACCCGCGGAAGGATGATCCCAGCGCCGAGGCGGGGGCGGATCTCTCGCCGATCGTCGACCTCAAGGAATCCCGGGAGGCAGCATTGGCCGCCTACGACAGGATGAAGAACGAGACGACTCGATGAGCGGATCGCCGGAGACCGGGGAGGAGCCAGGCGGCAACCGCCTCGACGGGACACGCTTCGCCGACGTTCTCGGGCAATTGGAGTTCCCCAGCTGCCGGGAGGGCTGACCTGCGGCCGTCGAGGAGTACCTGCGCGCTGACTCACTCCTTCGGCAGCGGGACGGATCCGCACGCGGCGATGGCTCGCGCGCTCACTCCTCGGGCAGCGGCCCGGGGGTCTGGTCGCCGCGGATGTGCTTGAGCACCACCTCGGCGCTGATCAAGCACATCGGCACCCCCACACCCGGCGCGGTGGTGCCGCCGGCGTAGTAGAGTCCGTCGACGGTGCGAGACCGGTTCTGGGGGCGGAACATCGCGCTCTGCCGCAGTGTGTGCGCGGGTCCGAGCATGCCGCCGAGCCACGAATTGTAGTCGGCGGCGAAATCCGTCGGGCCGATCGTGTGGCGGACCACGATGCGCTCGCGCAGGTCGGGGATGCCCGCCCACCGAGCGATCTGGTCGATCGCGCGATCGGCGGTGCGCTCGATGAGCGGGTCGCCGGTGCCCTCAGGCCCACCCTCGCCGAGCCCGGGATCGGCCGGAACGGGAACGAGGACGAAGAGGTTCTCCTGGCCGTCGGGTGCGACGGTGACATCGGTCGCGGACGGCCGGCACACGTAGAGCGAGGCCGGGTGCGGCAGGCGCGGCCGGGACCCGAAGATGTCGTCGAAGTTGACTTCCCAGTCGGGGGTGAAGAACAGCGAATGGTGAGCGAGCTCGGGCAGCTGCCCGTCGACGCCGAGGAGGACGAGCACCGCCCCCGGCCCGCTCGTCACCGTGTCCCACCACGGTTCCGGGTAAGTGCGCTCGTCCGCGGCGAGGAGGGCGGTCTCCGTGTGGTGGAGATCGGCGGCGGAGACGACGATGTCCGCATCGTCCGAGCGCCGCTTGCCGGCGGCGTCTGTCCAGGTCAGGCCGGTCACCGTGGGGCGAGCCCGGCGACGGGTCGAATCATCGCCGGCCGCATCCGTATCGATCGATTCGACCGTCGCCGAGGTGCGGATGTCGACCCCAGATGCCCGCGCCAACCGCTCGAGCGCGTCGATGATCGTGCGGAACCCGCCCTTCGGATACTGCACGCCTTCATCGAGGTCGAGCGTGCTCATGAGGTGATAGATCGCCGGTGCGGCCCGCGGATCGGTGCCGAGGAAGATCGCCGGGTACTGCAGGATCTGTCGGATCCGCGGATGGACCACAGTCGCCTCGGCGCGGTGGGCGAGGCTCTCGGTGAGCAGGCGGACGAGCCGCGGCAGCGCGATGAGGACCGACCGTTCGAGGACCGAGCTCGGCGCGGTGAACGGGTTGTAGAGGAAGAACCGCTCCGCCATCGTCTTCGCGTCGGCGGCCGAGGCGAGATAGGCCTCCAGGCGCTGCCTCGCCCCAGTCTCCAACGACTCGAGGACGTCGAGAACCCGCTCCCGTCCGGCCGGGATCGTCACCGGATCGCTGCCCGAGGTAGCGCTCGGGTCGGTGAAGACCGTGTAGGCCGGGTCGAGAAGCGTGAGGTCGAGCTCGGCGGAGGCACTCGTGCCCATGAGGGCGAAGAAGTGGTCGAAGACCTCGGGCATGAGATACCAGGACGGTCCGGTGTCGAAGCGGAACCCGCTGCGTTCGATGCGACCCACCCGGCCGCCCACTTCGGCGTTCTTCTCCAACACCGTGACCTGGTGACCGTCACGGGCGAGCAGGCACGCGGTGGCCAACCCGGCCACGCCCGCCCCGATCACGCTGACCCGACTCACCGCAGCCACCTCGGCGAGGGCACACGCCCCACCGCGGGCACACGCGATCCGCGCGCCACTGCGCTCACCCTCATCGTCGCCGCCCCTTGCCCACGGTTGTCAGGGCCGAGCGGACGAGCAGCCGGGCCTTGGCCGGGTCGGAGATGCGCACGCGCTCGCGGTAGAGTCGGTCGACCGGGGACACGGCGATCTCGTCGTTGAGCGCGGTGAACAGGGCGGTGGCGGCGTCGACGGCCACCCGGGCGTCGAGCGGCAGGAGCGGGATCGCTTCCCTGGCCTCGGCGAGTTGGCGGCGGATCGTGTCCACCCACTCATCGCGCCCGACCGCGTCGAGTGCACCGTCGGACGCCAGGTAGCTGCGGCCCAAGCGGGCGTGATCGTCGGCGAGGTCCCGGAGGAAGTTGATGTTCTGAAACGCTGCACCGAGGCTGCGGGCCCCGCGTTCGAGCAGCACCGTCTGATCCGGGGTGCGGGGGTTGTCGTGGAGGAAGACGCGCAGGCACATCAGGCCGACCACCTCGGCGGATCCGTAGACGTACTCCGCATGTTCCTGGCAGGTGAACCGCCGCACCGAGCGGTCCGCGTTGGCCTGCAGATCCGTGCGCATCGAGGCGAAGAACGGGTCGACCAGGTCGCGGTCGATGCCGGTGATCCGCGCGGTGTGGGCGAAGGCGTGGATGACGAGGTCAGAGCTCAGCCCCCGGGCCAGGGCGCGGTGGGTCTCGGCGATGAAGCCCTCGAGCATCGCGGACTCGTCCTCGGGGCTCAGCCCCGCTTCGGCGGGCAGGCCGTCGACGATCTCATCGGCGATGCGAACGAGCGCATAGACGTTGCGGATGTGGGCGCGGTGGCTGGGCCCGAGCAGGGTCGTCGCGGTGCCGAACGACGTCGAGTAGCCGGCGATGACGGCCTTCGCCGCCCGCTGGGAGGCACGGGTGTACGTGTCGAGCGCCGTCATACGGTGCGTCCGTCCAGGCGGGCGGCGATGTCAGTGAGCACGGCGGTGGCGTGGCCCGGCAGGTCGCTGCAGTCGATGGCCTCGGCGAAGCTGCGGCGTTGGGCGGCGATGAGGGATTCGACCTCGGCCAGGGCCCCGGAGTCGGCGAGCGCCTGTTGGATGTCGCGGGCCCCGGCATGGGTGAGCTGCGGGTCCCCGAAGATCCCAGCAACCCTCCCCCACGCCTCGGTGCCCTGGGCGTGGGCGACGAGCGCGGTGATCTTGCCCTCCCGAAAGTCGGAGTAGGCGTCCTTGCCGTGGGACTCAGGCGTGCCGAAGGCCGAGAGCAGGTCGTCGTGGAGTTGGAACCCCAAGCCCAGGTGGGCGCCGATCGGGCGCAGCTGGGTCTGGAGGAGCGGGGGACGGTCGGTGAGGATGGCGGCGGCGACGATGGGGAAGGTGAAGGAGTAGGCGGAGGTCTTGAACGAGCTCATCGCGAGCACCGTGTCCGGGGCGGCGGGGATGACCCCGTCGGCGAGGCCGACGTCGAGGAACTCCCCGGCCGAGGATTCGATGAGCGCATGGTCGAGCAGGGAGAACAGGGCTGAGCGCTTGTCCCCGGTCACCTCGAGGGTGCCGATGATGTGGTGGACGGCGGCCAGAAGCATATCGCCCATGAGGATCGCCCCGGTGCTCGCCCAGTGCCCGGCGCCGGGGGCGTCGCGGCCGGCCTGCAGAGCGCCGATGAGGTTGGGTCGGCCGCGTCGCTGCCGGTCGCCGTCGATGACGTCGTCGTGGAGGAGCAGGGCGTAGTGGAGGAGCTCACAGGCCAGCGCCACCGCGGTTGCCGCCTCGGCGGTGACGGGGTCGTCCGTCTCTGCCAGGGCCACACGGGTGAAGGGGTCCTCGACGATCTGCGGGTGGTCACAGGTCATCGGGGCGAACGCGCCCAGCATGTCGAGGAAGAGCAGGGGCCGGACCAGTTTGCCGCCGGTCACTCGGTCGCGGGCGACCTCCCAGAGAGAGGCGAAATCGTCGCCGTAGAGGCGGGCGCGCTCGGTGCGGGCGGTGAAGAACTCGCTCAGTGCCGCACTGATCCGGTCCCGCGCCCGGGTGTCAGCCGTTGCCGTCGTCGTGTCCATACAGGCGGCCTTTCGCAAAGGGGAGATGGGACGGGAGTCAGTGCGACTTCGGCCGGGCCCGGGCGGCCTTCTCGATGTTCTTGGCCATGGCGGGGAAGATGAACCGGTGGAAGGGGGAGACGAATACCCAGTAGAGGCGCCCGCGCAGACCCGAGGGGATGAAGATCGCCCGCTGCCGGTAGCGCGTGGCCGTTCCCTCCTGGCGGACGGCGAATTCGAGCCACGCGTTGCCCGACACCTTCATCTCCGCGGAGAGGACGAGTCGTGATTCGGGTTCGATGAGCGCGACCCGCCACCAGTCGAGCGGATCACCCAGACGCAGGGAGTCGGGCAGCCGGCGTCCCCGGTTGAGTCCGGCACCGCCGACCACCTTGTCCCACACTCCGCGGATCCTCCACGCCAGTGGCCACGAGTACCAGCCATTGGCCCCGCCGATGCCGACGATGACCGCCCACACGTCGGCGACGTCGAGGCCCGGCATGAGTCGAGTGCGGTCGTCTTCGAACCGGCGCCGCCCCGCCCACTGCGCATCGTTGGGCAGAGGTTTCGCGGCCTGTTCGAGCACCCCGGAATCCGCGTCCCAGTTGGTATCGACCGCGCCCTCGGTCTCGCGACGCAGGGCCAGGCGCACCGCCTCTTCGTAGGTCTTCAGACCCGAGGTCGGGGGTGGAATGACCTCGTCGATGTCGTGATCGTCCGTCACCGCATCCTCCTGCAGGGATTGGACGAGCGGGAGAGTGAGGCTGAAGGGGAGCGGGGTGACCAGGCCCACCCAGATCCCGGAGAGCTTCGCCGCCGGCAGCGGCAGGGCGATGACGTGGCGGGATGGCAGGCCTGCGATCCGGGCGAACTCCTTCATCACCTCGGCATAGGTGAGGACATCTCGGGACCCGATGTCGAGAGTGCGGTTGATGTTCCCCGGCACCGAGGCGGCGGCGACGAGGTAGTACAGGGCGTCGCGCACGGAGATCGGTTCGACCTTGTTGGCCACCCAGTCCGGGGCAGGCATCCACCGCAGCGTCTCTGCGAGGTGGCGGATCATCTCGAACGACGCCGAGCCGGAGCCGATGATGATCCCGGCCTGGAAGACGATGGCGGCGGTCGGGGAGTCGAGGAAGATCTCACCGACCTTGGCCCGGGAGCGCATGTGCACGGACAGGTGGTCGGAGTCCGGATGAAGCCCGCCGAGGTAGACGATGCGGTCGACGTGGGCCGCAGCAGCCGCATCGGCGAGGCGGCGGGCGGCTTCGGCTTCCTTCGTCTCGAAGTCCCGGCCGGACCCCATCGAATGGACGAGGTATTCGATGACATCGATCCCGGCGACCGCCTCGGAGAGGCCGGTTCCGTCGTCGAGATCGACGGTGACGATCTCCACGTCATCGGTCCATGGGACGGCCTTGAGCTTCTGAGGTGAACGAACCCCGACGCGCACCGAATGCCCGGCCTGGAGGAGGCGGGGGACGAGGCGGCCGCCGATGTACCCGGTGGCACCGAGCACGAGAACGGTGCGCGGCACTTCGGCGACCGGAATCGTCTCGACCGACTCGTCTGCGTCGTTCATACGGCCCCCACAATCGATTCGACGTGACGGTCACCGTCACCGCGGCCTGCTCTCACGGCAGGGTGTGCTGCCATCGCCGCGAGATCGTGCAACAGCCCTGGTGACCCACATTACACTCGCCGCGAGGACGCTGAGCACAGGGTGCCCTGACTTTCGGACCCCGGGAATCGTTTCGGATCCCCGGGAATCATCCCGCATTCCCGGTGCTCATCCCGCGCCGAGGCGGCCGATCCATTGGATGAGCAGCTGAGTCTCGGTCTCGCCGAGGATCTCGGGGTGTGCAGCCGCCCGTTCGATGACCGTGTGCCCGAGTCGGCAATCAGCCGTCTCGTCGTCGCGCGGACCTGGTCCCGTACCGGTGATCGCCGCGAGCACGCCTTCGCGCACGTCGGCGGAGAGCTTCGGGTCGTCGCGGCCGAGGATGATCAGACGCAGGGTCACGCCGATGTTCGTCGCAAGGACATGTGCTGCGGCCTGCTCGTACCCGACGACGAGGCGACCCTCGTCCTCGGCCCGCTTCGCCAGCGCGCGGAGCATTTCACTCGGCTTCGACTGTGCCTCGGGTGAATAGCCGGGCCGGACCTTGCCGTACATGAGGGTGTAGAACCCGGGATTGTCCAGACCGAAGGCGACATGGGCGTCCCAGCCCTGCCGCAGCGCCTGAATGGGATCAGCGGCAGCGGGCTCGGAAGCGGACTTCGTCGCAAGATACATCTCGAAGCCGCGGTCGATGACGGCCTCGATGAGTCCCTGTTTGCTGCCGAAGAAATGGTAGAGCGTCGGCATCTTCACTCCGACGGCGTCACAGACCGCGCGCAGCGAGAAATCCTCGCCGGGCGCCGCCGCGATGAGGTCCGCGGCGGCGTTGAGCAGCCGGGTCCGCGTATCGGATGAAGTCTCCTCTGTCACATCGCGATCTTATCGTGTACTGTTGCAATAGCTTTATGTATCGATGGTACATAATCGGCACTGCACAACCGAAGAGCAGCACCACACCGATCACCGAAATGCAAGGAGCAGTCATGACCGCACGCACCCTCAATGGCAGGAACGTCCTCATCGCCGGGGGCGGCAAGAATCTTGGTGGACTCATCGCCCGCCAGGCCGCCGAGGCGGGCGCCAACGTCGCCATCCACTTCAACTCCGAGTCCTCCCGACCCGAGGCCGAGGAGACTCTCGCAGCCGTCGAAGCCACCGGCACCAAGGGCGTCCTCCTCACCGGTGACCTCACCCACCCGGAGGCGGTCGCGGCCCTGTTCGCCGATGCCGCCTCGGCGCTGGGTCCCATCGCCGTCGCGGTCAACACGGTCGGGAAGGTGCTGCGCAAGCCGATCGTGGAGACGACCGAGGCCGAGTACGATTCCATGTTCGACATCAACGCGAAGGCCGCATACTTCTTCATCAAAGAGGCGGGCAGGCACCTTGTCGATGACGGTGCGATCATCACGATTGTCACCGCGTTGCTCGGTGCCTTCACCGACGGCTACTCGACCTACGCCGGCGGCAAGAGCCCTGTCGAGCACTTCACTCGAGCCGCGGCGAAGGAGTTTGCCGATCGCGGCATCTCGGTCACGGCGGTCGCCCCCGGCCCGATGGACACCCCGTTCTTCTACGGGCAGGAGACCCCCGAGCGCGTCGAGTTCCACAAGTCCCAGGCGATGGGCGGCCAGCTCACGCAGATCGAGGACATCGCCCCCATCGTCCGCTTCCTCGCCACCGACGGTTGGTGGATCACCGGGCAGACGATCTTCGCCAACGGCGGCTACACGACCCGCTGAGTCGGCAGACCGGCGCGAACAGCGAAGGGCGCGTTCCTTTCCCACCGACCCTGCGCACCCCTACGCTGAGAACCGACCCATCACAGGCATCCCGACCGCACACCGACACCGCGGCACCGACACAACCGAGGAGAGATGATGACCGACCAGCCCATCCCCCACCCCGTCTCCGACTTCATCGAGATCGTCAATGCCCACGACGGCCAGGGCTTCCTCGACGCTCTCGCCCCTGATGCCACCGTCGACGACTGGGGCCGGACCTTCACCGGCCGCGACGAGATCAAAGCGTGGAGTGACACCGAGTTCATCGGCTCCGAACCCACCCTCACCCCCGAAGAGGTCAGCGTCGACGGCAATGCCGTCACCGTCATCGGCGACTGGCGCTCGAACCACGCCAACGGTCGCTCCGCCTTCACGTTCATCACCGATGGCCACCTCATCACCTCGATGACGATCCGCGAGGGCTGACCGCAGGAACCCGGGCCACGGCATTTCCGTCCGAGCCGCCGCACGAACCGAGCCCCACCGCCCCATGCGCGTGTGCCACAATGGCAGTGGCGCATGCGCGTCACGGCGGTGGGGCTCGCCGTACCCAACCTCGGACCCGCACCCTCACCCGGGGTGCCCGACAACAGTCCCTACCTTGACCGGCACCAGCATGCCCGAAAGGTAGGACATCCGTGAGTCCCGCACCCGACACCACCCCGCATCCAGCCCCCGACTCCCGTACCCCGCGGGCGCGCATCGTCGTCGGCGGGGCTGCGAGGGTCGCTCCAAGAGTTCTTCGAAGACTCGGTCGCCATCCAGCTCGCCCAGCATCAGCAGCGCCCGCTCGTCGTCGTGCCGCTGCGGACCGCGGGGCGCGCATGAGCCGGCCCGTGCACCTCCGCGCCTCCCACCTCGGTCTTGCGTTCATCGGCGGTACGCTCGGCACCGCCGCCCGCGAGGGGCTCAGCCGGCTCCTCCCCGCAGCAGGCGGGATGCCGATCGCGATCGTCGCAATCAACCTCGTCGGCGCGTTCCTCCTCGGGCTGCTCCTCGATGCCCTCGCCCGCCGCGGTCCCGATGAGGGGCGGCGCCGGATGCTGCGGATCCTTCTCGGCACCGGCTTCATGGGCGGGTTCACGACGTACAGCGCGCTGGCCGCGGACACCGCGGGCCTCCTCGGCGACGGCGGGGTGAGGACCGGGCTCGCCTACGGACTGGGCACGGTGGTCCTCGGCGGGCTTGCGACGTGGGCGGGCATCGCGATCGGCTCGCTCACGCACCGGCCCAACCCTGCTGCGGTGGAGACGACGGCCGACGATTCCGCCGGACGACCCGGCACCGCCTCGGCGAACTGGGACGAGGGAGGATCACGATGACGGCGCTCGTGTTCGCGACGATCGCCGTGGCCGGTGGGCTCGGCGCGGTGGCGCGGATGGTTCTCGACGGGCTGATCAAGGCGCGTCTGCGCGGGTCGACGCCGTGGGGGACGATCGCGATCAATGTCTCCGGGTCACTCGTCCTCGGGTACCTCACCGGGCTCGCGGCCGGGCAGCTCCTGCCCACTGCATGGTTCCTCGTCATCGGCACCGGCTTCCTCGGCGGGTATACGACCTTCTCGACGGCGAGCTTCGAAACGGTGCGCCTCCTCCAGGAGCGCACGTGGGTGATCAGCGCCGTCAGCGCCCTCGGCACGCTCGTGGTCGCGACCGCCGCGGCAGGATTGGGGCTGTGGCTGGGCGGGCTCGCCTGACGCCGGAGGCCGGGTCTGCGACGCGGCGAACCCGCTCACTGCCGAAACCGTCGCATTTCGACAAGACACGTGTTGCCTAAATCCTCGCAGTCGACCAGGTATCACGCGGCCAGTGCCGGTTCGCTGCCCAGACTGAGAGTCCCCTCAATCCGTGTTGGCCGGTGAGCCGACCCGGTCCTAGAGTGGAGTCAGAGGTGGCTGCGTGAAGTCTCTTCACGCGTCGATCGGTCCTCGTCAACAGCGATGTGAATGGAGAGCAGATATGCCCACGCCTGAAGAACAAGTCGATGCCTGGTTCGATCCGAAGAAGCCGTCCACCACGGAGGAGGGTGCCGAGCGGCAGTCGGATGCCCACTCGCTGAGCGTGGGGCCCGACGGGCCCCTGCTGCTCCATGACGTGGCGTTGGTCGAGAAACTCGCCCGCTTCGACCGCGAACGCGTCCCCGAGCGCAGCCCGCACGCGAAGGGTTCCGGTGCCTTCGGCGAGTTCGTCGTCACCCAGGATGTCTCGCAGTACACGAAGGCGGCGTTCCTCCAGCCGGGTACGACGACTCCGATGCTCGCCCGCTTCTCCACCGTCGCCGGTGAGCTCGGTTCCCCCGACTCGTGGCGCGACGTCCGGGGCTTCTCCCTGAAGTTCTACACCGAGGACGGCAATTTCGACATGGTCGGCAACAACACGCCGGTCTTCTTCGTCCGCGACCCGATGAAGTTCCCCGACTTCATCCACTCTCAGAAGCGCCTGCCCGATTCAGGTCTGCGCAGCCCGAACATGCAGTGGGACTTCTGGTCGCTCTCCCCGGAGTCGGCCCACCAGGTTGCCTACCTCATGGGACCGCGCGGTCTGCCCAAGACCTGGCGGAACATGAACGGCTACTCCTCGCATACGTACATGTGGGTCAACGAGGCCGGCGAGCGCTTCTGGGTCCAGTACCACTTCCACACCGACCAGGGCGTGGAGAACATGAGCAACGAGGAAGCCGCGAAGCTCGCGGGCGAGGATGCCGACATCCACCGCCGCGACCTCTTCGAATCCATCGAGCGCGGGGACTTCCCGTCGTGGACGCTCTCCGTCCAGATCATGCCCTACGCCGAGGCGAAGGACTACCGCTTCAACCCGTTCGATCTCACGAAGATCTGGTCGAAGAAGGACTACCCGCTCCACGAGGTCGGTCGCTTCACCCTCAACCAGAACCCGATCAACCACTTCGCGCAGATCGAGCAGGCGGCCTTCAGCCCGTCGAACTCGGTGCCGGGCACTGGTGTCTCACCGGACAAGATGCTGCTCAGTCGCGTCTTCTCCTATCCGGATGCCCAGCGCAACCGGATCGGCACGAACTTCAACCAGCTGCCGGTCAACGCACCCGTCGTGAAGACGAACAACTACGACAAGGAAGGGCACATGCAGTATCACCACACCGGCGCTGCCCCCGTGTACGCCCCCAACTCGTATGGTCGCGCGTATCAGGACACGCAGGGCGTCGTCGACAACGGCTGGGAGGCCGATGGCGAACTCGTCCGCAGCGCTTACACGCTCCACCGCGACGACGATGACTTCGGACAGGCTCATACCCTTGTCCGCGAGGTCTACACCGAGCAGGAGCGTGCCGACCTCGTCGACACGGTCGTCGACATGCTGCGAGCCGACGTCGAAGAGCCGGTGCTCTCCAACGTGTTCGCCTACTGGAAGAACATCGACGACGAGGTCGGCCAGGCCATCGAGGCCAAGTACCGCGGTCAGTGAGACCTGACCGCGTCCTGGTCTCACGCTGACGACCCGCGTCGCCCACGCCTCGACGACAAGCGTCCGGTCGCCCTCTCCCCACACAGGGGCAGCGGGTGGCCGGGCGCTTCGCCCGTCCCCGGTTCAGCATGGGCGCGGTTCGCGCGGGCGTCAGCTCGCACCGGCGGCGGATCGGACACGACAAACGCTTGGCAATTTAGTTAACTTAGTGAAATACTGGCGGCATGTTCGAACCTGCCGCGCGACCGCCACGGGCCCTCCGGATCCTCATCCCCACCGTCCTCATTCTCATCTGGCTCGCCGTCTTCGGTGTCGGCGGCATGAGCTTCGGCGACATCAGCGACGTCGCTTCCGACGAACGTTCGAGCTTCCTCCCCGACAGCGCCGAATCGACCCGGGTGCAGGCCGAAATCACCACCTTCACCGGGTCCGACGCCATCCCCGCGATCGTCATCGCCGAACGCACCGGCGGCCTCACCGACGATGACCTGACAGCCCTCGAGCGCCTCGGCGAGCGTGCCGAGAACGTCATTGACGGCGCCTCCACCTCCCCCGTCATTCCCGCCGACGACGGGGACGCCGCCCAGCTCGTCGTCGCGGTGCCCGCCGATGCGGAGATCGGTGATGCCGTGACCGCACTGGAAGCCGAGTCCGCCGACATCCTGCCCGACGACCTCGGCGTGTGGGTGTCCGGACCGGCGGGGTTCACCGCCGACCTGCAGGAGGCGTTCGGTGGGATCGACGGGATCCTCCTCCTCGTCGCTCTCGCCGTCGTCTTCGTCATCCTCATCATCGTCTACCGCTCTCCCCTGCTGCCGATCCTCGTGCTCCTCAGTTCGATGACGGCGCTGTGCGCCGCGGTGCTCATCAACGTCGCCCTCGCCCGTGCCGACCTCGTCACTCTCAACGGGCAGGTGCAGGGCATTCTCTTCATCCTCGTCATCGGCGCCGCCACGGACTACTCGCTGCTCTGCATCGCCCGCTACCGCGAAGAGCTGAGTGACAATCGGCTGCCGTTCCACGCCGCCGTCCGCGCCGTGCGCGGAGTGTGTGAGCCGATCGCGGCCTCCGGGGGCACCGTCATCGTCGGCCTGCTCTGCCTGCTGCTCTCCGACCTGGGATCGAACTCGGCGCTCGGGCCCGTCGCCGCCGTCGGCATCGTCTGCGCGGTCCTGACCTCGCTGACGTTCCTGCCCGCCCTCCTCATCGCCGCCGGCCGGGTGGCGTTCTGGCCCAGGGCCCCGAAGTTCGGGTCGGCTCATCCGATCCTCACCGGCGCCGAGGCGACCGGGATCTGGGCGCGCATGGGCCGCACCGTTGCGGGCGCTCCGAAACGGATGGCCGCCGGGGTCACCGTCGTGCTCATCCTCGGCTGCGGGGGTCTGCTCCTCCTCGACGCACAAGGGGTTCCGCAGAACGAGTTCGTCCTCGGATCCTCCCAGGCCCGCGACGGCCAGGAGGTCATCGACCGTCACTTCTCCGGCGGGTCGGGCACCCCGGCCTACGTCCTCGCCGAGGCGGATGAGCGCGCCGAAGTGGCCGCCGCCATCGCCGGCACCGAGGGCGTCGACAGTCTCGCCCTCGTCGCCCAGGACTCGCCGGCCGGGACGATCCCCGTCGACGAGACCGGTGAGGTCTCCGCCGAAGGCCCTCGCGGTTCAGATGCCGCCGAGCCGACCGAGATCGACGGGCAGCTGATGTTCTCCGTCACCCTGTCCGACCCCGCTGACTCGCTCGAGGCCGAACAGACGATCCGCGATATGCGCGAGGGCCTCGAGTCCTCAGATGCGCTCGTCGGCGGCAGCACCGCGGTCGACCTCGACACCAACGACACCTCGGTGCGCGACCGGGCGGTGATCATCCCGATCGTCCTTGTCGTCATCACGATCATGCTCGCACTCCTGCTGCGCTCGCTCGTCGCTCCGGTCGTGCTGCTGGCCACCACGGTGCTCAGCTTCGGCACGGCGTTGGGGCTGAGCGCGGTGATCTTCCAGTTCATCGGGCAGCCGCAGTCGGATCCCTCGGTACCGCTCTACGCGTTCGTCTTCCTCGTCGCGCTCGGCATCGACTACACCATCTTCCTCATGACCCGGGTGCGTGAGGAGTCCCTGGAACACGGCACCAGGCAGGGCACGCTGCGAGGACTGTCGGTGACAGGCGGAGTGATCACGAGCGCCGGGGTCGTCCTGGCCGCGACGTTCGCCGCTCTCATCGTCATCCCGATCCAGTTCCTCCTGCAACTGGCGATCATCGTCTCCCTCGGCGTGCTCCTCGATGCGCTCATCGTGCGCACGCTCCTTGTTCCCGCCCTGGCGATCTGGATCGGCGACTGCATCTGGTGGCCCTCACGCTTGGCCGGGCGGTTCCATCGCGGTCGGCCCTCCGACACCGACGACCCGTCTTTCAGTCCGCGCCGCGTCTCGCAGAGGTCAGCGACGAGGCTGCTGACACAGCATTGAGACTCGCCGCAGCTGTCCGGCAGCGACGTCCCGGGCCGCCGCAGGATACCGTCGCTCTCGCCGTGGCGATCTCAGGTCGCGGAGTCGTCCGCCTCGGCAGTCCACGACTCGCCGGCGGAGGTGATCTCGTCCTTCGTGTCGCGGAGGAAGCGGATGACGGTCTCTCGTTCGTCTCGGGAGAGCCGGGCGGCGGCGTGGAATCGCTGCGACTGGGCACGGCCCACGGTCTCCATCGCCGAGGTGTAGGTCTCCAGGGTGATCGAGATCGCCTGGGCGCGGCGGTCGTGCGGATGCGGGGCGCGGGTGATGTGGCCTCCCCGCTCAAGCCGGTCGAGCAGCTTTGTCGTTGCCGCCGGCGTGATCGCCAGATGGTCGGCGATGCCGCGCGGGGTGCCGAGAACATCACGGTGTCGGCAGATGATGAGGTAGTGGAGGGCCCTCATGTCCGTAGCGTTGAGGTGCATGTAGCGGCGCGAGGCTTCCGAGAGCGCCTGTTCGGCGTCGCGGAGTTCGCCGAATGCGGTCATGAGTTCAGTGATCTGCTCGATGTCGACCGGCTCCATCCCTGCTCGATCGACGAGCCTGGCCTGCGGATCGCTCGCGTCGACGTCGTAGACGGCCGACCGCTCCACGGCGTCGCTTTCCATCGCCTGCCTCTCACACTTGCCTCGGCTCTCTGCCGAACCCTGCGTATACCGGACAATCCTATCGCCTCATCGCTCACGGCCCCTGCGCAAGCGCGGCGACGACAGACAGATCACCGACCCGATGATGAGCTCCCAGGCGAGGAACGCATACACCGACCCGCGCTCCCATACTCCGTCGGGCATGAGCACAAGGGCCGTGAGCAGAAGCCCGCTGAGGATGCCCAGTGCCCCGAGCCCCGGACCGCTCCAGCGCACCCGCCCCAGATCCCGCAGCGGCCCGACCGAAAGGATCGCTGCACAGTTGCCACCGAGGATCGCAGCGACCGCACCGAGGACGTGGACGACGATGAGACCGTTCGCGACGTTCTCCGGCGAACCCGGCACGAGGCCGACGAGCACGATGCCCGCAGCATGGAGGCATCCGACGACGACGAAGGCGATTCGCCCGATCCCGGGTCTCAGCGCAGGCATCGCGAGAACAAGGCCCAGGAAGAAGAGCAGACCCTGGCCAATGAACCCGGCGTCCATCACCTGCGGAATCTGCGAGGCGAGTTCGCGTCCTTGGAAAGTCGCTCTGCCCGGAACCCCGAGGTCGCTGATGTAGAACGTGGCGTAGCTGTATCCGGGGAAGGCACGTGCGGTGATCGCCTCGCACAGGAGGTACCACAGAGGGGCGATGATCCAGAGGACCCCTGTCGGCAGCAGCGACCACCCTCGGTTCTCGTCGACCCCGGTCACCGCTTCCGCACCTGAAAGATGTGCCAGGTCGGGTGAGCGATGAACGAGCCCTTGGATCCGATGAGGTCATGGGACGCGCGCAACCGGGCGCCACAGCGCTCAAGCGTGAAGCCGGTCACCCCCCGGATGACGGTGCGCAGGAGGCAGACGACGGTGACCCCGCGCGGATGGAGCAGGTGGGGGCGCGGGCAATGCTCGGCGGCCACGATTCGGCGGCCACGGGCGTCGGCGGGAACGCCTCGCCTCACTCCCGCAGTGATCGCGCCCCACCCTCGCGCGAAACCCCAGCTCACTTCCCCGCGGTGATCGCGTCGATCGCCGTCGGGTCGGAGGAGCGGAGGAACTCCTCGATGCGTGCGGCCTCTTCGCTCTCCCCGATGCCGGCCGAGGCGCGACCGAGGGCGTAGAGCGCGCGGAGGAATCCGCGGTTGACCTCGTGCGACCACGGAATCGGTCCGGCGCCGCGCCAGCCGGCGGAGCGCAGAGCGTCGAGTCCGCGGTGGTAGCCGACGCGGGCGTAGGCGTAGGAGTCGACCATGCGGCCCTCGCCGCGAGCTTCGTCGGCGAGCACGGCCCAGGCCAGCGACGAGGCGGGCAGGTCGGCGACGATGTCGAGGGCCTCCTCACCGGCGTCGAGACGGCGCTTCGCCTCGACGTCGGGGTGGTCATCGGGCAGGAACGTCGGCTGCGGGCCGAGCTGTCCGGCGTTGAGGTTGCCGATGTGCGAGGGGTTGCCGATGGGCTGCGTCATGGTCTCTCCTGGTCGTCGATCGGATGGTCGGTGTCAGTGTCAGATCAGTGCGGTGTCGGATCGGTGCGCGGTCAGATCAGTGTGTCCTCAGTCTGGTCGTCGGTCAGTCCGTCTTCACCGCCGAAGGTTGGATCGCATACGGGTTCGTGCTCAGCGCCCCGAGGATCCCCTGGTCGGCGAGCGCGTCGAGCTGCTGCTTGTCGGCGATGTCGGTGGCCCACACCGTGAGGTCGGACTCGTTCCACCTCACCACGGCGTCGCTCGGCACAGCGATCATCGTGTACCCCGCAGCGGTGAGGTCCTCCGGGTTCGCCGTCGACGTGTCCCCGACGAACATCGCGTCGATCCCGGCATCCGCGGCCGCGCGCGCCACGGTCGGATCGGCGGTGCGCACGATCGCCGAGGCCGCCATATCCGCCTCGGCGATCGTCTCCAGCGCCGGACCCGCGGTGGCGGAGTCGGAGATGAGCGGGAGGATGACGGTGCTGCCGGCGACGTCGCCGACGAGCTTGTCCCACGTCACCGGTATGCCCAGTTCGGTGTCCTCTCGCGGCGGCGTGATCGTGCGGTCGAGGAACTGCGCGGACGTCAGCCCCTCGAGTCCGTTGCTCAGGCCCATCGTCTCGGCCGCGGTCTCCGGGTCGGCGGCGACGACGGTGCCGTCACCGAGGACGGCGAGCGTGGGCGCGGGCAGGTACCCGAACTTGACGTTCTCCGTGAATGCGAGCTCGGAGTTCGCGGGGTAGACCTCGGAACCGCCGTCGAGTGCGGCGACCGCGGGCGGGTTGAGGGCGTCGACGGTGAGCGTCTCCTTGTGTCCGAAGACGTTGACGAGGAGAACGGCGACGACAGCGATGACGACCACGGCACCGGCCCACAGCGGAGCGTTGAATGTCCTCGGCTCCGGCCGCTCGGGCATCGGGATGCGATCGTTGCTCATGTCATCCTCGCCGAGGCGGCCCTCCGCGAGGTTATCCTTGTCCTTCCCGTGATCGGCCGAGTTGCTCCGCTTCCGACGGCTCATCGGCTGCCGTCCTTCGTCGCTCCGGCACCGGTGACGAGGCCGCGGAGGAAGCCCGCCCCCCAGCTCAGGTGCATGGTGGGCAGGACGATGCCGAACCAGAAGCGCTCCCGAATCCCGCAGTCCTTCGCCGCACCCGCGGCTGCGATGATGCCCGCGACATAGGTGAAGCTCGGGACGTGGACGAGGGAGGTGAAGCGGCGCAGGAACTTCGGCCACGTCTTCGTCCGGCCGCTCAGCTGCAGGAGGGCCTCGATGACGCTCGCGGTCATGCCGAGGACGAGCAGCGGCGGCGCGAAGTAGCGCAGCGAGTTCTTCGACCCGTAGCGGCGGATGAGTTCGGCCCGCCAGATGCCCGTGGCCCAGAACTGGCGGGCGATCTTCGACCACGATCCGCGCGGCCAGTACGTGACCTCCATATCGGGGTTGAACCAGATCCGGCCCCCGGCCGAGCGGATGCGGAGGTTGAGCTCCCAGTCCTGTCCGCGTTTGATGTCCTCGTCGAAGCCGCCGAGTGCTTCGAAGACCTCTCGTCGATAGACGCCGAGGTAGGCCGACTCCGCCTCACCGGCCTCGTCCCCGGAGTGGTAGGCCGGTCCGCCGAGGCCGATGGGCGACATGTAGGCGCGGGCCACGGCCTTCTGGAAGGCCGTCTTCCCGCGGGCGCGCATGAGACCGCCGCAGTTCGCGGCGCGTGTCGCCCGCAGGGTCTCGATCGCCTGTCGCGTGTAATCGGGCTCGAGTCCCGAATGTGCGTCGACGCGGATGATCACTGGGTGCCGCGTGTGGGCGAAGGCCCGGTTGAGACCGAGGGGGGTGGCGGCATCGGGGTTGTCGACGGTCTGGATGCGCGGGTCGGTGGCGGCCATGCGCGTGATTATCGCGTTCGTCTCATCCGTCGAGGGGCCAAGCGCCAGGACGATCTCCTTCTGCCCGTCGTAGTCCTGGGAGAGGATCGTCGTGATCGCCTGTTCGATGTGTTCGGCCTCGTTGAGCACCGGCATGATGAACGAGACACCGGGCTGGTCTGCGAGGGGAGGAAGGCCGTCGGGGGTGAGGATCTGGAGAACTTTTGCCACGCCCTCAATCCTCCCATATGCGCGTGCCAACGGCGCTCAGACGGTTGAGGATCAGTGCTTGGGGCCGGCGAAGTCCGGTTCGGCGTCGGTGTCGGTCGGTCCCTTGCGCGGCTTGACGGGGCGTCCTGCGAACCAGATGTAGCCACCGGCGGCGACAGCCGCTCCGCCCATGATGACCGCCCACCACGGGAAGCCGGGGATGTCGGGCGGGTTCTGGGCGTCTTCGAGGGCGTCGGGTGGTGTCGGGATGACACGTTCGCCGATGACGAGGATCCGCTGCGTATTGATGCCCAACGGGGTGCAGGTGACGAGGGTGGCCAGGTCCTTGCCGGGGATCGCGTCGAGGGTCTCCGTCTGGTCAGGATCGACGATCTTGGTCTCGATGACCTTGTAGGTGATGATCCGACCGAAGGTGTTGAACGTGAAGTAGTCGCCCTTGTCGATCTTGTTGAGGTTCGTGAACATCTCCGCTTCTGCGAGCCCACGGTGCCCGGTGACGACCGAGTTGTTGCCGACTCCGCCCACCGGCAGTGCGGTGCCCTCGAGGTGGCCGATGCCGCGCAGCAGCGTCTCATCGGAGGTGCCGTGGTAGATCGGCAGGTCGAGGTCGATCTTGGGAATCTGGATGCGCGACATCACATCCGTCTTCGGGCTCGTGAGGATCTCGTTGTAGTTGAGATCGGTGATGCCGTCATCACCCTGCCACTGAGGAATGCGCTCATTGGCCTGCACGGAGGCGCCGCCGGCTTCGAGCTTCGCGTTGTACTCCTCGGCGAGCTTGAGCTGCTTCGCGTTGTGCGGAGCGTTGGGGTCTTCGGTCGTCGTCGCGTTCTGAATGACCTCGGACTGGTCGAGCTGGGTGATCCATGCCGCCATCATCGGATAGGTCCACACGCACGCGCCGAGGAGGCCGAGCACAGCGATGATCGCTGCCGGGACGGACAGCTTCCACTTCTGCTTCTGCGGCGGAGGGCCCGAGGGTGCGGGTTCGGTGAGGGTTGCGGTCATGGCTCCACGTATC
>NZ_BAAAMB010000006.1:264217-272149 GCF_039528855.1 Brevibacterium sanguinis | reverse complement strand
ACGTCACCCGGCCTCGGGGTGTCACCGCTGACGCGGCGGATCATCTCCGCCGGTCAGAGGCGACGTCGCACTCAGCTCTGGCGAGCCCGGCGGGTGTAGCGGACGATTCCCGCACCGATCGCGAGCATCAGTAGAGCGATGCCGAGGATGGTGAGCATGAGCTGACCATTGGCACCCGTGAACGGCAGTTCGCCACGGTCCTTCTGCTTGTTCGAGATCTTCACTAGAGTCGGAGTGGCTTCACCGTTGGCTTCAACATTGACCGAGGTCCACGGATCCTGAGGCAGGGTGTAGCCGGCAGGCGCCTTGGTCTCCTTTATCCAGTATTCCTTGGACTGGACATCGTTGCTGCCGACCCACAGGGTGATCGACGCACGACCGTTGTCGCCGGTGGTGATGGTTCCGACGGGGGTCGTGCCATCGCGCTCTTCGTAGATCTCGAAGACCGCACCAGCCAGGGTCGCCGACTCATCATTATCCGCATACTTGAGGATCTCGAGCGGACCCCAGTTCGTCGAGGGCTTGTTCGTCGTGACCGAGGAACCATTGGTGTTGACAACGGCCTCGTTCTCGATGACTCCGTTATCGCCGAGGGAATCGACGGTGGTGACGACCTTCATGACGACGTTGTCGCCAGCGTTGAGCTTCGCCAGACCCGATGCGTTCATCGAGATGTTCGCTGTCTGACCGTTACACGTGACTGTGTAATCCGCGGGGTCGAAGCCCTCGAGTGTGACGCTCTCGCAAGTCAGACGCGGGTCGAGCCTATCCGTGATCGTGAACGTCCGGTACGTGTCGTCAGCGGCCTTCGGCGGAACGGGGGCCGTGATCGTCCACGTCACCTGGCTGCCGATCACAAGAGCGTTCGGGCGCTCGACTTCCTTGGTCGGAGTCGTCTCGTTGATCTTGTTCTTCGGGTAGACGTGAACGTCGTAGAGCCACTTGCCGCCAGTCTGCGGCAAGGGCAGGGTGACGAGGAACGGCTGAGCCGGGGAAACGATGTTGTTGTCGCCCGGATCGGTCTCTTCCACAAGGTAGAGACCGTGAGGCAGGCCGGTTGTCACGGTGCCGTCAGCACCGGTGACAACCTGCTGCGGAGTTCCTTTGACGTAGCCGTTGCCGCCGTTGACCTGGTCGACTGTGGCGCCGTCGATGAGGTTCCAACCGGCATCGGTGTCGAGGTCGATCGGCTGACCGTTGCGCTCGGTGATGGGAGTGATGGTGAACTCAACGCCGGAGAGCGGGTTGCCCAGATTCGACGTATCACCGAGCTCGGTGCCGTCACCGCGGGGTCCCTGATCACCGTCGTACTTGTGGATCGTCAGGGAAGAGGGGGTGTTCGGGTTGATGTTTCCCGCACCCTGAGCCTGAGCCGGAGCGGAGATGCCGACGAGGCTCAGCGCAGCAGCTGCGGCAATGGCGGGGATCCACCGTACGCGCTTGAACAGAGACGCCTTCATGAGTGGTTGTTCCTTTCGGTGTGTTCGCAGATCGCGTGGTTGTTGTTTGGTGGTGCATGGGGGCTGAGGGGCGCCTCAGCCATGCACCGTGAAGGTGCTGGGATGAAGAGTCAGCTCCTTCCCTGTGACCGTCGGCGTTGGAGCCAGTACGCGCCCGCTGCGCAGCTCAGGACGAGAACCGCCCCGCCGATGATGTAGCCGAGGGTTCCGGTGCCACCTGTGAGGGGCAGCGTCGGAGATTCGGCTTGCTCGTTGACGAACGGCTCACCGAACTGGTGGTCGAGTCGTTCGCGAGTAATGGAGAACGTCTGTTCGGTCTCGTCGAGGACGTAGCCGGCAGGGGAACGCGTCTCAACGAGGGTGTAGTCGCCCCAAGCGAGTTCCTCGATGCGGAACTTGCCTGCAGCCGGGTTGCGGTCGCGTCCGGTGCACTGATCGACCGAGTTCGCGACACAGTCCTGAATCGCGACTTCGGAGCCGCCGGGACCGCGCAGGGTCCATTCGGAGCCGTCGAGGAAATCTCCGCTGCCGTTGACCTTCTCCCACGCAACGGTTCCACCGGAGTCGTTGTTCGTCACGGTGCACGTCGCGTTCTGACCGGCTGCGATCGCCACGGTCTTCGTGGCGTCATTGTAGGTGCCCCCGGTGCAGCGGATGGACTCCTGGTCGTAGCCGGCCAGGGTGGTCTCCGAAATGGTGTACGAACCAGTGGGAACGAACTTCCGTTCTCCCGAGTTGTAGGTCAGGCGACTGCCGCTGCCCGGGCTCGCGAAGAGGTTCTGGTTCCAATCGGCAGAAGTGAGAGTGCCGCCGTTGTCGTTCTTCACATCCTTGACGATCGTCAGTGTCTGACATTCGACGGTGTTCGTTACCGTGTAGGAGTTCGCCGCTGCCGCCAGCGTCGTGCTGAAGTTGTCCGTCAGCGGCACCGTGCCGGTGATGCCCGTACCGCTAATTGTCTTCGACTTGAGAGCGCAGCCGGGGAACCTCGCCGCATCGATCGTCGTGGTTTCGCCGATCTTCACGGAGTCACCGAAACCGAAGCCAGTACGCGTCTGCCCGAAGGCAGGGTCACTGGCTGGCTGACCCGCGGGGTCGAGGAGCAGCTTCGCACTGATCCCCTCGGGCTGACTGCCGTTGGCATAGGTCTGGCCGTTGATGTTCCAGGACTTGTCGACCTTGACGGTGGCGTCCTTGATTCGGTTGACGTAATTGCATTGGACGTCATCGCCGGGCTGAACAATGGAACCGAGATTCTGCGCGTTCTCATTCGTGAGAGTCGTCGTCTGCGTACTTCCGTCAAGTCGCGTGATGCGACACGTACCACTGACGAAACGATAATTGCCTTGTTGCGTCTCCGAGATCGCAATGTTCGCACGCGACGCGGCCGAACCGAATGTCAGAGTCCACCTTGCGTTGCCGCTTGCATCAGTCGTCTGCGTGGTGCCCGTCGGTGCCTGAGTCACACTTCCCGTGGTCGCAATTGCGCGAGAGCCCACGGTCCACCCTTGAGCGTTCTGCTCGTTACCGCCCGATGCATTCTGGGTCTTCTTGTTGATCGTGACGTTGGCAGTCAGAGGCGTATTCGAGATGCGACAGACGATCTCGTTGCCGGTTGCCGGAATCGTGATCGTTCCTGACGTCCCCGTTCCGGACGCTCCACTGATCTCCCGACCGTCGGAAAAACACTGGTAGGTAGACGAATATCGACTCAAATCTGCTGAACCCGAACCGGTCTCTGAGAACCTGATCGTCGAATTGCGTGCAGCCGGAAGCGGTCCGACCCTCTCCGACTGGACGCCTCGCGCACTGCCAGTGGTCGTCGCCGTCCCGAGGTTGGTCGTGCCCTGGTCGAGACGAAGGTTGAACTGATCCCCTGAGTTGACGCGGTTCTTGACATCCTTCTCGAGCGTAATCGACGCTGGCGAAGAGCACGAAGCGAGATCAGTTGTGCCCGGCAACTGGGTGGTCAGTGTTCCAGCCGCAGTCCATGCCGGAGTGTCATATGTCGTGACGTTGTTTCCGGCCCCGACATACGCCTTACCATTCGCATCGAACGCAACCCCGTTGACCCCCGCGACAGTACTTAGTGACGCACTCGCCGAGGCAGCAAGAGACGTCCCGTTGGCAGCCGCGAGGGCGTCGTCCTTCACGCTGAAGATCTTGGTTTCCACGGTGGTCGCATTACGGTTCTCGTTCCGCAGAATGTAGAGATTTCCGGAGCTGTCGAAAGCAATGTCGCCGTTGGCTCCTGTTCCGGCGCCCGGAGTCGATACAGCCCCCAGATACGTGACGGCTCCATTGGTGGTGTTCAACCGCCAGAGCTTGAAGACCTGAGCATTCTGCTCGTACCCTCCGAAGAAGTAGTTGCCAGTTTTCAGGTCGACGGCGCCCGCCACAAGAGAGCCGGCGAAGTTTCCGGGGGAACTTGCCGCGTTGAAACTCTGCCCAAATGGTCGCCAAACATCGTTCGTCAGATCAAACTTCTGGAACGCTGCGACGGTGTTGCTCGTCCGGTCGAAAGCGTATATACCAGTTCCCCCGGAGCTGATACCCACCCCGTTGAGTTGAGTGAATGTCGTGCCCGATGAAGGTCCACCGACACGGGTCACGTTGCCGTTTGACGCAATATGGCTCAGTTCTCCGCCTCTATTGACCGAGTACACGTTACCCGGCGCGCAGGCGATCACGGCTTGAGCATCCACTCTGGGCATTTGCGTCGGCTCTGTACCGTCAGATCCAGGGTCGGTATCCACGGATTCCGACTTCGACGGTGTCGGCTCCTGCTCACCGAGGCCCGGCTCGGAGGACATGCCGCTGTCCTTAGGCTCTGAGTCCTCGGTCTTCGGCGCGCTGCTCGACGGTCCTGACCCCAGGCTCGAACCGGTGTTTGCTGCGTGCGCAGCAGTCGGCGCGGTGACCACTCCACCCATGACCGCGAGCGCGATGAGGACCGCGAGCATGGCAAGGATCACCCGAGCGGGAGCGGCCATGGTTCGGAGACGGCGAGATGCCACGGGGAATATGGGCTTGTTCGACGCCATATCGTTCCTAAATCGTGTTGCAAGCGGGGACAGAGAAGCCATGGGAGGGCTGAGCAGATTCACTGCAGAAACTCGGACTGTGTGAAGCTCACGCTTAGGTCAGGCCGATAGTTCAATAATTTACTATGCAGAAGGATGATTTCGGTAACGAAACGATAACTTTTGCAAGATTCCCTGTGATGTCGCTGTCCGGAATCTGCATCGAGCGGTAATGGCATAGGTCACGTCTTGACAACGGAATAGGCTCCCATCACCGTCTTCGTCGGGCGGTCTGCCGGTGCAGACCCCTGTCGAGCACGGCGTCGAACCAGCGTTGAAAGGACACTTGATGAAGGCCATCTACACAGCAGAAGCACTCGCCACGGGCGAAGGACGCGACGGGCACGGGCGCACGAGCGATGGCAAGCTCGACGTCGACCTCGCGGTTCCCACCGAGATGGGCGGTTCGAGCGCGGGCACGAACCCCGAACAGCTCTTCGCCGTCGGCTACGCCGCGTGCTTCCATTCGGCAATGCGGGTCGTCGCCCGCCGGGAAGGCGCGAACGTCGACGACTCCGCAGTGGGCGCGAAGGTGAGCATCGGCGACAACGGCGACGGCGGATTCCAGCTCGCCGTCGAACTCGAGATCACCCTCCCCCACCTCGACCCGGCCGAGGCTCAGTCGATCGCCGAGAAGGCCCACCAGGTGTGCCCGTACTCGAATGCGACGCGGAACAATATCGACGTGACACTCACCATCACCGACGACTGAACTCGCCGATTCCCCACCCTGAAGAGCGATCGGCCCGCGTGTCCTCACCGACGTGAGGACACGCGAGCCGATGTGTTGAACAGATCTCACATCGCGGTCAGCACTGAGTCGTCACCCGCGCACCATGCCCCTCACCCCCGCGCCACAGCCTCCACCGCTGCGGCCACCGCGGGGGCCACACGTTCGTCCATCGCGCCGGGGACCACATAGTCCGGGGCGAGGTCGTCGCCGACGAGGGCGGCGATCGCGCTCGCGGCCGCGAGCTTCATCTCCTCGGTGATGTAGGTGGCGTCGGCGTCGAGCGCACCGCGGAAGACACCGGGGAACGCGAGGACGTTGTTGATCTGGTTCGGGAAGTCGCTGCGGCCGGTGGCGACGACGGTCGCGTACTGGGCGGCGACGTCGGGGGCCACCTCGGGGTTGGGGTTCGAGAGCGCGAAGATGATCGCGTCATCGGCCATTCCCGCGAGCAGCCGCGGATCGACCGTGCCCGAGGACAGGCCGATGAACACATCGGCACCGTCGAGCGATGCCTCCATTCCCCCGCTCACACCGCGCGGATTCGAGTTCTCAGCGATCGCCTGCTTCGTCGGGGTGAGGTCCTCGCGTCCGGATTCGACGACGCCATTCGAGTCGAGGACGACGATGTCGGAGACACCCGCCTCGTGGAGGATCTTCGTCACCGCGACACCTGCCGCGCCGGAGCCGGAGATGACGACCTTGAGCTGCTCGATGTCCTTGCCGACGACCTTGGCCGCGTTCATCAGCGCCGCGAGGACGACGATGGCGGTGCCGTGCTGGTCATCGTGCATGACGGGGATGTCGAGGGCGGCCTTGACCCGGTCTTCGATCTCGAAGCAGCGGGGCGCGGAGATGTCCTCGAGGTTGATCGCCCCGAAGGTCGGTGAGATCCGCTCGATCGTCTGGACGATCTCGTCGACGTCGTTCGTGTCGATGACGATGGGGATCGCGTTGAGGCCGGCGAAGCGCTTGAACAGCGCGCACTTGCCCTCCATCACCGGCAGCGAGGAGGTCGCCCCGATGTCGCCGAGGCCGAGCACTGCCGAGCCGTCGGAGATGACGGCGACGAGGCGGCCGGTCCACGTCAGCTCCTTCGCCCGCTCCGGCTCCTCGGCGATCGCGGTGCAGACCTTGGCGACGCCGGGGGTGTAGGCGATCGAGAGGTCGCGCTGGGTCTGGAGCGGGCGGGAGAGCTCGACGTCGAGTTTGCCGCCGTGGTGTCCGGCGAAGATCTCATCGTCGGTGATGGCGGAGGCCGGGGTCCGTTCCTTCGTGCCGGCAGCGGAGTCGTCGGTCGGTGTCGTCATCGTTCTTCCTCGCGATCGGGTGAGCGGGCCACCGAGGTGGCCGTCGTCGTGGTCATCGAAGCGCGCTCCACATCGTCGGAGCTGCGGTGCGGTCGCCGGGAGGGTGGATGGTGACGGCTGCGCGCGGCGTCCCGTCCCGGGTGCGGGGCGTGGCCGACGCGGCGCACGACCATCCCCGCGAGTGGGCAGGATCGGTCATGCGTCGTGCCAGCATAACCCATGGCAGCGCCTATTCCTCCCTCGCCGAGGTGACCGTCAGGTGACGTTCGGAGTGACCGTCGCGCACGAGGTCGCGCAGGTAGGCGGCGAACCCGCCGTGGCAGCGGCCCTGGAGTCTCGCCGAGGTGATCACCCGACAGTCATCGGTCCGGTGGACGACCCTGCCCGCCGAGGTGACGGCGGCGACGAGGGCCTCATCCTCCCCCACGCTGTCGGGAGGGCAGCCCCCGACCGCGGCGAAGACGGAGCCGCGGATGCCGAGGTTCGCCCCGAAGACGTGGTCGTGGTCGTCGGCGAGCCGGTGGAGTGAGTACCACGCGGAGACGAGGTCGGCATTGCCCGGCTCGGAGCGGGGTGCGACGGTGCCGACGACGCAGTCGGCGCCGCGGCGGGCATGCGCGAGATGGGAGACCAGCCAGTTGGTCGGCACCCGGCTGTCGGCATCGGTGAAAGCGAGCCACAGATCGGCAGCGCCCGGGTCCCCGGATCCCTCGGCCGCCCACTCGAGGGCGAGCTGTCCGGCGGCATTGCGGGCCCGGCCGACGTTGCCGTAGGGCACGACGAGGGGGATGACCTCAGGCCGGTCGGCGGCGACGCGGTCGATGATGCTCAGGGTCGCGTCCGTGCAGTCATCGGCGACGGCGATGATGCGCACGGACAGGCCAGGGCTTGCACCGGCGTCGGCCGCGGCGAGGATCGAGCGCAGACAGCCTTCGATCTCCGCTGCCTCGTTGTGCGCGGGAACGATGACGACGACGTGCTCAGGCACCGTCATCAGGCGCGTTCCTTCGCCGCGATCGTCAGGACGTCGAGTCGGTACTCCGCGGCCGGGTGGTGGACGAGGGCGGCGTCGGGCCAGTACGCGAGGCACATCTCGTGGACGCTCTCAGCGTCGAGCGGCCAGTCGGTGATCTCGCCGCGCCAGTGGCAGAGGACGAGGGTGAAGTCCGCCGTCGTGCTGGACTCGATCCTTTTCATTGTGCGGCGCAGCTGTTCCCGGGAAAGGTAGTAGCCGGTCTCGGCGAGGACGACGCAGTCGAAGCGGCCGGCCGGCCAGTCGTCGGGGATCGTCATCCGCGTGAAGTCGAGGTTGGCGACGTCGGGGTAGAGTCCGCGTGCCGTCGCGAGCG
>NZ_BAAAMB010000006.1:219049-264204 GCF_039528855.1 Brevibacterium sanguinis | reverse complement strand
CGGTAACGCGCTCGGCACGGTCGGCGAGCTCCCGGCTCAGCGCCCCGATCGAACTGCCGATCTCGAGGACGTGGGAGAACCGGCCGCCCGGCAGCGCCCGCAGCAGTGCCGCGCGCTTCGCGATCTCGTAGTCCGATGAGCGCAGCTCCCACGGGTCGACCAGCTCGGAGTGGACGCGGTCGAAGACGGCCTCGGCCGTCCGCGCATCGTTCGCCACCGCCTCGGCGGCCTCCGGCGGCTCCTGCTCTTCGCCGGCGAATCGGGTCACGGCGAAGGTGTCTCCCCCGCGCGCGAAGTGCGCGAGGACATCAAGCGGGAGGATCGCCTCGTCGCCGGGAGCGTCCGAAAGATCCTCCATCTGGGACGGATAGTGCGCCCACAGCGCCTCCCGGTCAAGGCCGTCCGGGTCGGGCAGGAAGCGCCACGACCGCCAGGCGGCATCGTCGGGGTCAGCCCAATGCCAGTACCAGATCGGGAACTCGAGCACGGTCGCCGCTCTCAGCCGCCCGACCTCGCGGGCGACCTCACCGACGGCATCATGATCGCTGTGACCGTCCGCGTGGTGCGGGGCGACGATGGTGAGCGGACCGGGCAGGTCCGCGGTTGCAGCCACCGCCTCGGCGAGGATCGTCTCCTGGTGGGCAGCCAGCGCCCCGTCGCCGAGGTCGAACAGGGTGCTCGCCGCGGTCGGATTGAGGGTTGAGAGCGCCGCATCGAACTCGTCGAGGCGGATCGTCCTGAGGTCGGCCGGGGTGTGCGTCGGGGACCCCGGGTGGGAGTTCTCCCCCGCGGTGAAGAGGAGGACGGTCACGTGGGCGTCGGTCTCGCCGAGGCGGCGCAGCAGTGCCGCACAGCCGAGCGCCTCGTCATCGGGGTGGGCGAGGAGCACGACGACGGATCCGCCGCACTCCTGCAGGCGCGGAAGGTCGCGGACCCCGGCGCGGATCCACGCGTCTTCCGAGGTGCTGGTCTCGAGGTGGGTGAACATCATCCGGTGACGATCACGTCGCCGAGCGCCGCCTCGTCGCGGGCCCCGTGATGCTGGCTGAGGTAGACGGTGAGGTCGGCATCGGCCTTCGCGAAGCTCCGATCGCCGGTCAGCGCGGCGGGGCCGGCGAGTTCGCGGGCGAGCTGCGCGATCCGCTGAGACCCACGGTAGACGATGTTGCGCACGCGCAGGGCCAGTTCCCAGGCCTCGTCACGGGTGTAGGCCTCGGAGCCGTCGGCGGCCTGTGCTGCCTGGGCGAGGGCCGAGCGGGCGGCGAAGATCTCCGCGTCGAGCTGTCCGAGCGTGAGGTTGCCCAGCGGTGAGGGCTGCGGCCGGGCGAAGTGTCGCTGTGCGGCACTGCGGGCCAGGCCCAGGGCACCGCCGAACCAGCAGGCGGCAACCCGGATCCCGCCCCACGCGAACGACGGTCGGTCGAGATACCACCCGGTGGGTCCGACGACCGTGGCCTGGGCGTAGTCGAAGGTCACCGACCCGCTCGGGATCTCGCTGAGCCCGAGGCTCGGCCACGGCGCCGTCGACGGGTGCACCCCGGGATCGGTGAGGCTCACGGCGAAGGCCCGGGACATCTGCCCGTGGTAGGCGGTGACGATGGCGTGGGAGAGCTGGGAGGCCAGGGAGCACCAAGGCTTCTCCCCGATGAGATGGACCGTCCCCTCGTCGAGGTCGATGGCGCTGAGCACGGTGCCCGGCGCCTCTGCGGCGAAGACACCCCACGTTGTGCCGGGTTCAGGCGTGCCGCTCCCCGCCTCGGCGAGGATGCCGAGGGCGTCGAGATGCGGTTCGAGCATACGGGCCGCCGCGACGTCGATCGCCGCGGTCGCGGCGAGTGCGTCCCACTGCTCGAGCTGGGTCGAGGTCCCGCTCAGACCCCAGAACTCCTGCAGCCCGGTGATCATCTTGCGCACCGGCGCGCTGTTGTTCACGCAGCTGACGAGCGCGGTGCCGCGGTCGGAGGCGAGGTCCGACTCCCACCACGGGGTGAGCGGATCGGTGATGAGCGTGAACGGTGAGGCAGTGGTTGAGGTGTGCATGAGGAGACCATTCTTGGGAAGCAGGGGTCACGGTTCGGGGTCACGCTCCCATTGGGAATAGCGAGGAGTGGTTGACAGGTCGGCCGCGGTGCCGCGCGGTGGTATTGGTGCTTATGTGTCCTTGATCGCGCGGATGCGCTCGATGAGGTCGTCGAGGCCGTCGTCGAATTCGCGGTCCGAGTGATCTTCGGCGAGTTTGGCCTGCAGTTGCTTGAGCGTCGGGTACCCGGAGAGTCCCTCGTCCTCGTCGCTGTCGGCATCGGCATCGGCATCGGCATCGGTAGTCGAAGCGATGTCGATGCCCATCGCCGAGACCTCGAGGACGAGCTGGCCGAGGAGGAAGCTCGTGAAGGCCTTGTAGGTGTCGACGACGCGGTCGTCGGAGAAGCCGTACTCGGTGAGCGCGGTGAGGAAGTAGTCGACCCAGCGCACGCTGCGCAGCGGCGGGCGCAGCCAGGGAGCTTCCGGCGGCTGCGTGATCATCAGGGGGAACATCCGCGGATGGCCGAGTGCGAGATCGCGCATCGCGGTGGCAACGAAGCGCAGGAACGCCTCCCAGGATTCGGGCTGCTCCTGCATGAGCTCTTCGTCGAAGAGGTCGTCGATGAGCTCGTCGACGGCGAGGGACACGAGCTGTTCGCGTCCGGAAACGTAGTTGTACAGTGCCATCGCCTCGACGTCGAGCGACATTCCCAACCTCCGCATAGAGAGCGATTGGACGCCGAATTCATCGATGTAGGCAATCGCTGCCTTGACAATGTCCTCTTGGCGCAAACGCTGGCGGGCCATGACTACTCCTGGAATCACTGATCAGAGGTGCGAGGGGATGCCCCGTCCCTCCATCTGTCGCGAGGTCCTGCACTTCACGTGCGACCGCGCCCGACCCGTGACCGGCGGACGCGTTCTCGGCTCAGTTTAGTCCACAGAACGCGCCCACCGGCAGGGCTGATCAAGCGATCATCACAGGCGGCTGAATCAGTCCCGCGCCGCGCGCGAACGACCGGTGATCAGACCCCAGATGACGAGGACGATGAGCGATCCGCCGATCGCGCACAGCCACGACGAGAGCGAGAAGAACGCGTCCATCTCGACTCCGAAGATCATCCCGCCGAGCCAGCCGCCCACGAGGGCGCCGAGGACGCCGAGGATGAGAGTGGCGATCCAGCCGCCGCCCTGACGACCCGGCAGGATCGCCTTGGCGATGGCGCCGGCGATGAGGCCGAGGATGAGGTATGCAATGAAACCCATGAGCTTATTTCCTTATGTTGTTGTCCAGCACGGTGCCGACCGTGCCCGATGCCCGCTTCCGGGGTATCGGCGCGATGCGTCGCGCGGGTGCGCGCGACGTGCCGCAGCACCCGGAGCGCAGAGGCGCAGGGACGGTCAGCGTCACCGCAATCAGGCGCTGAACCTGACCGCTTGCTTACACTGTAATCCATGTTCAGACCATTAACCAACAAACTCCATCTTACGCCGTAGAGGCGGGTGGAAACCGGGCGTCCACCAGCTGTTTTATTTCATACTTTTACAACGTAAAAATAGAGGCGTATTCTCTTCGCGACGAGCGCTGCGCCGCGCCCGGCGCGCGCGTTTCGAACAGACGAGGTCGTTGGTAGGCATGAACACACATCCCTATGTCGTGGTGGCCAACAGGCTGCCGTGCGAACGCGCCGCCGATGCCTGGCGGGCATCGCCCGGCGGTGTGGTCACGGCGCTGACGCCGGTCACCGAGCACAGCCGCGGCGCATGGGTCGGCTGGGCCGGCGGGGAGACCGCCGAAGAGCCGCGCACGCACCACGGAATGCCGCTCATCCCCGTGGCGCTGGGCTCAGCGGAGATCGACGCCTACTACGAGGGGTTCGCGAACGCGACGCTCTGGCCGCTCTACCACACCAATGTCTCGACCCCGCAGTTCCGCCGATCGTGGTGGGAGGCCTATGTCGCGGTCAACCGGCGCTTCGCCGAGGTGACCGCTGAGGTCTGCGCGCCCGATGCCACGGTCTGGATCCACGACTACCACCTGCAGCTCGTCCCCCGGCTGCTGCGGGAGCTGCGTCCCGATGTGCGCATCGGGTTCTTCTCGCACATTCCGTTCCCGTCCGTCGATCTCTTCGCCCAGCTGCCGTGGCGCACGGAGATCCTCGAAGGCATCCTCGGCGCCGATGTCATCGGCTTCCAGCGCCGGCGGGACGTGCGGAACTTCGAGGCCGCCTGCGCGGCCCTGCTCGGCCCCGCATCGACCGCCTCGGCGACGGTCATCGACGCCTACCCCGTCTCCGTCGACGTCGGCCACATTCGGGACATCGCCGGCAGCGGGCAGGCGCAGGCAGAGGCCACGCGCATCCGCGCCGACCTCGGGGAACCTGAGACCCTCCTGCTCGGGATCGACCGGCTCGATCACACGAAGGGCATCCTCGAACGTTTGCTCGCCCTCGAGGAGCTCTTCGACAACGGCACGCTCGATCCGCGGACGACGCGGATGGTCCAGGTGGCGGTGCCCTCGCGGGAGAGGATCCCGGCGTACCGGCAGCTGCGTGAGGACATCGAGCGCACCGTGGGGCGGATCAACGGTAAGTTCGCGGGGCTCGCCGGGACGACGATCCACTACCTCCACCGCGACTACGCGTTCGAGTCGGTCATCGCGTGGTACCTCGCCGCCGACGTCCTCCTGGCGACGTCGATGCGCGACGGCATGAACCTCGTCGCGAAGGAGTACGTGACCGCGCGGGCCGGCCGGGGCGGGGCGCTCGTGCTCTCGGAGTTCGCCGGGGCCGCCGACGAGCTCACCGATGCCCTCATCGTCAACCCCCATGACCGGGAGGCGATGGTCCAGGCGATCGCCGAGGCGGTCGCGATGGATGCCGGTGCGGCACGTGCCCGCATTGACGCGATGGCCGAGGTCGTCGCCGACCATGACGTCTATGCGTGGGCGAACCGGTTCACCGGCGACCTCGCCGAGGTGGCGGCGGAGGACCCGGCGGACGCTGCGGTTGCTGCGGCCCCGGCCCCGAGCGCCGCGTCTCCCGCAGCCGCAGCGTCACCGGCCCAGTGGATGATCTGAGCGTCGGCCCCTGAGCCAGTGCTCCGAGTCGAGACAGTCAGCTCTCTCACGCCCAGCGGTATTCGTACTCCGGCCGTCCGGGGGTGCCGTGGCGGGGCTGCTTGATCGCCTGCTTCGTCGTCACGAGGTGTTCGAGGTAGCGGCGCACCGTGACCCGGGAGAGCTCGAGGCGCGTGCCGACCTCGGTCGCCGAGACGGGTGAGTCGGCCGTGCGCACCGCGGTCGAGACCGCTTCGAGGGTCTCCTCGATGAGGCCCTTCGGCAACCGGCCGCGGGGAACCGAGCGCAGGGCGCTCAGCGCATTGTCGACGGCCTCCTGCGTCGCGAGCGACCCCTCCCCCGTCAGTCCCTGCCGGAAGGCCCGCTGGTTCTCGAGCTTGTCCCGGAACGCCGCGAAGGCGAACGGCTTGATGAGGTACTGCGTGATCCCAGTCGAGATCGCCGCGCGGATGACCTGGAGGTGCCGCACCGCGGTGATCGCGATGATGTCGGTGCCGACGTTGCGGCTGTTCATCCGCTTCGCGACGTCGAGGCCGTGGGCGTCGACGAGGTTCATGTCGAGGAGGACGATGTCGACGGGCTGCCCGGCGGCGACGAACTCGTCGTAGCGGGCGAGCGCCTCGACGCCGCCGAGTGCGATCCCGGCCACGGCGAACCCCGGCACCCGGCGCACGAAGTCCGCATGCGCCTCGGCGGTGAGGGGATCGTCCTCGACGATGAGGACGGTGAGCTCCCGCTCCTCAGACCTCTCGACCATCGCGACCTCCCATGTCATCGTTTGCAGTTTCGTCGTCCGCCGCCGTCAGCGGCAGGGTGACCGTGATGATCGCCCCGGCGTCGGAGTCGACGGTGAGCTCCCCGCCGAGGCGGCCCACCGCCTGCCGGACGAGCGCGAGCCCGAATCCCCGACCGCCCGCCTCCGGTGGGGCCTCCTTGTCTGTGGCCCCGAGCCGGAAGAGCGCATCGACCTCGGCAGTGGCGATGCCCGGACCGGTGTCGGCGACCGTGATGATGAGCTCCCCGCCGGCCCCGGTGGCGACGAAGTCGGCCCACACGTGCCGTTCGGCCGAGTCCGCGGCGGCGTCGAGGGCATTGTCGACGAGGTTGCCGGCGATCGTCACGAGGTCGCGGGCATCGAGGCTGCCCGGCGGCAGTTCGCCGGCAGCGGTGACGGTGAACTCGATGCCGCGTTCATGGGCCTGCGCGGCCTTGCCGATCATCAGCGCGGTGATGAACGGCTCGTCGAGAGAGTCGACGAACGTGTCCGTCAGCCGTTGGGATTCCTGTTCGTCGCGGACGGCGAACTCGAGCGCCTCGTCGAGGCGGCCGAGTTCGATGAGGGTCGAGACCGTGTGGAGCCGGTTGGCGTGCTCATGAGTCTGCGCCCGCAGAGCGTCGGAGAGGGTGCGCAGGGTCTCGAGCTCCCCGGCGAGCTCCGAGAAGTCCGTGCGGTCACGGAGGGTGACGACGGTGCCGCCGGTCGCCTCGGGGTCGCGGTCATCGGGTTGGGTCGCGGGCTTCTGGCTGATGACGAGGACACGGTCGGCGGTGAGGTGGGTCTCGTCGACGGCGACCCGACCGGATTCGACTAGGGCACGGACAGAAGCCGGGAGGGCCACCTCGGCGAGGGGAACCGGCTGTCGCTCATCGGGAGCGGGCAGGTCGAGGAGCGTCGCCGCCTCATCGTTGTAGAGGACGAGGCGGCCCGAATCGTCGATGAGGATGAGCCCCTCGCGCAGGGAGTGGAGGGCGGAGTCGTAGAACGCGAAGAGGCGCTTGAGCTGTTCGGGACCGTAGCCGAGGGTGACCCGGCGCAGATAGCGGGCGAGGATCCACGACCCGAGCCCGCCGAGGGCGATCGCAACGGCCGCGACGATGATGATCTGGGGCACGGCGGCGGCCTGGGCGACAGAGATCGCCATGAGCGTGACGCCGACGGCGACCATCGCGGTGACCTCGCCGGAGTCGTCGACGATCGGGACGATCGCCCGGATCGAGGGGCCGAGCGTGCCGACGTACTCCTCGGTCTGGCTCTGCCCGCTCAGGGCGGTGTCGATGGTGCCGATGTAGTCCTTGCCGAGTTCGCTGGGGTCGGGATGGGTGTAGCGGGTGCGGTCGCGGTCCATGATCGTCACGAAGTCGACGTCGGCGGTGCTCACCACGGTCTCCGCATACGGCTGGAGGGCCGCGGAGGGGTCAGGGCCGGCGACCGCCTCGGTGACGTAGGGGTCGTGGGCGAGCGTTTCGGCGATGCTGAGCACCCGGTCACCGGCGGCGTCACGGGCCGCGCTGCGCGTCGAGGCGTAGCTCGTGATGCTCAGCACCGCGCAGACGATGACGATGAGGACGAGCTGGGAGACGAAGAGCCGACGGGCCAGCGGCAGATGCCGGGGGCCGCGGCGGCCGGCGCGCAGGCCTGCTCTCATCGCACTCCTCCTCTCTCCATGAACACTATGAACGCAACCGTGACTCAGATTACGAATCTTGCCACTCTTGGTGCACTGACCACCCATCCGGCGCACGGTCGCCGGGGACACGCACCATGACTCGACCATCATCTCCGAGTCCACCACTCAATGAGGAGGGAAGGCAATGCCGCCTGAGAACACCACACCGACCGGGGCCCACCAGGGACCCGCAGGAAGCGCTCCCGCCGGCGCCACCGCCCACGACGCTACCGGGCAGGCCCCTGCGAAGAAGAAGGACCGCACCCACTGGCTCTACATCATGGTCATCACCGCCGTGTTCGCCGGTGCCGCGATCGGCCTCATCGCCCCCGAGGTGGGCATCGCGCTCAAACCGCTGGGCACCGCGTTCGTCGCGCTCATCAAGATGATCATCGCCCCGATCATCTTCTGCACGATCGTCCTCGGCGTCGGATCGGTCGCGAAAGCCGCGACGGTCGGCAAGGTCGGCGGTCTCGCGATGATCTACTTCCTCTGCATGGCGACCTTCGCCCTCATCATCGGGCTCGTCGTCGGCAACCTCATCCACCCCGGTGACGGCCTGCAGCTGCGGCCCTACGAGGATGCCGCGGGCGGGGAGTCGAATGCGACCGTCGCGTTCCTCCTCAGCCTCATCCCCGGTGACATCCCCGTCCTGCCGACCCTCGTCCTCGCGCTCCTCGTCGGGTTCGCGCTGCAGTCGATGGGCAAGGCCGGCGAGCCGGTGATCACCGGCATCCGCCACATCCAGGCCGTCGTCTTCAAGATCATGATGATGATCATGTGGGTCGCCCCGATCGGCGCGTTCGGTGCGATCGCCGCGGTCGTCGGCGCCACCGGATGGGCCGCGATCGGGTCGATGGCCGTGCTCATGGGCGCCTTCTACCTCACGTGTGCGCTCTTCATCGTCATCGTTCTCGGCGGGCTGCTCAAGATCGTCACCGGCTTCAACATCTTCAAGCTCATGAAGTACCTGGCCCGGGAGTACCTGCTCATCTTCTCGACCTCGTCGTCGGAGTCCGCGCTGCCGCGTCTGCTCGCGAAGATGGAGCACGCAGGCGTGTCGAAGCCGGTCGTCGGCATCACCGTGCCCACCGGGTACTCGTTCAACCTCGACGGCACCGCGATCTACCTGACGATGGCCGCGCTCTTCGTCTCCACGGCGATGGGCATGCCGATGGACCTCGGCCAGCAGATCTCCCTGCTCGTGTTCATGATCATCGCCTCGAAGGGTGCCGCCGGTGTCACCGGTGCGGGACTCGCGACCCTGGCCGCCGGCCTCCAGGCGCACCGGCCCGAGCTGCTCGACGGCATGGGCGTCATCGTCGGCATCGACAAGTTCATGTCCGAGGCCCGGGCCCTGACGAACTTCACCGGCAACGCCGTGGCGACCCTGCTCATCGGCAAGTGGACGAAGGAGATCGACCTCGACCAGGCCCGGGCGGCGCTCAACGGCACCAGCCCGTTCGACGAGCTCAGCCTCGACCCGGAGAACCACGGTCACCCGGTGGCGGGCGACGACGGTGACGAGGGTGCCGCGGGTGTCGGCTCCGGCTCGGGTGCCGATTCCGTTGCCCGCGCGGGTTCCGCGGCTGATTCTCCGTCGGGCGCAGGTTCGGGATCCCCTGCGGGTGCGGAGGCGGCCCCCGGCGCCGAGGCGACCGACCGGACCGCCGCCACCGACGCATCGTTGTCGCGGGCGTGACGGGCTGCTGTTCGGCGTGAGACCGAACTGCCGATGAACTCTCGGGGCGGGTGCAGCGCGAGCACCCGCCCCGAGTCTCTTCTCCTCCGGATTAGCGGACTCTTCGGGGTGTGGGGAGATGGAGCCGGACGACCATTGGCGATAGAGTTTGAGAAGACCCTGTGAACCCCTCACCTGCAGTGCCGCGGGTGCTGACGTCGGTGCCCGCCGGCGCGGGGTGGGGCAGGCGAATCGACAGACATGACAGAGGAAGAGGCAGCGCAATGGTCAAGCTCAAGACGGTGGCGTCAGCGCTGGGGTCGCTCGGAGGACTCAACAAGGCCCGCAGCGAGTTCGACGACGCCGCACGCAAGTACACCGACGACCGTGCGTTCCCTCCTGCCGACATCCGCCCGGTCGCCTCGGAGGCGCAGACGATCGCCGTGCGGATCACGACCGATGATGCGACCACGAGCCAGGGCGACACGTTCGCGATCATCCATGTCGCCGCCGACGGTGACATCGCGGCGATCCTCGTCCTCAATCCCGCCGTCCAGGTCGAATCGGGGCTGACGCTGGCCGCTCTCGTCGACGAGGGCGGGTGGCCGGTGTTCGTCGCGATCGCCGAGGAGGTCCTCGGCATCCGCATCGACCACATCATCGAGCTCACGGCGACGGCGCTGGCCGGGGTCATCGATGAGCTCGGGTCCGTCGCGGTCTACAGCCGGTCGGCGTTCAGTGCCGGCGACGCGACGTTCACCGAGGGCACGAACACCCTCGACGGCGCCTCGGCGATGTCGTTCGCCGCCGCCGAGGCGGTCGACGATGCCGGTCAGACGCGCACCCGGAATCAGCGCGCACTGCTGCGGGCGCTCGTTCAGGCACTGCGGCAAGGTGGCCTGGTCAAGGATCCGGCGAAGCTGACGACGGTGCTCGGCACGGTGTCTGCCGGGGTGCTCACCGATGCGGGGCTGACGACGGTCGTGCTCGGCAAGGTGGCGAATGCGATCCGGCAGATCCCCCAGGATGATGTCGTCACGGTGACCGTGCCGTCGAAGTCGGAGCGCCTCGACGATGGGACCGTGCAGGTGACCCTCGACGCCGAGGCGGTTCCGGCCCTGCGTCAGGCCCTGGCGGGAACGGATCTCAAGGAGTTCCTCCACTACCTCGCGTCACTGGGGTACTGAGCGGCGCTGGGCTTCCGAAGTCGCCGTTTTCATGCTCGCGCACTTTCCGGCCGCGGTCAGTCCTTCGTCATGATGAAGACAGTGGCCGAGCTCGCCGCGAGGTCGATCCGCAGGTCGTTGTCGGGCCCCTCCCCCGCTTCAGCTGTGCCGTCGCTGGCATCGGTGGTCGGGGTGGGGCCGCTGAAGGGAACATCGTCGGGCAGCGGGCTGGATGGGATCACCGACGTGGCGTTCTTCGCGTCGTTCGATGGTCCGTAGATCTGTGAGGCCTTGTCGACGGAGTATCCGTCGGGGATCTCGAGCGTGACGGGGTTGGCGCTGATGCTGGCGGCGTCGTTGGCATTGATGATGGTCGTCACGAGGGTCCGGCCGTCGTCCTTGCTCACGGTGTAGGCGCTCATGTCGTCGCCGCCGTCGACGGATGTCGTGGTGAAGGTTCCGCCGATGCTCGGGACGAGCAACCGGAGCGCGGCGAACTGGGGTCGGCCTTCGAAGGTGTTCGAGGTCTGACCGAGGTCGGCAGGGTCGCAGACGAGCGACATCGGTGCTCCGCCGTTGCAGGCCCCGAGCATCGAGTGCATCGCCATGCGTTCAACGCCGAGTGAGGCGGCGTAAAGGGTGTAGTCGGCGGCCCAGAGAGAGACGGCGTTGGTCAGCGAGGTGTCGTTGGTGCCGGCGCAGCTCGTCGGGCCGGTCTCCTCCATCCAGAGGGGCAGTCCGGCGGCGTCGGCTTTGGCGAGGCCGATCTCGATGTTGTCCTTCGCGGCCTGTTTGGCGAGCGGATCGACGAGGTTCTCGGCGAAGGGCCCGCGCCCAGGAACCTGGGTCGAGTCGCATTCGTAGAGCTGGTACCAGTGCTGGGAGAGCGCGGTCTTATTGCTCACGTCGGAGTTGAGGAAGGCGTCCATCCAGGCGCCGTCGTAGGCGTCGGGTCCGATGATGGGGGCATCGGGTCGCTGGGCGTGGATCGCGTCGGCGTAGGCTTCGAGCTGAGTGACGTATTCGGTGCGGTTCCAGTCGTCACCGCGGACCGCGCCGTTGGGGACGTCCTTGACGGTGTATCCGTTCGGTTCGTTGCCGATGGCCAGACCGACCAGGGAATCGCCGAGGATGTCGATCGCATTGATGGCCATGTCGGCTCCGCGTTCCGGGTCGTAGGTACCGAGCGGAATGCCGACGGTGACCGTTGAGCCGGTGCGGTCGAGGAGCTTCTTGAGACGGCGGAGATCGTCGGGGGTAACGGCCACTTGTTCGGCTTTGGGCGGCCGCTCCCCCGTCGAGGTCCAGAACGTCCGACGGTCGAGGCCGTTGCCGCCGAAGCGCAGCGCCGGCGATCCGATCGAGTTGAGCAGATCGTCGAGGTTCGAGGCGTCGGGGTCCAGCCGCGGATCGGCGAGGTCCGTCGCTTCGAACGAGATGCCGAGGTTGGCGGGGCTGAATGATCGATCTGCCCGGTCGCCGGTCACCTCGATCGTCCCCGCGACGCCGGCAGCGCGAGAGTTGAGTTGCTGAACGAACGTCGACGGTGTTGTAGAGAGATCACCCGATTGGGACTGGGATCCGTCCGAAGAGTCACGCGGCGGAGTGAAGACCGAACACCCCGAGATCACCAATGTCGCTGCCATCGCGGCAACGATCGACACCGAATTTTTCATACCCATCACTCCTGCAGACTGTTCGGCAGCGAACTGCGACAGCCTGCGAGAGCCGTCAGGGCAATGGTAGGCGATTGCCCTGCACGCCCGATCCAAAGCCGTGTTCGTCACGGTCTGCCACTACGGCAAACTGTCCTATTCTCCAAAACCCTTTGAACAGCCGCAATAACGCGCGATTGACACCAGGCACACAGCAATACCAGGGAAGAAACCTAAAGACGCGTCACTCAATCTATGGCGAGGCGATCGCCAGGATCCTTCAAACCGGCCGACCACACGGTCAGCAGACCTGTCACGAAGCGTAGCGTGCGCCCGCTCACATCTGGATGGCCCTTGATAAGTGGGTCGTTGCTAGATGCCAACAACAGAGAATGCGACGGGTTCTTTGCCGCGAGCCTTTCAACAGATCCGAACAACGGTAAACGCGGCGAAGTAACGATTGCAATCCTGGCCGATCCGGGTTCCGCTATATACTCTTCGGCGGCACGTCCGAACAGACCGGACCCATGATGCTCAACGGCAGCTGCCCCGGAGTCCGAACAGTCCGAGAACTCGCGACAGAATCACCCGGTGAGAGAACTTCGGCGGTCCGTCGCCATCTTGACATAGATGGTTCCGACGTTGCCTTGGCCGTCGCGGGAACGCCGCAAGGCGTGAGCTGCGAGCGACGGATTCTGCGACATCTCAGCGGAGACCTCCTCCCAAAGCGGATCCGGATTTAGCGACCTGCGGAAGCACTCAGCAATCAGCGAGTTCGACTCGAGAATCGATTCACGGTCCATCGACCCATAGGTCTTGAAGAACATCTTGTTGTAAAGCTGCATCACCACGGTCTCGGGCTTGAGCACCTGACTGGGGTCCACATCGGCGAGAAACTTTTCAGTTTCCGTGTAGTGAGTGGGAGCGCAAATAGTATGGGCGATGTGTGTGTACTTGTGCTCTTTGGCCAGCGGCCACAGCAGGTCATAACCAATTCCCGCCCATTTCTGTGAGAGGTTCGAATCGAGCGTCTCATCCATCTTCTTTCGCCACTCCGCGATGAGCGGATGGCCTGGCTCGGCTGCGACCAGTCCGATGCTTGGCTGAAACGACTGCCACCCGTAGAAAACGGCTCCGTCCAGCGCCAGCAAGTCGGAGATCAACGACACCGGACGTAATGCAACAGTGTCGATATCCATCCACATTCCACCGAGCTCGTCGAGGATTGCACCCCTGATGTAATCAGCTTTGTGAGCAACCTCGGGAATATCGAAGAAATCATGACGCAATGCCGGTACGTAATCCCGGACGTTCTCGGGAGTGAGGAGAACGACCTCCCAGTCGCCGGACTGCGCGACTATTGTCTCGTAGCACAGTCGAATATATTCCGGCATGGAATCCGAATAGACATTCTCCCAGTACAGCCAGATCTTTCGCGTTTGGTTCATAGTTCTCTCCCTGTATCCGTAAGCAGTCGCTCTACCATAGGCAACAGTCTCTTCCCGCTGTTTCCGTCGTCACTCGGGGCGAACTGCGCAACGAACTGCAGATAGCGTTCGGTGATCGTGAAATCCAAATCCTTCGCTGAACGGATCCATTCCACGGCATCCGACTTCTTGTGCAGAATCGGGCCGGGAGCCTGAGTCTCGAAATCGAAGTAGAAGCCGCGGACTTCGTCGCGGTATTCGCTGAGATCGGGCGCCATGAATGCAATAGGCTTCCCCGTCACAACGTAATCGAACATGATGGAAGAGTAATCGGTGAGCATCATGTCCGCCGCAGAGATCAAGTCGTTGACATCCTCGTAGGTGGACACGTCGATAACGCGATCCGGAAGCGCCTTCTGTTCGGAGAACACAGAATTAGCATGTCCGCGGTAGAGAATTACGAAGTCGTCACCCAACTCCTTGGACGCCTCTGGCAGTCCGAGGAAGTCAATCCTGCTGTATCTTCCTGACTTGTCCTTGACGTTGTCGCGCCACGTCGGGGCATAGAGCACTATGGACGTATCGGAGTCGATGGCGAAACGGCGGCGAACCTTCTCCGCTGCGGCCTTGACTCGCTGCGGGTCGACCAACGCATCGTTTCTCGGGTAACCGTCGCTGAACACCGGGGCTTCTGTGCCGAAGGCGCTGGATAGCCGCTGTGCAGCCCATTCGCTCTGCGCGAGAAGCAGGTCCCATTCCTGCTCCGCCTCTTTTTTCATCAAAGCCCTGTACCGCAATGACAGGTTCGATGCGGGTACGTCGTTGCCTATCTGTTTGAGTGGTGTGCCGTGCCACGTCTGTAGGTACCGCTGTCCGTCGGCCTTGCGGAAGTAGTGCGGAAAATTATTGTTGTTCACGAGCAGTTTGCACGTCGACAGGCGCCTCATCCACTCCTCGGTTCCCACCACCAAGGGGATAGCTCCGTCAGGTACCTCTACGGAGAGATCTCGAACGGACCAGTAACGCCGCACCTCAGGGTGTTTCTCTGCGAGCACGTGATCGATTTCCTTCGGTGAGTCGGACACTGTGTTCCCGCCGAAGGACTCGAAGAGAACCGACCCCTCATCGATGATCCTCGATCGATCGTTGAAGAGCGCCCCTGCCAACGCACGCATCCGGTAGGCAGAAGACTGAGCTTTGGTATCGCCTGGTCCGCTGACCTGGATCTGCACCGATCTGCTCTTGCCAACTGCCGTAATGCGAATGCTGTGATCCTTGGGTGACCGCTCTGCGGGCAAAGTGGATTCGAGGGCGGGGCTGACCCCCACCCACACTGTGGCCGGTCTGGGTTGCTTGGTCGGCAGAAACGATTGCAGGATAAACACGTCGTTGCCGATAGGAACTCCGCCCGGCGAAAGATCGAAGGCGGCCTCGTATCGGCCGTTGGACTGATCCCAGACCAAACGTGTCAGTCGCAATGTCTGCGTCTTGCCGACCAGCGCGAAGGAAGGAGCGTACGTCCGGATGATTTCTGCATCGGCTCGATAGGTACCTTCGAAGACAAGGGCGCCTGAGCGCCTGTCGACGGTGATCGAATCGACAGTGGTGGCGAGAACTGCGCGCTCGATTTGCAGGTAACCGAACCCACTGGCCGAAGGCATGATCAAGTTCTGATTCGGCACTCCGGCCAATAGCGGCACGGAGATGGCTAGAGGAGCGGCGATATTGCCTCCACACGCCACATCGACTGTCAACGAGTCTCTGATCTGATCGGTTGACCCGCCACCCAAGTCGGCTATGTTGAGGATCGCTCGATAGGACCCGTCTTCTTTCGTGACGGGCGTCGAAGCGTGGGCACTTCGACCGTCTCGTACCCTGACGACGGCTCGGCTCATATCGAAGCGATTATGATTCGGCAAGCCGTTGTCCAGGTTTTGTCGAAAACTGAGGGTCAACACTTCGCCTGTGAGGCTCAGGCTTTCAACTTCGAAGCGAGGTTTGAGGAACTTCAATTGGGTTCCTATCCGCGGATCTCCGATGACGATGAACCGGATACCGTGCGCGGTCAGATTCCCGGGCTTCGGCCAACAGGCTTGTCCCTCAACTGAGCGCTTGGGATTCGTCAGCTCCCAAGAATGGCTGCCGCTGTCAATCCGGATCACGAGGTCCCAGACCTCGGACTCCGTTTTGTCGAGATCGGCGAGTCCCTGGTCCAGCGCCTCTGGTGAGAAGACGACGTGGAACTTCGACCGCGCGTGCTCGGTGTACGGATCAGCTGTCAGGTGTCCTGGATTTTCGTTAAGAACGTGGTTGGACGTCGAGGCGATGACGCGACCGTCTGAGATCAGTTCTGCGGAGTAAGTCAGCTGCTGGTCGAAGTTGGGGATATAACCGAATCCTTCGATGATCAGAGCACCGTATCGGTCACTGTCCACGCGCGTGATAACTCCCTGCGGGAGCAGCTGGTCTGGATCGACGTGCAACAGTGGCTCAGGTATACGGGAGAACACCTGCTCCAGCCCCGGGATTATTCCGGTCAATGCGCCGTCATTTTCCCTGACCTGGTAGTAGGTTCGATATGCATCGAAAGCGTTGAGGACGGCGACAACGTCGTCACGCGATCCGAACGCGACCAAGTAGGCCAACCACCGACGTTCTGGTGCCATCTTGGCGATGGACTCATCCGGCGCTGAGTTGTAGAACTGCTCGGTTCCAGTCTGGAGCGCCTCGAAGAACTCTTTGCCAGTTCGCGGCACCTCACGGTAGTAATAGAAGAGGTCTTCGCCGAGGCACTTGGTGTACCAGTATTGGCGATAGGCTTCGTCATACGATTCGATGATCGCCTGAACGTCGCCAGCCACCTTCAGTCTCTGTTTGAGGTCATCGATATTGGACTTCTGTTGCGTGATGGATTGTCCATCTTCGCGATGACGCCAGTGATAGACGATCTCCGGAAGGATGTCGAGCCGCGCGTCGTTGACGAAGAGCTTCGCCGTGCACTCCTGGTCCTCGTACAGCGTTCCGACCGGAAACTTCCCGACGTATTTGTCCCACGTTTCGCGTTTGAAGATCTTGTTGCAGGCGAAGACGTCCCACATCACGGGGGGAAGATCTTTTGCGGTAATCGATTGACGATACTCGTCGTGGACTAGTTCAACCCAAAACGGAGTCCAGTGCCGCTTCGAGTTGAACCGGTCGATAGCCCCAATCGCGACGTCTGAGCCAGTAGCATTCAGAGACGTCATCATCTTCTCGAATGCACCGGCCGGGATGAAGTCGTCTGAATCGATGAACGTCATAAACGGTGCCGACGACGCTGCGATTCCTGTATTTCGTGCAGCACCGAGGCCCTGGTTCTCCTGGTGGATAACGGTGATCCGCTCGTCGGTACCTGCTAGCTGGTCAGCGATCTCACCGGTACGTCCGGGAGAGCCATCATCGACGATAATCATCTCCCAGTTGGTGAATGACTGTGAGATGACAGATTTGACGCAAGCAGTCAGGTACTCGTCAACGTTGTATGCGGGGACGATTACTGCCAGTTGTGGTTCCGACGCCTGCACTTCGATCTTCGGGACCACCGGCGTCTTGATCTTCGGTTCCGTCGGCGTCTTGGCCTTCGGTGCCGCCGAGGTCGAATCAGAAACAGAAGTTGTCGGCGGCTCAGCGGTGTCTCGCTTGCCGGACGCGCCTCGTGCGCGTTTTGCAGCTGTGGAGCCGAAGCGTTTTGCTCTGCGATACGTTTCCGCGAGAAGGTTCTTTGTGCTGGTCATTTTGCCTCTCTGACAGTCCCCAGCCTGGACGACTGGTTCGGGAGTTGTTCGGTGGTAGATGTACTGTGCCTCAACAGCCGTACGGCAACTATCCGAGACGGATCGGCATTCGGTTCGATGCTCCGCAACGAGGCCTCAGTAGCTCTGCAGTGCACTGAAATAAGCTCCTGGTCGATACGAGCCACCAGATCTGTGTAGGTGCGCACTGACCATCGATCGTCGGCGATACTCGAGGGATAGAGCCCTCGTTCCTTCACATAGAGATCGATGTCCGGGGTGAAGTGCACTACGGGCCGACCTGTGAGTTTGAAATCGAATGCAGCCGATGAGTAGTCGGTCACCAGGAGGTCTGCAACGGCCATGATCTCATCGATGTGAGGATATTCCGAAACGTCTACGACCCGAGCCGATTCCACGTGGTCGGTCCGGGAAACATGATGTGATCTGATCATCACCATGCAGTTCAGATCTCTTGCCAATTCGTGAGGATCGAGAAATTCGTTCCACCGCATCCTTCGCCCTTGTCGATGCTCTTCCCGCCACGTCGGCATGAGCAGCAGAACTTTCGCCTCGTCAGGAATTCCGAACTTCCGACGGAGCGCATCGACCTTATCGGTGAAGTCGCGAATTCGGACATTCCGCGGATACTCCATGACATCGACAGGACCCCTGTACCCGAGCCCCGTCCTCAAGTTCGCCGCTGCATCTTCTGACTGCGCCAGCAGAAGGTCCCACTGAGCGACTTCCGTCTTCATCAAACGTCTGTAGGTCAGCGGCACCTTTCGGCGAGGGATGTCCCATAGGAGCTTCTTGATCGGAGTGCCGTGCCAGGTCTGCAGATAGAACTGCCCCTCGCGCTTCCGCACGTAGTACGGGAAGTTGTTGTTGTTCACCCACACCTTGGACGTTGCAAGGGCCCTGTGCCATTCCGCTGTGCCTTCGACGACTGGAATGCCGCCAGGGGGCACGTCCACCCGTCGGTCACGGACGGACCAGTAGAGGGGGATTGTCGGATCCTCCTCGCGGATCGCGTCGAAAATCGCGCGCGGGTTGTCATTCGCCGACTTGCCGTTATACGACTCGAAGACGATGCCCTTCTGCAACGGTCCCCAATCGACGTCGCGAAGCGCGAAACGTCCGAATCGGGTGCGTTCCTTTGCCGACCACGGCGGGGATGCAGTCACAGCGACCATTCCCGATGGCCTGCCCTCGACGCGGATTGTGTTCCATTCCGTGAAGCTGTCGACAGGTCGCAGGGCGAGCTTTCCGGCTACCCTGGCCCACTGTTCTGCAGACTCTGGGGTCGACCCGAAACGGATGTGGTAACCACCGGAGAGTGCGGCAACCGTTCCGCCCTCGGGCCCCGATTCCGTCAACTCATAAACCGCGGTGAACTCACCGTCGGCATGCAACCGGAAATCGATGGGAACAATCGTCTGCTCCGTCGATTTCAGCACTACGCTGAGCTTCTGCGGAGGATCGATTCGGCCCGTGAGGAGCAGGCGATCGCGATCGCTGCTGGCGCCCGTGATGGTGACACGAAGCATCCGTTGAGACAGCTGAACTCGGCCGTCGATGTTCGGTGCCGAGCGCACTCTTCCCGTCCCCGGTAGCAAGTAGTCCACGCCGGAGAAGTAGACGTCCGAATCGCGGCCGTCGGCAGTTCGTGCTCTCAGGGACCAGACCACTTCGCCGCCGCCCTGATATCGGTCGGGAAGCGGTGGCAGCTGCACTCGGAAAGCTGAGGTACCGTCGGCTCGCATTTCGACCACTTCTGAGCCTGCGATGAGCTCGACGGCCGCAATGTCGATCTGGCCGTTCAACTCGACGCCAATGTGTTCGCCGGCAATCGTCACTTCATCGGCAAGAACGATCGGCTTCGGCAGCGTCACGGGCACAATCGACAGCTCGTCATGGTCGTCTGCGACGACAGTGATTCGTCTGCTTTCAGTGATCGGGCTCGGTGCGATCATTCCGACGACCGCCGTGGACGTGGCTGGGGTCGTGAGTTCGACACCGTGGGCGTTGAAGGCCCCGATGATCTGGATCCCTCGGGGAGACACATCGCCGACGTCGCCGAGGTCGAGACGAACCCTGAACCCACCCGACGAGTAGGTGCGCCAGGGGTCTCCCATGTCAAGATCAACGCGGTTGTCATCGACGCGTTCGACAGCCGTGTCGAACTCAGTTGCCCCGTCCATCACTCCGCGGACCCTGAACTCCAGATCTTCTGGTCGGATGCCGGGCACATACGCACACCCTTGAAGTTCGATGATGCGATCATCCACCCACCGCACATTACGGACGATGAACCGAGGATTGAAATCCACCTCGTGGGCCCGAACGAGACGCGGGGGAATGCGTGTCGTCAATCGAGTGAGGTAAGTGGGGGCAACAGCCCAATGACCGTTGACGAAGTCAAGTGGTACCGCGGTCGTCTCCTCGGACCGGGTGCCCAACACCTCCTCGATGTCCTCGAGGCGGCCAGATGCCACTACCCACATGTAGAGACGAGACTGTGCGGAGATGAGTTCCCATGCACTGCGCGGCATCTCTTTGCGCAGTTTGGATGCGGCCCCGGTGAGAGATTTCCTGAACTTCTTCGAGGCGGTGTCGAGGTACTCCGCATGCATGGCCAGGTCGGTGCCCATCCAGATGGCGAATGCGTAACGGCGAACATTCCCCGGTTCGTGAGTCAGCGTCGATTTGAGCGCCTCGATCACACGAAGTCGGGCCCGGAGATCGGTGAGCTTGCCCTTGCGCCGCGACCGGGTTCGCCGCCCGTCCGCGAGACGCCAGGCATAGACGTCCGTCGTGAGGACGTCGATCGCGGCAGCGCTGACCAATGCGCGGTAGACCGGTTCCTGATCCTCATAGTTGGCGAAAGTCTGCATCTCGCCGACGTGACGCAACCAGAACTCGCGGCCGTAGACCTTGTTCCACAGCACCGGCTCCTCGAGGAGTTCTGGCATATCCGAGAGTCGCACTGCCAGACGCTGGCGGGCATGTACGCGCGCGGTGAGCTTCGGACGGTTCCGCCCCGTCGCTCCGATCCGAACGTAGGATCCTGTGGCGATGTCAGATCCTGTCCGGAGCAGCGAATCGACCATCGTCGAAAATGCACCCGGGAGCACCTCGTCATCGGCATCGACGAACGTGATGAAGTCACCACTCGATGCTTCGACACCCAGATTGCGAGCCGCGGCAGGCCCTGCGTTGGTGCTCTTGATGAGCGTGATCCGTGGATCATCGTCGATCAGTTCCCCAACGAGCGCGGTCGTCTTGTCGCGAGAACCGTCGTCGACGACGATCACCTCAAGTCTGACGTCTCTCTGTGCGACGACACTGCGGAGGCAGCGTTCGATGAACTCAGCTGCGTTGAATGCGGGTATGACGACGCTGAGCAGGGGCGCTGCTTCGCGTTCGGTAAGCGACGTCGCCGCAGCTTCGCCCGCGGGAGTCGAGGCTGCACTGTCTTGTCGCGTTCTCCGCCGAAACTCACGAAGACCCTCGATTCCCCCATTGCGGAAGTGCCACAGGGCTTTACGCCACTGCTGACCGCTCATTGGGGTTCACCACCGATCTCCTTCATCTTGTCGCGGATGCTGTCCACGATCGAGAGGTAGTCCGACTCTCGGTAGTGAAACGGCTGCGGGCCCCATTTGTGGCCGCGATCGATTCGAACCTCATTGCTCGAACGTACGATGGCGAACCGCAAAAGCGAACGTGCCTCATTACGATACCGGATGTAGTCGCGGTTGGCGGCAGCCGCCCTGTCCGCGAAGGTCTCCGCCTCCGTGGGCCTGACTTTGGTGAGGCTCGACCACGCTTCGCGGACCGAGCGCCGGTTGGCCAAGCTGCGGTTCGCCTCCTTCGCACCCCGTTGCAGTCGTCGCCACTGTCGGCCGAGTTTGGCCACGGGGTCGGATTGCGGGTGCTGGGCACCGTCGATCGCACAGGCCCACTCGACATCGAGCATGACCGTCTTCGCCCAAAGACCGGATTCCTTCAACCCGTCGACCAGGGAGATGAAACCACGACGCCACGCCTTGAAATGCTCGTCCGAACCGAAGTCCACGAGCCGAGCTCCTGCCCGTTCGGCTTCTGCCGCCGCACCAGACGCCTCTGCTTCGAGCGAGTTCGTCATCGTCGTGCCGTCGGGAAATATCCAGAACCCGCGCCGTTCGTCGACGAGATCGATGAGCACCAGGTCGACGTCGCCACGGGCCATGCGGATGCGGTCAAGCCCGCTCCCCTGCAGATCACTGGTGACCATGCGCTTCTGGAACGGAGAGCTCAGACCGGCAAGGTCGAACTGTCCGACCCCATGAGGATTCTCCAGACTGGTCACGGAATGGCGAGCCACATAGGCAAGCACCTTGGCGTCCGGTATGAACTCGCACGTATCCCGGCTGACGCACGAGCCGAAGATCGCGATGTTCACTGAGAGCTGCTCCGTCCAGCCGGGACCGTCGAGTGGTCGCGAGGCTCTGCAGCGTCGCCAGCGGCCTCAGGAGACGGCGAGGTGCCGTCGAGGTCCCGGCGGCGTTGGCGTTCCTGGTATCGCTGGTCTGCGATTCGCCTGGCCTGGGACGCGAGACGACGACCGGTCAGGTCATGATCCGCAGCCACAGACGAGGCACGATCCTTCGGGTCTGCGGCACGGAGAACGACCTTCTTGTCGCCGGGACGAAGACGCAGCGGTGGCGGCTCGTCATACTTCGCCTGGGCGCTGACCGCTTCCGATGCGGGCTTGGGAAGAACGGGGAACTTCGCCTGCGACACCGGTGCTTCGATGCGCTCCGGCCACGCCTGTGACTCGGCTGAGGCGAGCAGCTCCGGCGAAGTCTCCTCCACTTCCACTTCACGCTTCTGTCGACGGACGTGCCGCGCAGCTGCCGCATTCTTCTTGCGGGTGCTCGGCCTCGCGGCGTGTCGAGGAATCGGATTCTTAACCAACTCGGGTTCGAGAATGTTGATGCCTTCGTGCTTCGCATTGCTCATCACGTCGTGGAGCAGCTTGTCAGCGATGTCCTCTTTGCCTTTGGCCACATTCCACGCCCACCAGCGGTACTTCTCGGCGACCGCCTCGGCGGGCCCATTCATGAGGATCTCACCTTTGTGCATCCAGACTGCCCGGGTGCAGAGCTCCTGAATCACCTTCGCCGCGTGGTTGACGAGCAGCACGGTTCCCGCCTCGGCGAGGAGTTCGTCCATGGCCCGTTCGCTACGCTCGGCAAAGGTCGCATCCCCGGTGGACAGGGCTTCGTCGATGAGGAGGATCTTCGGCCGGGCAGCCAAGGCGATCGCGAACCTCAGCCGGGACCCCATGCCCGAGGAGTACGTGCCCATCGGACGGTGGATCGCCGGTCCCAGCGCCGACAGTTCGACCACGTAGTCGAAGGCGTTCGCCGCCTCGTCCGGGGTCAGCCCCATCGCGAGGCAGCCGAGACGGACGTTCTCACTGCCGGACAGCGCTGGTTGGAGTGCAGCACTGACACCGAGAAGCAGCGGCTGATACCGCACCAGGATCCGACCGCGATCAGGCTGCTCGACACCGGCGACATTGCGCAGGAACGTCGATTTGCCCGAACCGTTCGTCCCGACGATCCCCACCATCTCGCCCTCGCGGGCGACGAAGTTGACGCCGCGCAGTGCGCGGACCGTGGTCGTTCCACCGCGGCCGGTGATTGTCCGGCTGACCCGCTGCACGAGATTCTTCGGTTGCTGGGTCGGGTCGTTGGTGTTGACGGTGTAGCGAACCTGGACGTTCTCAGCGATGATGTTCGGTTCGTCAAGGTCAGAGCCGGCCATAGCTCTCCTCCCCTCGCCAGAAGTACAAGAATCCGACGATGAGCAGGCCGAAGGACCACACGGTGGCGATGAGCCACATCCACAGCGGCGAATCGACTCCGTAGAGCAGCGAATTCCGCGTCAGCGTCAGGAACGAATGCATGGGATTGAGCTGCATCGCTGCGAGGAGCTCAGGGTACCGTGCCAACTTGTCCTCGATTGAGAAGAAGACACCCGAACCATAGAGCCAGAATCGGCTGATGATCGACATGAAGTTGCTGAGGTCGGGGATCTTGTGCCCGATCCGTGCGAGCAGACAGGCCAGACCGATGTTGAAGATCGTCTGCAGGGCAATGACGGGCAGGACGAGGACGACCCGCCACGTGATGTTCTCCAGCGGCGGGATGACGGCGATGAGGAGAACCATGACGACGAAGCTCGGAATAAAATCAAGGAAGTTCCGCACCACCGTGGAGATCGGCAGAGCCGCTCGAGGGAACTGGAAGCCTTTGATCATCGATGAACCGGACCGAATGGCGTTCGTCCCGCCCGTCATGCTCTTGCCTGTGTATTGGAAGAAGAACACGCCGATGACAAGGTACCCGATGAAGTTGTCGATGCCCTTCGATGACTCCAGGATGAAGCCGAAGATGAACCAGAAGGCGAGGACGGACAGTAACGGGTTGAGGAACATCCATCCGTAGCCCAGGAGGTTCTTCCGCGTCGACCCGGACATCTTCGCCCGCGATTCGGCGATGATGAAGTGGCGCCTGTCCCACAGGCTCGACAGGTAGCTGCGCAGGCTCGTGCGTTTGCCGACAGGGACAAGGCCTTCACTCGAGACCGAAGGGATGGACGTCAGCCCCAGCGGATTCCGCGTATCACTCACGTCGACTCCACTCCCACGAGCCGAGAATAGACCTCACCATAGCGCTGACCGATGTCCTTCCATCGCCTCGAAGACAATACATACTCCCGACCATTATTTCCGAAGCTCTCCCTTGCCGTGGCATCGAGAGCGAGCTCGGCCAGCACGGCGGCCAGGCGCTGCGGGTTCTCCGGTTCCGTCCACAGCCCAGCGTCGGCCGGTACCAATTCTCTCAGAGCCGGGAGGTCGGAGATGACAACGGGTCGGGCCAGACCCATTGCTTCGACGGGTTTGATCGGTGTGACGAGTCGGCATACCGGTTCGTTCTTCCGCGGCACGACGATGGCATCGAGGGCCAGTTGATATTCGATCGCAGAGGTCTGTGACACGCGGCCTGCGAACACGGCGCTGTCCCCGAGCACAGCAGCCCGTTCGCGCAGGGTGGGAAGCGCGACACCGTCCCCGGCGATGAGGAGCCGAAGATCGACTCCCTGGCCCCGGGCGATGGCCACAGCATCGACGAGGTCGTCGAGACCCTCGTATCCGACGATCGAGGCTGCCGTTCCGACCCAGATGCCGTCGGTGGGCAGTCCGAGTTCGGCTCTCACCTCTGCGGGAGACCGTGTGACGTCGGCACCGACCACAGCCTCCGAAACCGAGTTGGGGATCAGAGTGATCGCGTCCGCGGGAACGCCATTGGCGATGAGGTGCTCACGCATGGTCTCCCCCAATGTGATGACGGCATCGGCGGCGCGGGCGACCTCGATCTCCTTCTCCCGCATCATTGCGAAGCGCTGGCTGGCGCGTCGGGCCGCGCGCGCCGCTTCTCCGCCGCCGGCGGCTGCCCATGTCTCTTCGAGCACTCCCCTGACTTCGTAGACCCAGGGAACGCCCGTCGCGCGCGCTGCGGCGCCGGTGGCCAGCCCGTTGACGTAATGCGTGGTGGTGTGCAGGACATCGACTCCGCGCTCGGCGACTTGTCCGGCGATCCAGCTCGCCTGCTCGCTGAGCCGCGCAGTGGGTGTGTCCGTCGGCAGCAGCGGAACGTGGCGAAGATAGTCGACTCCGTCCACAGACTCGACGGGAGTCGGACTGAGCCGGCCGATCGTCATCGGGTACGACGGACGGGTCGCGGCCACGACGGAATGACCGGCATCACGCAGGGTCCTGAGAATGAGGTGGCTCCGGTAGGCATAGCCCGAGCGTGTGTGCGGCAGGGAATTCGTCAGTACGTGCAGCGACGTCGGGAGCGCGGAGCCATGGCCGTTCAGGCCGCGGTCCGGCAGCGCACCACTCGGCACCTCCGGCCACCAACCGGGCTCAAGGGACTGCTTCTCCGCGACGAGACGCCGGCGCCTGCCGCCCTTGGACAGTGCTGAGATCGCATCATCGATGTGACCATCGCTCCAGAGGATGCGTGAGCGCAGTGACGAGCCGTTGGCGATGCGATCCGCTATCCGCGCCGCCGGCTCAAGCTGTCCGAGGTTGAGCGCGATCTCGCCGAGCAGACGCGACGGCCGCGCCTCTTCGTACTCGCAGACGAGTTCGCGGGCGTGAGACTCCTGCCCGAGCAGCCATGCCGCCGCCGTGCGCGACGCAGGACCGGGCAGACGATTGAGCAGTCGGCCGACCGTTCGCGATGCCGAGGAGGGCAGACGCCGGGCGAGCTGCATGCCGAAGAACACCCTGTCCTCACGGACATGAGCCGTGGTCGTGGCGATCGCATTGACGATCTGGCGGCCGAGAAAGAGCGGATTCACCGACACACGTCCTCCAACAGAGCCTCGTAGGCACGGCCCATGACCTCGACCGAGGCGTGGTCGATCGCCCACTGGCGTGCCCGGTGGCTCGGTTCGACGACGGAGGTGGAGAAGAGCCGCATCGCCTCGGCGATCGACGCAACGTCACCAGGATGTGCGACGGTTCCGGCACCGTTGACCGTGATGATCTCCGCAGCCTCGCCGGCGAGGATGCCGAGCACGGGGACGCCGCGCACCATGAGCGAATAGAGCTTCGACGGCACGGTGCGCGTATGTGCGGGAACGTCGCCGAGGCTGACGAGGCCGGCGTCCGCCCACTCCCAGTGCGCTGCCAGTTCGGTGCCCGTCGTCTGCGGGAAGAAGTCCACCGGGGCACCGAGCTCCTCAGCGAGTGCGACGAGGGCGGCCTTGTCCGCGCCGTCTCCGACGATCCGCAGGCGGACGCCGGGCACCAGTACCGAGGCGCGGATGGCAGATCCCAGATCCTGTGACCGGCCGACGGTGCCGACGTAGAGGAGATTCACGCGCTCGCGGCCCTGCAGCGGTTCGACGATGTCAAATGAGCCGGAGTCGATCTCCGCACGGCTCACCCCGCTGCGCACCACTGTCGCGTTGATCCCCCGCTCACGCAGACGACGGGCGAAGCTCTCGGTGGTCACGACGACGGCTGCGGCGCGGCGCTGTGCGCGAGTGAGGTATCCGGGCAGCACGGAGTCTTCGAGTCTCCCGGTCAGCGTCGTCGGGAGGAACCGTCCCGTCGCATTGGTCACCAGGGAAAGTTCGTGGATGAGATCCGGCCACGCATCGCGCACCTCGGCGATATGGGGCACGCGGAGAAGTCGGGACACGAAATCCCCCGCCAGCAGCGTCGGCAGGGCCGGTGTCGTCGAGATGATGACGTCAGGGCGATGTGTTCCCCTCATGGTGCGCAGCGAGGTGCTGATCGCCCCGGTCGCGGCAACGGCCTGATCGAGCAGCTGCCGAGCCATCGATGTTCCGCTGTGGAGATAGGGCACGCGGATGATCCGTTCACCGAATTCACCGGTGTCCCAGCTGCCGCCCAGACGGGCTCGGACACGGGTTCGCCGATGCCCGACCGACGACCCGAAGAATTCGTCACGCCGGGTGTAGGGGTAGTGAGGATGCGGGGCGGCGACGACGATCTCATGACCGCTGGCGATGAGATGACCGACCATGGTGCCCCATCGACGCTGCGGCGCTCCGACCTCCGGCCAGTAGTAGTGCGAGAGCAGGAGGATTCTCATGCCGGCACCGCCCGCACCGAATCGCGGCGTCGCAGCCACAGCGGAACGAGTGCGTAGAGCGCAAGCAGTCCCACCCAGAACACGTGGGCCGGATAGGTCGATGCCGTGTTCCCGGAGATGAGAGTCGGAACGGCGAGCACACATGCCAGCACGGTGAGCGCGGCGTGGAAGAGCGACACCGTCCCGTGGGACCAGCCCGCCTGCTGAATCCGCTGATAGATGTGCTTCCGATGGGCTAGAAGGATGTTCTCTCCCTGGAACAGCCGCCACGCGATCGTGGAACCGACATCGAAGAGCACGAAGACGAGCGGAGCGATGACGACGACGATCGGCACGCCCGAGACGAAGAGCCACACGGCGAGAGCGAAGACTGCGGCTCCGATCCCGTAGCTTCCGGTGTCGCCGAGGAATGCTCGCGCCTTCCCGACGTTGAAGGGCAGGAAGCCGCATGCGGACCCGGTCAGCGCCAGGGCGAGAATCATGACGTCGTCCTGTCCGGTCCAGGAAGCGACGAAGGCGTACCAGGCCCCGGTGACGATCGCCCAGCCGGTGACGTAGCCGTTGAGTCCGTCGACGAAGTTCACGGCGTTGACCAGGGTCACGCCGATGACGGCGAAGACGATGACCTGGGAGATTCCGTGATCCGACACCAGAGCGATGCAACCGCTGAAGATCAGGGCCAGTGCCACCTGCCCGATCAGGCGGGCTATGGGCTGGAGCGAATCGAGGTCATCGCTCATGCCGATGACCGAATAGCACCACGTGAGGACGAGGAAGCCGACGGACATGAGAATGCCTCCGAGACCGAAGGCGCCGTTCTCGAGAATGTTCCAGACGGTGGCGACGATCGTCGCAATGGTGACGCCGCAGCCGATCGCGATTCCCCCACCGCGTACCGTCAGCTCGGTGTGCGAGGAGCGATGGGACGGCACGTCGACAACCCCCGCACGGCGGAGCAGAGGGAAGACCACCAAGGCAGTGCCGATCGTCGTTGTTGCCGCGACGATGAGGACAACAACAGGCAGCACAGTCATCTGCTCGCGTCCCCCGCACCTGTGCCGTTGTCGGGTGAGGGATCCGCCGTGGTGCTGGTCAGCGACTTCGCAGGCACGGCCGAATCCGAGCTGCCGGTGGTGAGCGTGCGGTCGCCGCCCGAGTCAGAGCTGTCGAGGATGGCCTCGAGGTCGGAAGCGAGATCGTCGCGCCTGCGGAAGGCGCTGGCGTCTCGGGCGCGGGTCACCAGGTCGCGCAAGGCGGAGATCTCAACGGGGACGATCTTCACCTGCGTGATCAGCGGGTGAATCGGGCGGTTGTCTTCCTCACCGGGCGAGAGCAGCGACTCGGTGAGCTTCTCCCCCGGGCGCAGCCCTGTGTAGACGATCTGGGCGTCCGAGCGTCCGCTCAACGCGATCACCCGACGAGCGAGATCGTCGATCTTGATGGGCACACCCATATCGAGGACGAGAGTCTCACCCGGCTGGCCGATCGCTGCGGCCTGGAGCACCAGTTCACATGCTTCGTCTGCCGTCATGAAGTAGCGCGTCACGTCCGGATCGGTCACGGTCACCGGATCGCCGGCAGCGACCTGGGCGACGAAGGTCTCAAGGACCGATCCGCGCGAGCCGAGGACGTTGCCGAATCGCACCGACATGTACCGGCGCCCCGATTCCGCCGCCACCGAGGCGATGGCGCGTTCGATCGAGAATTTCGTCCTCCCGAGAACCGACATCGCATTCGCGGCCTTGTCGGTGGAGATGTGGACGAATGATTCGACGTCATTGGCGAGAGAGGCGTTGAGCAGATCCAGGCTCGCGCCGACGTTGGTGCGAATGGCCTCCTCGGGGAATCGCTCGAGGAACGTCAGATGTTTCAGGGCCGCAGCATGGAAGATGATGTCCGGCTTGACGTCGGCGATGAGGGAGTCGATGAACGCCGTGTCCCGCAGATCACCCAGCACCAGGTCGTCGCTGGTCAGCAGGGCAGAACCTTCGAGCCCGAGCTGGGTCGCGTGGAGACCGGATTCGTCACGGTCGGTCATCACCAGTCGCGCAGGAGAGAACCGTGCCACCTGTCGGCACAGCTGCGACCCGATCGAGCCGCCGGCCCCGGTGACGAGGACGACCCGATCGCTGATCGCGGAGGAGATGTCGTCGATGTTCGTTGAGATCGGTTTGCGTCCGATGAGGTCTTCGAGGCTGATGTCGCGGAAGTTCCTCGTCCGCAGATCCGAAACAGCAGGGACGTGCGATTCCTGACGGCCGAGGTCGGACTCGGCGATCGTCGGGAGGATCTTGATCTCGACGGGGCGGCCGTCGAGGCTCGAGGCGATGCGCTGGAGCATTTCGGGAGGAAGATCGGCGATCGCGATGATGATGACCGACGCACCGGTCCTGTCGACCTGATTGGCCACGTCGGAGATCGGTCCCAGGACGCGAATCCCGTTGTAGCGCAGATGGCGCTTGTGGGGATCGTCGTCAAGTAGTCCCGCAGCCGAGTACTCATGGCTGCGATCCTCTGCGATCATGTCGAGAGCCCGCATGCCCTGGGTTCCGGCACCGATGATGAGCGCGGATTTGGACGAGCGGGAACCCGACCGCAATCGCTGCCGATAGTTCCGTCGAACCCAATTCTCCAAACTCTTCACTACAAGCATCATTGCGCCTGCGGCAATGGGGACGCTGGTGGGAATGAGAAGTCGGGAAACGAATGCGAATTCGGCCACCCACATCAGGCCGACGGCAAGAGCGACGGTACCGGCAATTGCCGCGAATTGATCCGGGGATCCGTCATGATAGCGACCGCGGTAAACCGCGAGGGGACCGCAGACGAGGAAGACGACGACGGCGATTGCCGCGGAGACGAGCATCCCCGCGAGACTGAGCGACGTGAGATGGAAGTCGAAGCGGAAGAGCACCATCACGCAGACGATGAGTGCGAAGATCAGGCCGTCTGCCAGGGATCGGACAACGGCCAGAAGATCCTTGGCAAAACGGGTGCGTGAGGCTTCGGGCCCGGTCCTGCTTCCCACAATCCTCATTTCACTCGATGGGCGCGCATCGCTCTGCCATACCACCGTCATTGCTGTTTTTGCCGTCGCGACACCGGTCGGCTTCGGCCGACCTCACGATTGTACTATTGAGCGAGAAGGCATTTGTGACTCGGCAGTGAGGGCATTCGTGACTCGGCTCTCGAAACCGCAACACGCTCACTCTCGACACTGCCGATTCTGGGTCCACACCACATGGATCGGCCGGCAGCCGAATGCTTCATCGTGACGCTGCCGATTCCGACTGTGCCGATTCTCACCGTGACTTCACCGAAAGGCGACCGCATCTTGGCCAACACGCCGTTCCGCACTCTGCGCACCGCACTGTGGCATCTACGGAAGGGCGGACGCAGCCAACTGGCGACCTGGGCGCGGCGCCGCACCCTGGTCCAGGGAGCCGCAGAGTCAACGAACCGCGTGGTCACCGGCAGCCTCTCACCAGAGGTACTCCTCGAACTGTTCCCCGAGGCACCGGTTCCGACCCGCTTACCGGTCTTCGGTGAGACAACGGTCGGGGTCATTCTCGACGAGTTCTCCGCAATGAGCTTCGGCTACGAGTGGAACACTGTCGCACTGTCTCCCAGGTCGTGGCGAGCTCAGCTCGACGATGTGGACTTCGTCTTCATCGAATCGGCGTGGAGCGGCAACTCCGGTGAGTGGAAGTACAAGCTCACGGGCCCTGTCGGGCCGAGCAGTGAGGTGCTCGAACTGCTGACCGAATGTCGTCGCCGCAGAATTCCCACTGTGTTCTGGAACAAGGAGGACCCTCCGCACTTCGACGACTTCCTTCCGCTCGCCGAGTTCTGCGACGTGGTCTTCACCAGCGATGTCCGGCTGGTGCCCCGGTATCGGGATCATCTGGGCCATGACCGTGTCGCCGCTCTGCCCTTCGCGGCGCAGCCTGCGATCCACAACCCTGCCCGCCCGGCGAAGAACTCCGCAGCCCGTGACATCGCCTTCGCGGGGATGTACTTCGCTCACAAGTATCCTGAACGCCGGGAGCAGATGGATCTGCTGCTCGGTGCCGCTGACACCGTGTCGGGTCGCATGGAGCACGGGTTGGAGATCTTCTCCCGGTTCCTCGGCGACGATGACCGTTATCAGTTCCCCGGAGAGCTGGCGCAACGTGTTGTGGGCTCACTCCCCTATCGGAACCTGCTCACCGCTTACAAGCACTACAAGGTCTTCCTCAATGTGAACTCCGTCGTCGACTCTCCGAGCATGTGCGCTCGCCGGATCTTCGAGATCAGCGCCGCCGGCACTCCTGTCGTGTCGACACCGAGCGCTGCGACCCGGGCGTTCTTCCCCACCACCGAGGTGAGCCAACCGGAGACGGAAGAGGAAGCCGAATGGAGTCTGCGCGCACTCGTCCGCAGCCCGGAGCTGCGTGATCGCATGGTGCATCTGGCACAGCGGCGAATCTGGGCCGAGCACACATACAGTCACAGGGCGATGGACGTGATGGATGCGATCGGGATCCCCCATGCCTCTCCGTTCTCCAGCAGCGTTTCCGCAGTGGTGTCGACGAACCGGCCCGACCACCTCGGCGCAGTCATCGCCACGCATGCACGGCAGCAGCATGCGGACAGGGAGCTCATCCTTGTCGCCCACGGATTCCGTCCGCCCGCAGACCTCGCAGCGCGCGCACGCGACGCCGGAATCGAGAACATCGAGGTCGTCGAGGTCGCCGGTGACCTCCCGCTCGGCGTGTGCCTCAACCGGGGAATCGAAGCGGCCTCCGGAGAAGTCATCGCCAAGATGGACGACGACGATGTCTACGGCGATCATTACCTGTCGGATCAGCTGGCTGCACTGCGCTATTCGGCAGCCGATCTGGTGGGCAAACAGGCGCACTATCTCCACCTGCGCGGCAACGACGTCGTCATGCTCCGCTTCCCGGAGCGCGAGCACCGCTACACGGATCTCGTGATGGGGCCGACCATGATGGCGAAGCGGTCGACGCTCCTCGACAACCCCTTCGCCGAACGCACACTGGGCGAAGACACGGAGCTGCAACGTCGACTGGTCGACCGCGGTGCCCGGATCTACTCTGCAGATCGCTTCAACTTCGTTCAGGTCCGCGGAGACCATGCCCATACGTGGTCGGTCGAGGAGAGCCTTCTGCTCGCCAACAGCGACGTCCACGCCTTCGGCTACGCCGATGGCCACTACTGCTTCTGACCAACGGGCCGCAGGCGAACCTGCGAACAGCCCATTCCAGGTGAACGCGGCAGAACACTTCGCAAGGGCAATGTGAACTGTTGGTGAAGACAGCGGATTTCGCACTTGGCCGTCGGTAACGTGGCGATGAGACTGTGAAATCTCACGGTGGGACTTTGAGCCGTCAGGCATGGTGGACGACGCAGCATGATGCGGATCCCGTTGCCGCCTGACGCCGATGGCGCCAGGATCGCTCACTTTCGGCAGCGTGTGCCGACCGTTGCGCGGCACGCTGGTCGTCGTGTGCCGAAGTCTCACTGTGCACAACGGACACCTGGAGCCTGACTAGATGATCGATACGCGTGAATCCGACGACCTGGACACCGTCCGGCGAAACGTTGCTCGCATCGTTGACGAGACGTCGAAGGAGAACGACGCCATGGTGAAGGAGCTTCTTGCGGTCTATGACCGGGAGTCAAAGCTGCTCGGCGGCATTCGCAAGCGCGACAAGGAGATCACCAAGCTCAAGACCCAGCTGGCCCAACGGGACACGAAGCTCGCGTCTGTGAACGAGCGACTTGAGCGACTCCTCGAGTCCAAGGCAATGCGGCTGCAACGCGCCTACTGGCGGTTCCGGCGTCCCAACGGCTCTGCCGGAACATCGGCAGGGGTTCGCTGATGAAGAGTGCAGAGGTCAAGAAGCGCCAAGATCAGATCAACCTGCGAGTCCGGCAGCTCAACGCTGTTCGCACCCGCAATCGGACGATGCATGACCACGTCCGCTCCGACTACTTCCTCGATGGGCTGCTCGGGCAGCACCCCTATCTCGATCTGGCGACAACACGCGAAGAGTACCTCGAACGGTACGCCGATTTCGCAGGTCCCGTCGAGGAGAAGGTCGCAGCGCTCGTCGCTGAGTCGCAGAGTCTCCCTGTTCCACACGGCCAGCGCTGGGACCAGCGTCGAAACGTCCGCATCGGCATCATCGCCGACCGGTTCCTCTACGATTCGCTCAAGGACGCAGCTCACCTTGTCCCGATCCATCCCGATCTGTACGCCGAGCAGATGGAGGACATCGACCTTCTTCTCCTCACATCGGCGTGGCGAGGGCTCAACGACGAGTGGTTCCATGTGTCGTTGTCCGGGTCTCCTTCTCGGAACGCGCTCGACAACGGGGTCATCCCCTTCGCCCGCGAGCGCGGCATTCCTGTCGCGTACTACTCGAAGGAGGACCCTCCGAACTACGCGCGGTTCGCGTCGTTGGCGAAGTACGCCGATCACGTGTTCACCAGCGCCGCAGAATGCGTGCCGAAGTACCAGGCCTATCTCAAGGCCGACATTCCGGTCTCGGTGCTGCCATTCGCCGTCAACTACGTCCACCACAATCCGCTGGGCAGCATGCGCCACCAGGGACGCGAGTTCGTCTTCGCAGGATCGTGGTTGGACCACAAGTACCACGAACGCAAATCCTCCGCGCAGAAGATCTTCGACGGTCTCCTCGAAGCCAAGGCCGATCTCACGATCATCGACCGGAATCTCGAAATCGACGGCAAGCGATTCGCGAATGCTGAGCGGTACCTCTTCCCCGAACGCTATATCTCGCATCTGCACCGACCGCTCGACCATGATGTGCTGCTTGGACTGCAGAGACTGCTGCCGGTGGCGATCAACCTCAATTCGGTGATCGCAAGTCAGAGCATGTTCGCCAATCGCGTCATCGAACTGCAGGCGATGGGCACGTTCATCGTGTCCAACTACAACGCCGGGGTGAACTCGCTCTACCCGCATGTCTGCATCCCCGACAGCGTGATCGATATGAAGCAGACTGTCGAAGCACTGACCGAGACCAGCATTCGCCAGGCTCAGGTTGCAGGCATCCGGAGTGCGTTCACCGGGAACACCGCGTTCGACCGCATCGACACCATCACCTCGAGTCTGGGAATCACCACGCCGACTCCAGAGCACACCGTGTACGTCAAGGGGCTCGAGAACGGCGCCTTCGCCGAGTTCACCGCGGCTCAGACCTTTGCCGGTCCGATCGCTCAGCTGCGATCGGATGACGACCATCGACGTGCCGGTGACGACGGGGACATCGTGCTCGAACTCGACGATGCAAACGCCGCCGGCCCGAATCTGGTGCAGGATGCCGTCAACGCCTTCAAATTCGCCAACGCTGACGAGATCTCACTTCATCCGGTCGCCGCACCCGAGGCCCTCTACGAGTTCAGGGATCACGAAGATCGATCCTCCCGATTCCGCGCACGGTGGGTCCACGGCGGATCACCGCTGGGTTCCAACGGCAACCCCTCTTCCTCCACCCTGTCTGTCGCAACCGACCTCACTGAGGCGCCGACCGATCGCATCGAGCTGAGCACAGACCGCGAGATCACCATCATCGTCCCCGTCTACAACAACGGCAGGCATCTCAAGTTCAAATGCTTCGAATCGCTGCGGCGGTCGTCGATCTTCAGTCGGGCAGAGATCCTCCTCGTCGACGACGGATCCACCGACATCGAAACCATTGCGATTCTCGGCGAACTCGATCGGACATATCCCAATGTCCGCGTGCACAGGTTCCCTGCGGGCGGTTCCGGAAGCGCCTCACGACCGAGGAACAAGGGCCTCGAGCTCGCGACCACTCCCTATGTGACCTATCTCGATCCCGACAACGAGCAGAGCAATGACGGCTTTGCTCTTCTCCTCGACATGGTCAAGGAGAACGGCTACGACTTCGCCATAGGAAACATGATGCGATTCAAGCACAATCGCGTCGCCGTGAAGAACGCAGGAATCCTCCGCCCGGTCGTCGGTGAAGGAGGAGTGCTTGCCGACAACGCCCTCTCGCGCGTGAAGTTCCAGCCGATGAGCATTCAGGCGCTCGTTGCCGACGCACAGTGGCTGAAGGGTCTGGGCATCTATCAGCCGGTCGGTGCGGTGGGACAGGACTCGTACTTCTTCCAGCAGATGCTCTTCCACGCCCGGCGAATCGGCATCACCAATACTGTGATTCACACCTATTATGCGGCGGTCACGAACTCCACAGTGAACGCGATCGGACCGCGGTTCTACGAGAAATACCTTCCCCTGGAAGAGGACCGTTCAACCTGGCTGCGTGATATCGGTCTGCTCGACGACTACAACACGAAGCGATTGGAGCCCTTCGTCAAGGGCTGGTTCCTGCAGAAGCTCGAATTCGTCGCGCCCGAAGAAAAGAGCGAGTGCCGCTCGCTGATCCGCCGACTGACGAAGTTCTACGGGAAGACGTCGTGGACCGACCCCGAACTTGCGACGTTCCACGCAGGACCGCATGACTGACCGCGACACCACCGCGGAGCATCCTGTAGACCGACTCGGAACACTGCTCGTCGGCGACCCGCTGACCAGACGGCCGGGGCGCTTACAGCGATTCGACGTCCTCGCGGGAACAGTGACGGTCCCCGCAATGCTGTGGAGCGGAGACCAGACCGCCGGTCGTCTGCTCATCGCCTTCAACGGAGCGGTCCGTCGGCAGGAGGACAAGGATCCTGCAGAGGTCTTCCAACGCCGCACCTGGGTCGATGAAATCTCTGCCGATGTGCTCTTCCTCGCCGACCCGACCCTGCGGTCCGACAATCAGATCACCATCGGATGGGGACAGGGCTCAGGCACCGGCTACGCCATTCCTGCGCTGGCACAAGCGGCGTTCTACGTGGCGGCCGCCCTCGACGTTCCCAGTCGGTCACGTCTCTATTACGGAAGCAGCGCCGGAGGATTCCAAGCACTGCAAGTCGCCGCACGCGACGAAGGCGCATCGTCCTTGGTCAACAACGCTCAGATCGACTGGACGCTCTACATGCCGCAGAACGTCCGGACGATCTGCCATAGCACCTATGACGGCAAGCCGGCAGCGGAGATATCGGAGGAGTTCCCCGACAGAACGTCAGTCGCGCACGCATTCGCAGCCTTCGGCCACGTCCCGACAACCCGATATCTCGTCAACGCCGCCAGCGGAAACGACGCGAACGCCCAATTGCCTGCGCTCATCAAGGGAATGCGCACCGCCGTTGGCCGTGCGCCCTCGCCACGAGTTGATGTGGCGGTGTACGTCGACCAGGCCGGCGGCCACAATCCTCTTTCGAAACCGAAGACGATCCTCGAGATCAACCGCGTCCTCGACCAGTTGGAGGTGAACAGTGACGAGTGAATCCCCAACGCTGGCCGTCGACTCCCGGGCGACCGCACTGCCCGACGACGGCATTGCCATTACCGACCTCGTCGAAGCCGTCGAACTGTCGGCAGCCCTGCTGTCCGACCACGCGAACGATCTGAGCGGAGCAGTCAGGCGGATCTGCGCGACATTGAACCCCACGGTGTCTTCGAATCTCACCTGCCGAGTGCTGTTCCGCTGCGCCGTTCGCGAAGGAACGCCGCATCGCGCCCGCTTCGTCACGGACGTCCTCACAGCTCAAGGTCATACTGGGACCGCGCGTTTCCTCGCCGACCACGCCGCTCCCGCCGCCGCCAAGCCGTGGCAGAAGCGCAGGCTGACGGCGCTCAGGCAGGTATCGCCCGGGACTGAACTGCCTGCGAACGCACGTCAGAACTATTCGCTGATCATCGGGGCGGACGGTTCTGTGAAATTTGTCGACGCCGACACAGCAGATGGATCAAGCCCGTGGCTGCGAGCTCTCCTTGAGCGCCTCGACGCTCAACCTGTCGGAATCCACCACGATGTGCTCACCATTCACCTTCAGTCGGGGGCGGAGACGAAAGAAGCGCTGCGATCGGTGCTCACCACCATTCAGCTGCTCCCCGTCGTCCCAGTGCTCGTCACCGAGTCTCCGATCCACGCGGCTCACCTCGTCGCCGACATCGCGCCGTGGCACCTCGAATGGATGGAACCGGTGGTGGTCGCTCCCTTGCGCACCGAGGGCTACGGCCTCATCACCGCAGGCGGGGGCGAACTTCTGCTCGCCGGCAAGCCGGACGACCTCGTCATCGACAACGAGGCGGACCTGGCCACCATCGCTGCTGCCGTCGGTGCCCTGTCCCTGTATCGCTCGGACGCCCTCCTCCCCCACCGAGGATCCGTCGTCGACTCCATGCGAACCGAACTCGCGCAGCTGTTGCCGCTGAAGTCCGCCGGTCGCGGGTTCGCTCGAGCGGTGAAGTTCAGCGAGCCGGCTCACTCGAGCCCTGAGCTGAAGACCCGACTCACCGGACACCTCGGAGCCTCGGGTTTCTTCGAGGAAGCCGTGGCACTCCTGCACGCCGTGCCGTCATCCCAACGCAGCAAGGCGCACGCGGCCCGTCTCCTGCGGGCGAATTTCGGCACCGGACGCTTCGAAGACGCGGCCCTGCCCGCCAAACCGTCACATCGGTCGGCCTCCGATGAACGCCTGCGGCGTGAGGCGGCAGCGGCGGCTCAGCTCATCTCCGCGCGAGACGATGCCCTGTCACAGAAGCCCGAGCAGATCGAGCGGATCGACGGCAAAGTCCTCTCCATCCTCCATGCGAGCGCACCGGAGCAGAGCGGCGGTTACGCTGTCCGGGCCCACAGCATCCTCAAGGCCATCAGCGCCCAGGGTTACGAGGTCGTTGCAGCGACTCGTCCTGGGTTCCCCGAAGCGACCAACCACCTTTCTCCCGGTGCGACTTCTGCACTCGACCACGACGGCGTGCGCTATGTTCGCATCGGCTCCGGCCGCACGCGCAGGGACGGTGAGTACTCCTACATGCAGGAGTCCGTCGACCACTATGTCGAACTGATCAGAAGAGAGCGACCGTCCCTGGTCCACCTCAGATCGACATACGTCTCGGCACTGCCGGGACTCATCGCTGCGAAGCGATTCGGTCTGCCCGTGCTGTACGAAGTCTCCGGAATGTGGGAGCTGGTCTACGAAGCGTCGAACTCCGCTCTCATGGAGGGCCGACGTGCTCGAACCGTGCGGTTGGAGGATGCCGTGCTGAGCGGGGCAGATGCCGTTGTCACGCTCACCGAAGCGATGAAGGACATCATCGGCTCCCGCGTCTCCACGACACGTCCCGTGGAGCTGCTGCCCAATGCCGTCGACATCGATGAGTTCTCCGCCCGAGAGAAGGATGAGACTCTCCTCTCCAACATGGGGTGGGATGCCTCAGTTCCTGTCATCGGCTACGTCGGTTCGTTCGTCGAGTACGAAGGTCTGCACATTCTCATCCGCGCTCTGGCTCGACTCAAAGAGAGGAACGTCGAATTCCGTGCAGTCCTCGTCGGAGACGGGGCGGAGTCGGATCGCCTGCGCGTACTTGCCGAAGAGGTGGGCCTCGACGAATCGGTCCTCCACTTCACCGGCCGCATGCCCCACGAGGCGGTCAGCCGCCTGTACTCGATGATCGATGTGTGCGCGTATCCCCGGCTGGCGACCCCGGCGACCAGGGCAGTCTCGCCCCTGAAGCCGTTCGAAGCGATGGCGGCGAAGAAGACCGTCATCGTCTCGGATGTCGCCGCGCTCGCCGAGATCGCCGGACATGGAGAACGCGGTCTCGTCATTCCGGCCGGCGACGTCGACGCACTTGCTGAGGCGCTCACCGCAGCGGTCACGGACCAGGGTTCGTTCACCGGGATGACCGCAGCTGCGGCACAATGGGTGAGGAGCGACCGAAGCTGGCGCAGAATCGGCGAGATCGTCGACACGGTGCTCTCGGGTCTGCTCAGCGGAGCGGACCACACCGATGCTCACCGACCTCAATCGGAGGACAGTCGATCCACGTGACAAAGGCAATGCTGTTCTACGGACATGTGGCATCGAACTGGGGTGACCTCGCGATCAATGCGGGCGCCGTCGACACGCTCCGCCGCGCGGGAATCGACATCGCGTCCTCGACGGCCGTCACCCTCGCGCCGTCCGACGCCTTCTATCGGCGGGCGACATTCACGCTCAAGGGTCTCTCGCTTCGCACTGTCCCCGTCGACGCCACGCCACGGGGCGGCCGTGAGGAGATCGATCTGCTCACCGGTTACCTGGCAGATCCAGGGCGATTCGCGCAGGACACCGGGATGACCGATCATGACGTGGTCGTGCTCAACTCCGGCGAGCATCTCTTCGAATCCGCCGCCGGCGACAACGTCGTCGACCTCGTCTGGCGGGTCCTTCCGGGGCTTGCGGCCACAGCTGTGGGTCTCCCGGTCGTGCAGCTGCCCGCCACGATCGGACCGTTCCACTCACAGCTCGGGGTCTTGATCGAAGAGTTCGTTCTCGATGGCACTGCTGCCGCGGCCTTCCGCGAAACAGAGTCTCGACGACTGAACTCCACACAACGCGACGTACCTGTTCTGCCCGACCCCGGGTTTCATGTCCCCGGGCTCCGGTTCCCCGACGAGTCGCCCACAGAGACAGACACGCTCGGCATCGTCCTCCGTCCCGAGGACATGGGTCTGCGCTCAGGATCACGGCGCACGTCGTTCGTCCACCAGAAATTCCGCGATTCGAACTACTGCGAGTCCCGGGCGTTCGCCCTGTTCGCCGCCACAGCCGAAGCCCATATCGACAACGGCGGCACGGTCCGCATCATCGTGCAGACCCGATCGGACAGAGAGATCTCCCGAGTGCTCGCGGATCACCTCACTGAGAGGTTCGGGAACGACAGCGTCGAGTACATCGACCCGACAGGCTTCCGCGAGTATCTCACAGCGCTCGGCACCGTCGACGCGCTGGTGACCTCACGGTTCCACGCAGTCATCCTGGCCACCGCTCAGGGAGTGCCCGCCGCAGGTGTGTACTCAGAGACACACGGGCACAAGATGCCTGGACTCTTCGATATGTTCCGGCTGCCCGATTGCGCTGTCCGCCTCGACGACCGCGACATCGACACGGTGCGCACTGAACTCGGAAGCGCGCTTGCCGTCGCCGTCGAAGCCATCGAGGACACGCGCAACCGTGTGAAGGCCAACAGGTCTGCAGGCCGCAGGTGGCTCTCCGAAGCCCTGCAGCAACCGCCCGTCGACGACTTCGACGTCACCGAACTGCGAATTCAGGCGTTGGCGGCGCTGTACCGGGTCGGCCTGAGACGAGCAGAAGACGAAGCGCTGACCAAGGTGCGGAAATCGCTGAGCGACCTCGAGGACCGGATGAACAGGCCGGCAGACACAGACGCATGAACCCGTTGCCCGACGGTGGGCTGCGCGCCGAGAAGAAGAGGTGACCGATGGTCTCGCGCAGCGTTCCCGCTGAAGGTCATTACGAGTTCGATTCGATCGATGCTTTCGATGGGCCGGTCTCGGCACCGACGAGCACCTACGGTGTCACGGTCGGCGGAGTGCCTATCGACCTGAGGTACGACGACCGGGGCTGCGACGCCACCGTCGTGTTCTTCCACGCGGCGATCACCAAGGTCGTCAAACGCTACCCCGTGTTCTCGGGTGCTTCGTTCTCTGCAGACATCCCGGCCAACAGACTGTTCGTCAGCGATCCTTCGCTGTATGTCGATCCGCGCCTCAAGCTCGGCTGGTATGCGGGGAACAAGCACCAGCCGCGCCTCCAGGACGACCTGGCCCGGTTGATCTCCCGGTTCGTCCGAGAGCCGGATCGGTTGATCTTCTTCGGTGCCTCAGGCGGCGGGTTCGCCTCTCTGTACTATTCGGCGCAGTTCCCGGGGTCGATCGCCGTCCCGGTCAATCCGCAGACCGACATCTCCGCTTACGTCCCCGCCAGCGTCCAACGTTATCTGTCCTGTGCCTGGGACGCGGAGACGATCACCGAGATCCCTGCGACGACAGAGGTCAGAAGCCTCTACAGCGGTTCACTCGAGAACTCTGTCGTCTATGTGCAGAACACCGGCGATGCCGACCACTTGACCAACCACTACACTCCGTTCATGAACGGTCTGCCCGGTGGTCACCGCGTTGCGCCGATGCTCGTCGATGCGGGAGAAGGCCATGTGCCGCCGTCCCGCAGCCTCCTCGGCGAGATCCTCAGCGAGGTCGTCGACAACAGCTGATGCGGCGCCTGCTCTGCACTGACGCTGGGTCTCGAGTGTCTCAGGCCACGTGCAGAACGTAGGACAGCGTGTTCACCACGGTCTCCCGCGCGATCTGCCTCAGCTCGATCTGCCACCGCGCGGCGCGGAAGTTCTGCGTGATCGACCACGTTCCATCCTGCGGGTCGCACTGCGCAGTGCCCATCCGTTTGAAGTCGCGGCTGCCTTTGAGCCACAGTTCGATCCGCGTTCCCGGGGTGCCAACGCCGAGGAACTCGGTGGAACCCACCGGACGCCTCCTGCGGGGGACAGGCGACCGCAGATAGAAGAATGGCGCCGAATCACCGAAGATATCCGAATTGATGCGGACGCATTGTCCCTTGATCGCCTGGGCGCGCTTCCGGAGGTCGAGCAGCTCATACTGCTGCGGCTGGGTGCGCCGCCAGGTCAGGCCCATCGTCGGCGGCGTGGATGAGTGAGCTCGCACGCTGTCGCGGAAGTCATCGAGGTCGATGCCGAACGGGTCGAGAACGGACGGCCCCAATGGTCGCATCGCGCCTCCGAACTCCGCGATTCGGGACTCGTAGTCACCATCGCCCTGCTGGTGGTAGAGGTAGAGCCAATCGTCAGTGGCTGACTCCACGCTGTGCGCCAAGCCGCCGCGTTGGACGGCCGTGCGCAGCCATTTCCGATGCGACGAGAGCATGAGATCGCCGACGTCCTCGGCACTGCCGAAGAATGTCGTATTGGGCACGTGACTCGGATAGACGAGTTCACCGCGCGTTCCCCGGGGCGCGTCGATACCGACGCCGCGCGGGGTGGTTGCTGCTTGAGCGCCTCGGGTCTGCGGCTCGAATGCGGCCAAGTGCGAATCGTGCAGTCGTGAAGAGATCGCATCGTCGTCATCGAGGAGCTGTGCATGGATGGGTTGTCGTGGATGAGTCTCTGCCCGCACCGCGTGCCGCACAGCGTCGCTGAGATGCGAATGGTCGGGCACGAAATGGAAGCGCACCCGGTCCGACAGGCCGCGTTCGTCGAAGACGTCATGGATGTCGCTGAGTATCGGTGTCGGCAGGTCCGCGTCGACGAGGACGGCCCAAACGAGGTCTCTGTCGCCCATGGCAGCCACGCTGGCGGCGGTGACGCTGCGGAACAGACCGAGCCTTGCCTTCCACCAGAGGGGATCGAAGACCCCCACTCCCATGCGGGTGACAAGTACAGTGCGCGTCGAAACGGCCACAGATTGCGCCGCTCAGACGGTCAGAGTCAGAGTCGGCGAGAAGTCGTCGATTCGCTGCCCGACTCCCAGCAGCTGCGCGATCGCGGCGACGGACCGGTCGGCAGCAGCGCCGTCACCGTACGGGTTCACTGCACGCGCCATGCTCTCGTACGCAACGGGGTCATCGAACAGACGCGACACCTCGGAGACGATTCTTTCGCGATCGGTGCCGACCAGCCTCACGGAGCCGGCCTCGACGGCTTCGGGCCGTTCGGTGTTCTCCCGCATCACGAGAACCGGCTTGCCCAGGCTCGGGGCTTCCTCCTGGATGCCGCCCGAGTCGGTGAGCACGACATCGGACGCTGCCATCACCGAGGTGAACTCGCCATACGACAGCGGCTCGGTGACGAGGACGTTGGAGTACGGTGCCACTCGCGGCAGGACGGACTCCCGAACCAGCGGATTGCGGTGAGCGGGGAGCAGGATCGTGAGTTCGGGGCGGCTCGCGGCGAGCTCAGCAAGGGCATCGCCGATGTTCTCCATGGCCGAGCCGAGATTCTCTCGGCGGTGGGTGGTGACAAGGAGTGTCGGACCCTCCGTGCGCACGTAGTCAGCGACGTCGGGATCGCTTGGAGTGACGTTCATGTCCACCGCGATCTGCAGTGCGTCGATGACCGTGTTGCCGGTGACCACGACACTCGCGGAGTCAACTCCCTCGACGACGAGGTTGTCCCGCGATTGCTGGGTAGGAGCAAGATGAAGACTGGTGACCTGACTGGTCAGCTTGCGGTTCGCTTCTTCCGGGAAGGGACTGAGCAGATTGCCCGAACGCAGCCCGGCTTCGAGGTGGATGACCGGAATTCCCCGATTGAAGGAAGCAATCGCCGCTGCCATCACAGTGGTCGTATCACCTTGGACGAGGACAGCGTCCGGCTGCTCGGTATCCAATGCCGCGTCAAGTTCCGCGATGACCCGCGCCGCGATGCTGTTGAGGGTCTGACCCTGCGCCATCAGGTTGAGGTCGGTGTCGGGCACGATGTCGAAAAGCTCATTGACCTGGTCGAGCATTTCCCGATGCTGAGCAGTCACGAGGGTGCGAACCCGAAGCTCGGTGCTGGCTTCGATCGCGCGAACCAGCGGTGCGACCTTGATCGCTTCGGGGCGGGTGCCGTAGATGACCAGGACTGTCGGCTGGGCTGCCGAATCGGCACTGCTCACGCATACTCCTCTGTTCGGGCATCAAGCCCACTGAAAATCATCGAATTGTCGTTGGGAATTGCCGTCAGTCGCAGGGGCGTGAAGATCGCACTACGACCGAAGACCAACTTGCCGTGCACCGGGGATGCGGCAACGTCTCAGCCAATATAGCACCGCGGAGACCCGTGATTTCGGGCCAGACGGGTGCTGTTCACAACTGCGCCGCTGGATATTCACCTTTATGTCATTGATATGGTTGAACCTGATTTTCGTCGAATTGCAACCATTTGATGCCCTCGCCCGAAAGCAATGCTCTGCATCGATTTCGCCGCGTCCGCGACCAAGTTGCATTCCGTCATGCAAAGTCACGTACACCGACAGCTTGGAGTCACCGTTCATGAACGCGCCCACAGACAGCATCCGCCCCTCCGTCGCCGTCATCGGTCTCGGCTACATCGGCCTGCCGACTGCAGCGATCCTGGCCAGCACAGGCGCGGATGTCGTCGGTGTCGACATCAATCAGAACAATGTCGATGTCATCAACGCGGGCAAAGTTCCGTTCGTCGAACCCGATATGGCGACTACCGTGGCCGGCGTCGTCTCGCAGGGATTCCTTCGGGCAACGACCGAGACGCCTCACGCTGACAACTACATCGTCGCGGTGCCGACGCCGTTCACCGACGGTCACAAGCCGGATCTCTCCTACATCGAGACTGCGGGCAAGCAGATCGCCCCGCTCCTCGAAGGCAACGAGCTCATCATCCTCGAGTCGACGTCACCCCCCGGTGCCACCGAGTTCCTCGCCGACACGATCCTCGCCGCGCGTCCTGATCTCACTCTCAAGCCGGGCACCTCGCAGTCGGTGTACTTCGCGCACTGCCCCGAACGCGTGCTTCCCGGTCGCATCATGATCGAGCTGCGGACGAACGACCGCATCGTCGGGACGCTCAACGGCAACGCCGGCGAACGCGCCCGCGACCTGTACCAGCTCTTCTGTGAGGGCGAGTTCCTCATGACCGATGCCTGCACGGCAGAGCTGTCCAAGCTCACCGAGAACGCCTACCGCGACGTCAACATCGCGTTCGCCAACGAACTGTCGATGATCGCCGACAACCTCGACATCAATGTCTGGGAGCTCATCGACCTCGCCAACCATCACCCGCGCGTCAACATCCTCCAGCCGGGTCCCGGCGTCGGCGGCCACTGCATCGCCGTCGACCCGTGGTTCATCGTCGCGACCACGCCTGAGCACTCGTCGCTCATCAAGACCGCGCGCGAGGTCAATGACTCGAAGCCGCAGTTCGTCCTCGACAAGCTCCTCCCCCAGGCGAAGCGGATCTCGGACGTGAAGATCGCGGCACTCGGACTCGCTTTCAAGCCGAACATCGACGACCTGCGCGAGAGCCCCGCCCGGCAGATCGTCAACCAGCTCTCCGACGAGCTGCCGGAAGCGACGATCATGGCAGTCGAGCCGAACATCGATGACCTGCCCTCTGACCTCTCGGCACGTGCGAACGTCACCCTCACCGAACTCAACGAGGCCGTGAAAGAAGCCGACATCGTGCTCCTGCTCGTCGACCACAACGAGTTCGCCCGCATCGATCGCACTCTGCTCGCGCAGAAGATCGTCCACGACACCCGCGGAGTCTGGAACTGACAC
>NZ_BAAAMB010000006.1:191048-219013 GCF_039528855.1 Brevibacterium sanguinis | reverse complement strand
AGAGTTCTGCTCTGGACGCGGCAGTGCCTACTTGAACGACTCGTACTCGTTGACGACGTCGTCGGTGGGGCCGTCGGCGCGCAGGACGCCCTTCTCGATCCAGATCGTGCGGTTGCACGTATCGCGGATCGACCGCATCGAATGCGACACGAGGAACACCGTTCCCGCGTTCTCCCGGATCTCACGGATCCGGCCCTCACTGCGCTGCTGGAACTTCTTGTCACCCACGGCCAGCGCCTCGTCGACGATGAGGATCTCATGCTGAACGGCCGTGGCGATCGCGAACTTCAGCCTCTGCGACATCCCTGAGGAGTACGTGCGCATGGGCATATCGATGAAGTCACCGAGGCCGGTGAAGTCGACGATGTCGTCGAACTTCTCCTCGACCTGCGACCGGGTCAATCCCAGCGCCAGACCACCGAGGATGATGTTGCGGGCACCGGAGAGATCCGGGATGAGCGCGGCACCGACACCGAGGAGATTCGGCCGCGCACTCGCATAGACCGCGCCCTCCGAGGTCGGAGTGAGCCCGGTGATCGCGCGCATGAGCGTCGACTTGCCGGAGCCGTTGCTGCCGATGACGCCGATCGACTCATTCGCGTGCGCGACGAAGCTCACGCCCTTGAGCGCATGCACCTCGCGCAGTCCGCGGGTCTTCTGCAGCAGCCCACCACCGGCGCCGAGCTTGAGCCGCTTGCCCGTGGCGAGCGTCTTGTACCGGACGTGGACGTTATCGGCGATGACGACGGGCGGGGTCGTTTCGGTCACCTCGGCGGGGGCCTTCTCTGTCTCACTCATCGCGACCATACCTTTCCTCTGCCAGCCAGAAGAAGACGAAGCCGAAGGCGAAGATCGCGAACGCCCAGATCGCGAAGTAGCCGAAGTACTCATACGGGATCTCGTAGCCGTTCATGAGGATGCCGCGGCTGATCGAGAGCACCTCGTTGAGCGGGTGCCAGTCGGCCAGCGGCTGGAGTTCGGGCCTTCCGAGTCGGTCGATCATCTCATTGAGGGAGAAGAAGACACCGGACGTGTAGAAGATCATCCGCGAGATGAACGGGGTGACCTGGCTGAGGTCCCTGAAGTGGACGGTGACGCGCGCGAAGATGAACGCAACTCCCTGGCAGAAGATCCAGAAGAGGATGATGAGCGGGATGAAGAGGAGCCACTCCCACGACGGCCTCGCCCCGTAGAGCACCGCAACGATGACCATGAGCGCCATCGTCGGCATGAAGTTGAGCAGGTTCTGCATGACCGTCGCGATCGGCAGCACGATTCGCGGGAACGGCAGGGATTGGACGAGAGAGGCGTTCGAGATGATCGACTTCGCACCGCCGTTCATCGACGAGTTGAAGAACTCGAGCATGAAGACGCCGATCACGACGAACGGCACGAAATCATCCGGCCGCACTCCGGCACCCTTGAGCAGGACGCCGAAGATCGTGCCGTAGATGAGCGCCGAGAACGTCGGCCGCAGCACGACCCAGAGCATGCCGAGGCGGTTGCGTTCGTTCTCACTCTGTATGCGATACCGGGCGAGCGTGAGCGTGAAGTCGCTTCGCTTCCACAGCTGCTTGATGTACGCAGGGAGCGACGGACGCCCACCCACTCTGCTGAGTCCATGCTCGGCAGCAAGCTTGGCCATGTCCATGTAGGTGAAGATTCTCTCGTCGGAAACTGGGACGGAACACAGGAAGTCTACGCGATGAGCCCTGCCGGAACTCACAAGCGACTGTGAGCCTTGAAGTCGAATTCGGGGTCCTCGAGCTGCGCTCTCGTCGGCATCGGCCGATCGGCGCCGAGCACCCGCCGAGCCGCCGCCTGCATGGGCGGCCAGTTGAGCGTCTCGACCCCGATGAGCGCAGCCTCCGGCTCCGGCCCGGCGAAGTGGAACACCTGGAATTTCGTCCCGCTCGGATCGCTGCGCTGCACCGTGTCCTGCGCATCAGGGCTGGTCAGACCTGCAGTGAAGACCTTCTCCGGACCCTGGAAGCTCCAGTGCCAGGGAACGTCGGACCACGGTGCAGGCTTGCTGGGAGTGGGTCCGTCGGCGCCCGGCGTGAGGTCGTCGTCCTCGCCGAGGATGTGCTCGGCCAGGTACTTCCCGTGGCTCTCCGCGACCGGTTCGCACGCCCACGGATGATCGATCGCGAACCGTCCGCCGGTGATGTGGGCACAATCACCTGCCGCCCATACTCCCGGGTAGGCCGTGGCGAGGTGCTCATCGACGTCCCAGGCGAACGTCGGCACCTCACCCGGGGCCGGGCCCTCCGGGTCGGCGGAATGCTCGTCCGTCGTCGGCAGCGCCCCGTCGATGGGGATGCGCACGGGCCGGGCGCCCACGCTGGTGACGAAGAGCGTGTGCTCGCCGGCCGGGATGTCCGCGTTGTCCGTGTGGTCGGTGACGAAGCGGACTCCCGCGGCCTTGTGCTTCTCGAACAGCGCCCGTCGCACCGGCGCCGAGAGTTGCCGTCGCAGCGGCTCGTCCCCGCGCAGGTACACCGTCGCCTCATGCCCGGCGGCGACCGCGGCGGTCGCGACCTCCATCCCGAGGTACCCCGAACCGAGGACTCCGACGTTGAGAGGGGCGGTCGCCTCGGCGACGAAATCACGGATCCACTCCGCCTCGCCGAGGTTGTAGACCGGCAGCGCATCCGGGTACCCGGGGATCTCCGGCCGGTTGGCCTCCATCCCCGTCGCGAGAATGCAGTGCGTGAAGTCGAGCGTCTCCCCCGACCCGAGGTGGACGGTGCCGGCGAGGCGCTCGGAACCGGGCTGGAAGAGGGCTTCCGGCTGGGACTCGGGCGCCGCCTCGGCGAGGGTGATCGAGACAGCCCGGTCGCGGACGAACGTGATGAGCTCACTGTCCTCGAGATGATAGGGAAGGTGGTAGCGGGAATCGTCGAAGAGGTGCTTGGACAGGGGCGGACGCTCGTACGTGTCCCCGGCCTCCGGATCGATGAGGGTGACGGGCTGGCCGCGCTGGCTCAGCTCCCTGGCAGCGGTGGTTCCGGCGAGGCCGGCACCGATGATGACGATCTGTTTGCCCATGTTCCCCATGCTAGTCGGGGTTCGGGAGCTGTCTCCTCACCCGGTGAACGGGTGGGGCAGCGGGGACATCAGCCGCATTGTCAGGGGTGCTTGACGGGGTGCCTTGCTCGTTGCAGGAGACGACCGCGGAGAGGCGGTCCGCACGGCTCGATCAAGCGGAAGTGCGGATAGCGGGCCGTGCTCGCGCGGCTATCCGCGCTCCCACTTGATCGACGGTCGGGGCGTGCCCGGCTCCTCACCGCTGAGTCGTGTCCGCCTCCTCACCGGCCAGCACCGCGTTGTGCCGGCGCGCGACGAGCACGGCGGCCGGCGGGTTGTCGCCGGTCCAGGCGGTCGCCCCGCGGATCCCGAGCTTCGTCGGATCGAAGACGGGGTCGAGGCCCATCTTCTTCTGCGCCGTGTAGTCGCGCAGCACCTTCGCCACGAGCGGGGCGAGGAAGACGAGGCAGATCATGTTGATCCAGCCCAGCGAGCCGTACCCGATGTCGCCGATGCCCCAGATGAGATCGGCCGGGGCGACCGCGGAGACGAAGGCGATGACGATCATGACGCCCTGGATGAGGCGCTTGACGACACCCAGGCGCTTCCCGTCGAAGAGATAGGCCGCCGCCGAGGTGGCGATGTAGTTGAACGCGATGAGCGTCGTGAACGCGAAGAGGAAGAGCGCGAGCGCGACGAAGACCGGACCGAACCCGGGGAAGACCGAGTCGAGGGCGATCTGCGTGTTCTCGGTGCCCGGCTCGAGACCGGGAAGGTGCTCGACGAGCGTGCGACCCGCCTCGGTGATGACGTTGTAGCTGTCGGTCATGAGGATCATCACCCCCGTCGCCGTGCACACGAGCACCGTGTCGACGTAGATCGAGAACGCCTGGACGATCCCCTGCTTCGCCGGGTGGGACACGGACGCCGCCGCCGAGGCGTAGGTGCCCTCACCGACGCCGGCGACGTTGGAGAACACGGCCCGGCGCACACCCCATGCGATCGCCGCGCCGATGATCCCGCCGAAGACCTCGTTGACCCCGAACGCCGAGGAGAAGACGAGCGCGAGGACGGCCGGGACCTGATCGAGGTTGACGCAGATGACGACGATCGCGAGCAGGATGTAGCCGGCGGCCATGAACGGCACCGCCTTGTCCGCGACCGCGGTGATCCGCTTCGTCCCGCCGATGACGATGATGCCGAAGAGGACGGCGACGATGAGCCCGGTCACCCACTCCGGCGCCCCGAACGCGACATTGGCGCTGTTGGCGATGTTGAACGTCTGCACCCCGGGCGCGAGCACCGCATAGAGGATCATCGTCGCGACCGCGGCGATGACGGCCAGCCACTTCTGGCCCAGCCCCTTCTCGATGTAATAGGGGATGCCGCCGCGGTACTCGCCGTCGACCTTGCGCTTGAACACCTGCGCGAGCGTCGACTCCGCGAACGCCGTCGCCCCGCCGAGGATGCCCATGACGATCATCCAGAACAGGGCACCGGGGCCGGCGACGGCGATCGCCGTGGCGACGCCGGCGATGTTGCCGACGCCGACGCGGCTCGAGAGGGTGAGCGCGAGCGCCTGGAAGCTCGAGATGCCCCCATCCTCCCCGCCCGAACTCTCCTTGAGGATCGCCACGAGGTCGGGAAGCCGGCGGATCTGCACGGCGCCGGTCCAGAGCGTGTAGAGCAGTCCGAGACCGAGGGCCATATAGGCCATGGGGTTCCAGATTCCTGTGTTGATGGTGCCGATGAGCTCAAGCAGCTCGTCCATTTGTCGACTCCTTTGTGACATGGACCTCTTTTGTGTACCATTGCACAGTAACATGTCACACAGCAGTGATGTAGCCCCGGAGGAATCCGGGCCGAACGAAAGGGAAGCCCATGTCGGAGAAGAAGCCCTGGCACGGAGTCATCGTCGCCACCGCCCTGCCCTTCACCGAGGACTACGCCGTCGACTACGACGCCTTCGCCGATCACGTCGCTTGGCTCGCCGCCAACGGCTGCGACGGCGTGGCCCCCAACGGCTCGCTCGGTGAGTACCAGACGCTCTCGGACGTCGAACGCGCCCAGGTCATCACCACCGCCGTCGAGGCCGCGCCCGCCGGGTTCAACGTCATGGCCGGCACCGGCGCCTACGGGGCACTGCAGTCCGCGCACTGGGCGGAGCAGGCGGCGAACGCGGGAGCCACCTCGGTGATGCAGCTGCCCCCGAACACCTACCGAGCCGATTGGGAGACCGTCAAGGACCACTACGCGACCGTCGCCTCCGTCGGTCTGCCCGTCGTCGGCTACAACAACCCCATCGACACGAAGGTCGACCTCGTCCCCGAACTCATCGCCGAGATCCATGCGGCCGGGAACATGGTCGGGGTCAAGGAGTTCTCCGGCGACCCGCGCCGGATCTACGAGATCACCGAGCTCGCGCCGACGATGGACATCCTCATCGGCACCGACGACACCGTCCTCGAGGTCGGGCTCGCCGGTGCCGTCGGCTGGGTGTCGGGCTACCCGAACGCGATCCCCCGCGCCTGCATCGAGCTCTTCGAGCTCTGCACCTCCGGCGACACCGCCGACCTCGTCCGGGCCCAGGAGATCTACCGCGACCTCCACTCCCTGCTGCGCTGGGACTCGAAGACCGAATTCGTCCAGGCGATCAAGCTCTCGATGGACGTCCTCGGCCTGCGCGGCGGCATCTGCCGGCCCCCGCGCCTGCCCCTGTCCCAGCCGCTCGTCGACCGCATCGTCGCCGACACCGAGGCCGCCGCGGACAAGGGGTATGCGAGCGAGACGCGGCCCGCCGTCGCCGCCGTCTGAGCCCGGCAGTATTCTGACCGGGACGACCCAGGTCGCCCCGGTCACTCAATGAGGAGGACACCATGCGCACGTCACGCGTCTATCACGCCGTCGACTCCCACACCGAGGGGATGCCCACCCGCGTCATCACCGGCGGGGTCGGCGAGCTGCCCGGGGCGACGATGGCCGAGCGCCGGACATGGTTCATCGAGAACTCCGATCACGTCCGCACCCTGCTCATGACCGAACCCCGCGGGCACGCGTCGATGTCCGGGGCGATCCTCCAACCGCCCACCCTCCCCGACGCGGACTGGGGCGTCCTCTTCATCGAGGTCTCCGGGTGCCTGCCGATGTGCGGCCACGGCACGATCGGCGTCGCCACCGTCCTCGTCGAGACCGGCATGGTTCAGGTCCAGGAACCCGTGACCACCGTGCGCCTCGACACCCCCGCCGGGCTCGTCATCGCCGAGGTGGCAGTCAGCGACGGTCATGCCGATTCCGTGACGATCACGAACGTCCCCGCGTTCGTCGACCGCCTCGGCGCCGAGGTGGACGTCGACGGACTCGGAACCGTGACCTACGATCTCGCGTTCGGAGGCAACTTCTATGCGATCGTCGACGTCGCCGACCTCGGCCTCGAGTTCAGGGAGGATCGGAGCAACAAGGACGACCTCCTCGGCGCGGGTCTGGCGATCATGGACGCGATCAATGCCACCGACGAACCCGTCCATCCGGAGCGGCCCGACATCGTCGGCTGCCACCATGTCTACCTCAAGGCCCCCGGGTCGACGGCCGCACGGTCCCGGCATGCGATGGCGATCCATCCCGGCTGGTTCGACCGGTCCCCGTGCGGGACGGGAACCAGCGCGCGGATGGCTCAGCTCCACGCCCGCGGCGAGCTGTCGCTGGAGACGGACTTCGTCAACGAGTCCTACATCGGGTCCCGGTTCGTCGGCCGGCTCGTCGCCGAGACGACCGTCGCGGGTCGGCCCGCCGTCGTGCCCACCGTCCAGGGGCGGGCGTGGGTGACGGGCACAGCACAGTACTTTCTTGATCCGAGCGATCCCTTCCCGGCGGGGTTCCTGCTATGAGTATCCTCATAGGCAGCCCACGAAAGGAATCCCCCATGGCCTCCCTCCCCCGCCTCGACCGTCCCCAGAACCTGCGCCAGTCCGTGCTCAACAGCCTGCGGACGGCGATCATCACCGGTGAGCTCGCCGAAGGGCAGCTTGTCTCCGCACCGGTCCTCGGCGAGCAGCTCGGGGTCTCGGCGACCCCGGTCCGTGAGGCGATGATGGACCTCTCCCGCGAGGGTCTTGTCGAGACCGTGAAGAACAAGGGATTCCGCGTCACGACGATGACGGAGAAGGACCTCGACGACCTCGCCCAGATCCGCCTCCTCGTCGAGCCCCCGGTCATGCACGCGGTGGCCGCGAACATCACCGAGGAGGCCTTCCCCGAGCTCATGCGCATCGCCGATGCGTGCACCCGCGGTGCCGCCGAGGAGGACCTCACCGCCTACCTCGCCAACGACCGGGAGTTCCACGCCCAGGTGCTCGCCTTCGCCGACAATCCGCAGCTCACGGAGCTCGCGACCTCGCTGCGTCAGCGCACCCGCCTCTACGGCATCGCCGGTCTTGCCAAGGAGGGCAAGCTCGTCGACTCCGCCCAGGAGCACCATGAGCTCATCCGACTGCTCCGCGACCGGGACGGGGCCGGCGCCGAGGCGCTCCTGCGCGCCCACATCGGCCACGCCCGCTCGATCTGGGCGACCGGGAGCACCGAGGCGGCCGGGGCGCACGATTCGGCGGGGGCCGGTGGGTCCGGGGCGGCCGGTGGGTCGTCGTCTGCTGCTGGTGGTTCTGCGGCCGGTAAGGTCCGGGGCGACATGACGGGTGAGGGCACATGATCGGGGCGACGACCAGTGCCTCGCCGGGAACCACCTCGACGACGGAGGCAGGCAGCGCTCAGTCACGAACCACCTCGGTGCGGACCGCCTCGGTGCGGACCGCCTCGGTGCGGACCTCCGATGTCATCGTCATCGGCGCCGGCATCGTCGGCTGCGCGGTCGCCTACTTCGCGGCCACCGCGGGCCTGAGCGTCACCGTCATCGACCGCGACCTGCCCGCCTCGGGAACGTCGTCGCGCTGCGAGGGCAACCTCCTCGTCTCCGACAAGGAACTCGGCCCCGAACTCGCCCTCACCCAGTACTCGCTGGGACTGTGGACGGGCGAGCTCGCCGAATTCGCCGCCCGCTGGGAGTTCGAAGCCAAGGGCGGGATCATCGTCGCCTCCCGGGACTCGAGTGTCGCCTCCCTCAACCGGGTCACCGGTGCCCAGCGGTCCTTCGGCATCAACGCGATCGCCCTCGACCCCGACCAGCTGCGCGAGCGCGAACCCCACATCACCCCGGCCGCACTCGGGGCCGCGTACTATCCCGAGGACTCCCAGGTCCAGCCGATGCTCGCCGCCGCACATCTCCTCGCCCTCGCCGTCGACCGCGGGGCCGCCGTCGTCACCGGTGCCCCCGTCACCGAGGTGGTCCGCACCGGCGACCGGGTCACCGGAGTCCGCACCCCGGCCGGGGACTTCGCCGCCGCCCACATCGTCAACGCCGCCGGCACCTGGGCGCCGGAGGTGGCCGCCCTCGCCCACGTCGACGTGCCCGTGATGCCGCGCCGCGGCTTCGTCATGGTCACCGAACCGCTGCCGCCGATGATCGGCCACAAGGTCTACGCCGCCGAGTACATCGACAACGTCGGCTCCTCGAGCGACAGCCTCCAGGCGAGCCCCGTCGTCGAGGGCACCCCGGCCGGCACGATCCTCATCGGCTCGAGCCGGGAGCGCGTCGGCTTCGATGCGACCGTGAGCACGGATGCGCTCGGCCTCATCGCCCGCAATGCCGCCGCGCTCTACCCGTTCCTCGCAACCACCCGCATCCTGCGCCACTACCACGGATTCCGCCCGTACAGCCCCGACCATCTGCCCGTCATCGGCCCCGATCCCCGGGCACCGGGCCTCTGGCACGCGTGCGGACACGAAGGCGCGGGCATCGGGTTGTCGGTGGGCACGGGCAAGCTGCTCGCCCAGGCGATGACCGGCGCCGAGGCGGACCTCGACCTCACGCCGTTCGCCCCGGAGCGCTTCACGGCAGGGCCCGCGACTGCGCCTGCGCCGGCCTCAGCTCGCGAGGGCGACCCTGTCCATCTCACCCCAGCCTCCCAGGAGGGATCAGCATGAGCGAGACCGTCACCGCGCGCTTCGATGACGCGCCGCTCACCGCCCCGGCCGGAGCGAGTGTCGCCGCCGCGCTCCTCGCCTCCGGTCGCACGAGCTGGCGGACGACCCGCACCGGTCGGCAGCGCGGACTGTTCTGCGGGATCGGAGTGTGCTTCGACTGCCTCGTCGAGATCGACGGGCAGACCGGGCAGCGCGCGTGCCTGGTCACCCTCGCCGACGGGATGGACGTCCGCAGCCACCGCGGTGCAGGTGAGGCCGAGCGTGAGCGCGATGGGTCGGGCGCGGGTGAGACCGGTGGGTCGCGGTCCGGGGAGACCGGTGGGTCCGGGTCCGGTGAGACCGATGGGTCGGCTGCCGGAGGCGAGCGCCCGTGAGTGTGCCGACCGTCGACCTCGTCATCATCGGTGCCGGGCCGGCCGGCCTTGCCGCCGCCGAGGCCGCACTGCACGAGTTCTCCGCGGAACCGCGCTTCGTCTCGACAAGGCGCAGTGCGGGAGCGGGTCAGCGTGGTGATGGTTCGGCCCCGCGCGGTGCCGGTGCGGACTCGACACCCGCCTCGGCGGGGAGGTCAGCGTCCCGGACCGACGCAGCCCCGCGCATCGTCGTCATCGATTCCGCCGACCAGCCCGGCGGCCAGTTCTGGCGTCACCGCACGGAAACCGCGGTCACCGACGATGGTCGCCTCCACCACGGGTGGGACGACTACCTCGCCCTGCGCGCCGGCTTCGATGCGGGCATCGCCGCCGGGATCATCGACTATCGGCCGGCCACCTCGGTGTGGATGGTCGAAGCACCGCCCGATCCGGTCAGCGCAGACGGCTCCGACCGTTCCGGATTCACCGTCCACACGGCACCGAGCCACGGAACCGCCCCAGCCGCCGGGCCCAGCGGGACCCCCTCCCCGGTCGTCCGCGCCCGCCGCCTCATCATCGCCACCGGCGGCTACGACCGGCAGCTGCCGATCCCCGGGTGGGATCTGCCCGGGGTCATGGCCGCCGGCGGCATCCAGGGGTTCGCGAAGCAGAACGGGATGGTGCCCGGTTCGCGCTTCGTCATCGCCGGCACCGGGCCGTTCCTCCTGCCCGTCGCCGCCAACGTCACCGACCTCGGCGGCAGCGTCGCCGCGGTCCTCGAGTCCTCGTCCCTGACCAGCTGGCTGCCCCACGCCCACCGGGCGGCCGGGGTCCCCGCCAAAGCGCTCGAAGGCGCCGAGTACGCGTGGACATTCCTCCGCCACCGCATCCCGTACCGGACGCGCACGGTCATCACCGAGATCCTCGGCGACGACCGGGTCGAGGCGGTGGCCACGGCCCGGATCGACCGCCTCGGCGCGGTCATCCCCGGCACCGAGGCGACGCTTGAGAACATCGACGCCGTCGGTCTGGGCTGGGGGTTCACTCCCCAGCTCGAGCTGCCGGTCGCGCTCGGGGCGCGCACCCGCGTCGACGTCGACGGCTCGCTGATCGCCGTCGTCGACGAGACCCAGCTGTCATCGGTGCCCGGGCTCTACCTCGCCGGCGAGGTCACCGGGGTCGGCGGTGCCGTGCTCGCCGTGGCCGAGGGGCGCCTCGCCGGTGCCCAGGCCGCCGCTGACGTCACCGGGACGCCCGCTGCCGACCGCACCGCCGATCACTCGCGGACCGCCGAACACCCGCGGGCCGTCGACCTGACCGCGGCGAGGCTGACGATCGCCCGGCACCGCGCGTTCGCCGAGGCGATGCACCGCGCCCACCCCGTGCCGCCGGGCTGGACGGAGCGGCTCACCCCGGAGACGATCGTGTGCCGATGCGAGGAGGTGCCGGCCGCGACCATCGCCGAGGCGCGTGCCACCCTCGAGGCCGACGACGCCCGAGCGCAGAAGAACATGACCCGCGCGGGCATGGGCTGGTGCCAGGGACGCGAATGTGGGTTCGCCGTCACGTGCCTCGCCACAGGCGCTCCCGCGGCGGCGTCCGAGTCCTCGTCCGTACACGCCTCCCTCGCCCAGACGATGAAGAGACCCGTCGCCCAACCCGTGCCGCTCTCGACGTTCTTCGACCTGTGACCGCCTGCGTCACCCAGCACGAAAGGATCACCATGACCACCGACACAACCACCTCGACCGACGCCACCGCCTCGGCGACCAGCCCGACCGGCTCCACCGCCTCGGCGCTCTCCCCCGACCTCGAGGCGATCGTCGCCGCTGCGGCAGCCGCCGCTCCGGCGTTCGCCGGGACCTCACCGGCCGGCCGGGCCGATGCCCTCTCCGCCGTCGCCGATGCCCTCGAAGCCGCGCGGGAGACCCTCGTGCCGATCGCGATGCGCGAGACCGGTCTGAGCGAAGCGCGCCTGAACGGGGAGCTCACCCGCACCGCCGTGCAGCTGCGGATGTTCGCCACGACCCTGCGCGAGGGCGCGTACGTCGACGCCCGGATCGACCCGGCCGATGACGCATTCGCCCTCGGTGTGCGCCCCGATGTGCGCCGCGTCCACATCCCCGTCGGACCCGTCCTCAACTTCGCCGCCTCGAACTTCCCGTTCGCGTTCTCCGTCGCCGGCGGCGATTCGGCCGCGGCGCTGGCCGCCGGCTGTCCGCTCATCGTCAAGGCCTACTCCGGGCACCCGGAGCTCTCCGACGCCACCGCCGCCGTCGTCGACCGTGCCGTGACGGACGCGGGCATGCCCGCCGGGGTCTTCGCGCTCATCCACGGTCAGGAGGCCGGCACCGCCGTGCTCGAGGACGAGCGGATCAAGGCGGGATCGTTCACCGGGTCGATCCGCGCCGGGCGTCTCCTCGCCGACATCGCGGCGGCCCGTTCCACTCCGATTCCGTTCTTCGGTGAGCTCGGCAGCGTCAATCCCGTCTTCGTCACCGAGGCGGCCCTGGCCGAGGCGGGACCCGACATCGCCGCCGGGTACGTCACGAGCGTGTCCGGCTCGGCCGGTCAGCTGTGCACGAAGCCCGGCTTCCTCTTCGCCCCGGCCGGCCACGGACTCGACGAGGCCATCGCGACCGCAGCTGATGCCGTCGAGGAGCACCGCCTCCTCAATCCCGGGATCGCCCGCGGTTTCGCCGAGCGGCGGGATACGATCCTCGCCGTCCCGGGCGTCCGGGTCATCGCCGAGGGCGGACTGCGCATCGATGACGACGGTCAGGGGTGGGCGCGTCCGACGCTCGTCGCGCTCTCCCTCGCGGACTTCCGCGCGCACCGTGAGGCGCTCCTCGACGAGGCGTTCGGGCCGCGATCGATCATCGTAGAGGTGCCTGCCGGGACGTCCTACGCCGATCTCGTGCCCGAGTTCTTCGCCGGCAACCTCACCGCGACCCTCCACCTCAGCACCGCGGAGACCGCGGGTGAGACTCAGGATCGGGACCGCCTCGGCGAGCTCGTCGATGCGGTGTCCCGGCAGGTCGGACGCGTCCTCTTCGGCGGGTGGCCGACGGGGGTGGCGGTGACGCCGGCGATGCAGCACGGTGGGCCGTGGCCGGCGACGACGAACGATGCGTCGACCTCGGTCGGGTCGGCGGCGATCCAGCGGTTCCTCCGCCCGGTCGCGTTCCAGAACGCTCCGGCGGCGTTCCTGCCCGCCGCCCTTCAGGACGCGAACCCGCTCGACCTCCCGCAGGCCGTGTCACCGGCGGGTGCGTCGACGACCTGGGGCTGAGCGGACAGACGCGACGGGCGCTTCCCGGAGTCGGAAAGCGCCCGCGGCGATAAGCCGGGTCACAGCTCGGTCGTCGAGCTGCCTCCCTCGGGCTGCTGCCGGGTGACCTTGGCCTTGATCATCTCGACGAGCGCGGAGACCTTCCCGCCGGTCGCGCCCCAGTGCTGCGCGGACTCGCCGTTGACGCGGATGAGCCCGAGGTTGGGGTCGTTGCGACCGCCTTCGAACCATGCCGCGGCATCGTCGTTCCACAGGTGGTCGATCTTCGCCTGACTGTCGACGAACTCGACGGTGCCGGCGACCGAGAGCCAGTTCCCGGACTCGGCGACGGCGAGGTTGACGTGCGGGTTGCCCTGCAGGGCGGTCGCCTGGTCGCCGTCGAGGCCGATGAAGAACCAGACGTCGGCATCATCGGTGACCTGCTGCGGGACCATCGGGTGGGAGAGCAGCGTGCCGTCGGCCAGGGCGGTCGTGAGCATCACCCATTTCGCGTCGGTGAGGATCTTCACGACGTCCTGCTGGTGGAGGTCGCTCTCCCGGTGCGTCTGGTGGCGGCGGGGTGCATTCGCCGAGGCGGCCGCCGCGTCGGCGTCGACCTCGGCGAATTCGACGGTGGCGGACTCGTCGATCGCGGTGTGCGAGCCGTCGGGATTGCGGTAGAGGGTGAAGCCCTCGGCGGTGGCGGTCTCCTGGGCGCGGGATTCGACGTCGACCTCGGTGTAGCCGGTCTTCGCACCCTGTTCGATGTCGGCGGTGCCGGCGAACTTCTCCGTCGCCCGGTCGAGTCCGTCGGCGGCGTCGCGGGCCTTCTCTTCTCCGGCGCCCTCGTTGTTCGTGTTGCGACTCATCATCGTGCCCCTTTTCGACTGACTGCTCTGAGGTGGTGCGGCCATTCTCACACGGACGCGCTTTGAAAACAGCCGCCTTGTCGCAATTGTGAGCGACTTCCAACGTGGGCACTCTGGTCGCGGACCCACGGGACGGTCGACCGCCTCGGCGCCGGTGGGGTCCCGGTGCGAGGCCACCGGCACGGTCCTACACTGGGAGGCATGAGCGAACCATCTGTCACCGTCACCGAGATTCCCGAAGGCGCTGCGATCATCGATGTGCGCGAGGACGACGAATGGGAAGCCGGGCACATCGACGGCGCGATCCATGTTCCCCTCGGGGAGCTGCCCGAACGGCTCGACGATCTGCCGCTCGATGACGACATGTACATCATCTGCCGCACCGGCGGACGGTCGCTGCGGGCCACGGCCTGGCTCAATCTCAACGGCTTCGACGCGTTCAACGTCGAGGGCGGGATGGGCTCGTGGAGCCTTGACCACGGCAAGCCGATCGTCTCGGAGACCGGGCAGGATCCCTGGGTGAAGTGACCGCCCTGTGACCGCCGCCAGTCACAAGGTTCCTGATCATCACCTGTGGGCTCCCGTCGAACATGGCCCGGCAACGTCCACGATGCAAGAACTCGGGTGTCCTGACTGTGACCGATCAGCGGTGTTTGGCAAGGTAGGGGTATGACTACTCGCGCCGGCCAGCTGGCCCAGGACAGGGACCTCATCGATGTCCCCGCACTGCTCGACTCGTACTACGACCTTGTCCCGGATCCCTCGGTGCCCGCCCAGGCCGTGAGCTTCGGAACCTCGGGACACCGGGGTTCGAGCTTCAACCGCGCGTTCAACGAAGCCCATATCGCCGCGATCACCGCGGCGATCGTCGACTACCGCAAGGATCACGGCGTGCGCGGGCCGATCTTCCTCGGCCGCGACACCCATGCGCTCAGCGAACCCGCGTTCCTCACCGTGCTCGAGGTCCTCGCCGCCGCCGGAGTCACCGCGCTCATCGACGAACGCGACGGCTACACGCCGACACCCGCGGTCTCCCACGCGATCCTCGGGTACAACGCCGGGAAGTCGCGCACCGACGCGCAGGCCGACGGCATCATCATCACCCCCAGCCACAATCCCCCGGCCGACGGCGGCATCAAGTACAACCCGCCCCACGGCGGACCCGCCGGCACCGAGGCGACGAAGTGGATCGCCGACCGCGCCAACGCCTACCTCGAGGCCGGGTGGGAGAAGATCCCGCGCACGAGCTTCCAGCGGGCCTTCCACCTGGAGAACACGGAGAACTTCGACTTCATCTCCAATTACGTCGGCGACCTCGAATCGGTCATCGACATGAACGCGATCCGCGACTCCGGGCTGCGGATCGGGGCCGACCCGCTCGGCGGGGCGAGCGTCGACTACTGGGCGGCGATCGCCGAGGACTTCGACCTCAACCTCACCGTCGTCCACCCCGAGCTCGACCCCACGTGGTCGTTCATGACGCTCGATTGGGACGAGAACATCCGCATGGACTGCTCCTCGCCGTATGCGATGGCCGGGCTCATCGCCTCCCGCAGCGACTACGACATCGCCACCGGCAACGACGCCGACGCCGATCGCCACGGCATCGTCACCCCCGACGCCGGCCTGATGAACCCCAACCACTACCTCGGCGCGGCCATCGATTACCTCATCGAGAACCGTCCCGACTGGCCGGCGACCGCCGCGATCGGCAAGACGCTCGTCACCTCGTCGATCGTCGACCGCGTCGTCGCCGCCCACGGACGCCGCCTCTTCGAGGTGCCCGTCGGCTTCAAATGGTTCGTCCCCGGCCTCCTCGACTCGAGCCTCGCCTTCGGTGGTGAGGAATCCGCGGGAGCATCCTTCCTTCGCCGAGGCGGCAAGGTGTGGTCGACGGACAAGGACGGCATCATCCTCGCCCTCCTCGCCTCGGAGATGACGGCGAAGACCGGGCAGACGCCCTCGCAGCGCTACGCGGGCCTGGCCGAGAAGTTCGGCACGAGCGCCTACGCCCGGCAGGACGCCCCGGCCACCCGGGAGCAGAAGGCGAAACTCGGTTCGCTCGACGCCTCCCAGGTCACCGCCGCCTCGATCGCGGGGGAACCGGTCACCTCGGTGCTCACCGCAGCACCGGGCAACGACGCACCGATCGGCGGACTCAAGGTGACCACGGACAACGCGTGGTTCGCCGTCCGGCCATCGGGCACCGAGGACGTCTACAAGATCTACGCCGAATCGCTCCAGGGCGAAGACCATCTGCGCACCATCCAGAACGAGGCACGGACCCTCGTCGACGGCGTGCTCGAGTAAGACCGGTCCGCTCGTTCGGCCGTCTCACCTCGCCGAGGTGGCGCGGCTGTTTTCGTCGGGCGGGCGGTTTCGTCGTGCGGGCGGTTTCGCGGGACGGGCGACTCCGTGGGGTTTTGGGTTGCAAGGGGTCTCGGAATACAATCGACGCCGTCTCTGTTGACGGAACAAGTCACACAGAGGAGGACATGATGCAGGCCAGGAATTCCCTTCGCTCGATCAAGAAGCAGCCGGGTTCGCAGGTCGTGCGGCGTCGCGGACGCACGTACGTCATCAACAAGCAGAACCCGCGGTTCAAGTCACGTCAGGGCTGAGACCCCGGCGACCGACGACTCGGTGCCGACTCCCGCACATGGGGGTCGGCACCTTTTTCGTGCGCGTGGTTTTCGACACTGCCTCGGCGCGACCGTCCGCTCAGTCCGCGTTCGCGTCGTAGTGCTCGCGGTTCGCAGCGATCTCCTCGGTGTGGGTCGAGGCCCACTCGGCGATCGCGAGGACAGCCGGCACGAGCGAGCGCCCGAGCGGAGTCGCCCTATATTCGACGCGCGGCGGGATCTCCGCGAACACCTCGCGTTCGACGAGACCGTCGCGCTCGAGCTGCCGCAGCGTCTGAGTGAGCATCCGCGCCGAGATCCCGTTCGTCATCGACTTGAGCTCGGTGAACCGCCGGGGCCCCTCCTGCAGCATGCCGATGAGCATCATCGACCACTTGTCGCCGACGCGCGCGAGGATCGACCGGAAGATCTCCGGATCCGCCGCCGGCCCCGAACACATCGACTGCATCCGCGGCTCCGCTGACCCGCTGCGCGATTCCATGTCCCTCTCCTCTCCTCGACCGGTCCCAGCCGGCCGACCGTCGGACCGACATCACCTGCGCATCACCTCTGATCAGGGCCAATGGTTACGTCCATGTGCCTCGGTGACGTTGCTGTGCGTGCCGCCCCGTCGGGAATAATTACCGTTGGTATCTAGGTTATCACTAGTAACTAAAGACAGAACGAAAGGGGCATCAATGCTCGCTCTCTCCATCATCACGTGGGTCCTCTCCGGACTCGTCGCCGTGCTCTTCCTCATGGCCGGCACGATGAAGGTCCTCAAACCGCACAACGCCGACAAGCCGATGCCCACCCTCTTCGACTACAGCGAGGGACAGGTCCGCCTCCTCGGCGTCGCCGAGATCGTCGGCGCCATCGGCCTCATTCTCCCGGCCCTGACCGGGATCCTCCCGTGGGTCACCGTGGTCGCCGGCCTCGGTCTCGCCGCGATCCAGTTCCTCGCGATCTTCGCGCACCGCCGTCACAACGAGAACTTCACCATGAACATCATCGTCATGGTCATGGCCCTCGTGGTCGTCGTGCTGCGCCTGGCTGGAGTCTGATGCGCATGACCAAGACCACCGACACCGCCGAGGCGGTCGCGCCGACAGCGGCGCCGCCGACCTCGGCGAACACCGGGGTGATCTGGCTGCTCCTCGGGGCCGCCTTCGTCACCCTCCTCAACGAGACGGTCATGGGTGTGGCGATCCCGCACCTCGTCACCGACCTCGGGGTCACACTCAACGTCGCCCAGTGGACGACGACCGCGTTCATGCTCACGATGGCCGTCGTCATCCCGACGACCGGTTACCTGCTCAAGCGCCTGACCACACGGCAGGTGTTCCTTCTGGCGATGAGCCTCTTCACCGCCGGCACCCTGCTCGGTGCGCTCGCACCCGAATTCTCCGTGCTCATCGTCGCCCGCGTCATTCAGGCCTCGGGCACGGCGATGATGATGCCGCTGCTCATGACGACGATCATGACGGTCGTGCCCGAACACGCCCGCGGTCGCTTCATGGGCCGGATCACCATCGTCATGGCCGTTGCCCCGGCTCTCGGTCCGACCCTGTCCGGGTTCATCCTCAACACGCTGACCTGGCACTTCCTCTTCTGGATCATCCTGCCGGTGGCGATCGCGATGATGATCGTCGGCGCCCTGCGCCTGCGCAACATCGGCGAGCAGAGCCATTCGCCGCTCGACTGGGTGTCCCTGCCGCTGTCGGCCCTCGGCTTCGGCGGACTCGTCTACGGCTTCAGCACGCTCGGCAGCGGCTCGCCCGAGACGATCCCGCAGGCGCTCACCGCACTGGCCGTCGGCGTCCTCGGCCTCGGCCTCTTCATCTGGCGCCAGCTCGTCCTCCAGCGCGGTGACCGTGCCCTGCTCGACCTCCGGGTGTTCCGGTCCCGGTCGTTCTCACTCGCCGTGGGGCTCGTCGTCGTCATGATGGCGGCGATGTTCGGCTCGATCATCCTCCTGCCGATCTACCTGCAGAACGTCCTCCAGCTCGACTCGGTGACGACGGGCATGATGCTCCTGCCCGGTGGTCTGGCGATGGGTCTGGCGGCCCCGTTCGTCGGGCGGCTCTTCGACCGGTTCGGACCGCGGCCGCTCGTCATCCCGGGTGCCCTCATCGCCAGCGCGGTGCTGTGGTCGCTCACCCAGCTCGACGAGACGAGTCCGGCCTGGTTCGTCCTCCTCGGACACATGGGGCTCTCGCTCGGCGTCGCGATGATGATGACCCCGCTGCTCACCTCGGCGCTGGGGTCGCTGAGCCCGCAGCTCTACTCGCACGGCTCCGCGACCGTCGGGGCGATCCAGCAGGTCGCCGGCGCGATCGGCACGGCGCTGTTCATCACGGTGCTCAGCCTTGGCACGGTCGCAGCCACTGGCAGCGGCGCCACCCCGGTGGTCGCCCAGGCCGACGGCGTCTCGACGGCGTTCTTCGCCGGCGCCGTGCTCTCCCTCGTCGCCGTCGTCGGCAGCTGGTTCGTCCGGAACCCGGCGCCGCGGCAGGCGCCGACAGCACCGGCCGCGGTGGAAGCATGACCGCGGTCCCGCCTCGGCGAGGCTGAGCGAACGCCGACACCACACAGCAGAACCCCGCCCCAGGAACACCTGGGACGGGGTTCTGCTGTCACTGCGCGTCGACGGCCCGGGTGAGACCGCCTCAAGGACACACGCGACAGTTGACCTGTGCCTTCACCAGGACGGGACCTGAAACAGTTCCCGTCCTCACGGTCGCCATTGAGTTCAGAACTCGCAGGTACTAGATTCATCGAACATCCCGATCGCTGACGACCGCTTCGATGACCACCTGAACTCGCCGAAGGGACGATGAGAACCATGGCCATGAATCTCAATGACTTCCTCGCCAACCACCCCGTGAACCGAGCGAATGTCGAGGAGCGCAAGGCGAGGATGCTCGCCGAGGTCCGCGCCTACCGCTTACGGGAACTTCGCGAAATGGCGGGTTTCACTCAGCAGCAGCTGGCGGACCGCATCGGCGTCTCCCAACGGCAGGTGTCGAAGATCGAAAACGGCCATCTCGACAACGCCAAGATCGGCACCATCCGGAAGTACCTCGATGCGGTCGGCGGGGAGCTCACGCTCGAATTCGTCACCGGCGACGCGCGAATCCAGGTCGCCTAGCTGTTGCCGGCCTGAAGGCTGTCGACGCGCCAGGGATGTTCAAGCTCTCAGACCATCGAGGATGAGATCGAGCCCGTCTGCGAACCAGTCGCGATCACGTGACGGTGACTCGTCAGCGATGAGCCCGTGCAGGTGCGGGAAGTTTGAGAGATCGGTTCCGGCGAGGCGCTCCCGCCACGCGTGACCTGGGTCGTCAGTCGCGGCGGTCGATTCGCCAAGTGCGACACGCGCACTTCCTTGTACGTAGTGGTTGATTGTCATGATCGCGCTGGCGGCTTTCGCCGGCGGGAACCCAGCGCCTTCAAGCACCTCGAGCGCCCACTCCATCGCCGCGAGCGAAGCGGTGCCGTAAGGAGGTGTGACCGTCGCCGTGGCGGGCATCATCCACGGGTGCATCTGGAAGGCTGCCCGATCTTGGGACGCCAGAGCGTGCATGCACTCGCGCCAGTGTCGCCCCTCGCGATTCGGGTACGAGAATTCGGCGGTGACGCGTTCGACCATCGCCGTAACCAGGTCGTCTTTGCTGGCGACATGGCGATACAGGGACATCGTTCCCGCCCCCAGGCGTTTTGCAACGCCGTTCATCGTGACCGCATCCAGCCCGGCCTCGTCGGCCAGTTCGATTGCAGCCTCAACGATTCGCCCCCGCGACAGCGGCCCGGCAGGCCCGATCCGTGGACTCATACACCACCTCCGCCCTCACTCTACCGCGACGCGTATGTCATACGCTATCGTTGCGTATTCAATACGCAACGTGAGGAGATGGTCATGGAACTCTCGAAGACGCCGCCAGCAGACTCGAAGTGGCGATGGGTCGGGTTGGGGGTGCTGACACTGCCTGTGGTCGTGACGTCGATGGACATCACGATCCTGCACATCGCGATCCCGACGATCACGCAGGAACTCGCGCCGACGGCCAGTCAGACCCTGTGGATCTTGGACGCGTACGGCTTCCTGCTCGCCGGACTCCTGATCGTGATGGGCAACATCGGCGACCGCATAGGCAGGCGCCGGCTCCTCCTGATCGGTGCGGTCATCTTCGGCGGCGCTTCCGCGTTGGCCGCGTTCTCGCCGACCGCGGAGATGCTGATCGCCGGGCGAGCGCTCATGGGCATCGGCGGGGCGACATTGATGCCGTCGACGTTGTCACTGATCCGCAACATGTTCACGGACACCGCCGAGCGCACCAGGGCGATCGGCATCTGGACGGCGAGCCTGTCGGCGGGAATCGCGCTCGGCCCGATCGTGGGCGGACTGCTCCTGGAAGCGTTCTGGTGGGGGGCAGTGTTCCTCATCAACGTGCCGATCATCCTCGCCCTGCTCGTCACCGCGCCGCTTGTGGTGCCGGAGTACCGCAGCCACGCCAGAAGCCGACTCGACCTGGTCAGTGTCGCCCTGGCATTCACGTCGATCCTGCCGATCGTCTGGGCGATCAAGACTGCGGCCGAGGAACTCGCCGTCACTCTCCCGGTCTGGATCGCACTGGGTGCCGGAACCGCCGCGACGATCGTGTTCGTCGTGCGACAACGACGGCTCGCAGATCCGCTGGTCGATATCGACCTGTTCGCGAATCCCCGCTTCACCGGCGCGATCATCGGAGCAGGTCTGGCGATGTTCGCCCTCGTCGGCGTCATGCTCTACAAGGCGCAATACCTCCAACTCGTCGCAGGCCTGTCGCCGCTCATCGCCGGACTGGCGATCCTGCCCGTCATGGTCGCCGTCGGCACGATGGCCGTGCTCTCATCGGTACTCGTGCAGCGATTCGGTTACGCGATGGTATTCGGCGTCGGTGGAGCCATCGCGGCAGCCGGCATGCTCACGTTCAGCCGAATTCCCGCTGACGGTGGACTGCCGCTCGCGATCACCGCCTCCGCATTCATCGGAGCCGGAATCGCGCCGATGATGACTCTCGCCACGGATGTCGTCGTCGGATCAGCACCACCCGATCGTTCCGGTGCGGCATCCGCACTGTCGGAGACTGCGAGCGAATTCGGAGCCGCGCTCGGCATCGCGGTCCTCGGCTCCATCGGCACCGCGCTCTATCGTTCGCGTGTCCTCGACGGCATCCCCAGTGACGTCCCCGCGGAAGCCACCGACGCCATCGGGTCCAGCCTCGGAGCGGCCATCGGCGTCGCCGAACAGCTCCCCTCCGCCGACGCTGAGCATCTCACCGATCTCGCACGGCAGGCCTTCGTCGATGGCCTCGGACTCGCCACCATCGTCGGCGGTGGGCTCCTCGTGTTGGTCACGATCGTCTGCCCGATCCTCATCCAGCGCGGACGTCAGACCGGGCAGCACCAGTGACCACCCTTCCCCAGCTCCTTCGAGCAGGCACCGGCTGCACACGACACTACTGGGCAGCACCGGCGTCGACGGAGGCATGACCGCGGCCCCGCCTCGGCGAGGTTGAGCGGCCGCCCGCGGCACACAGCAGAACCCCGCCCCAGGACCTAGCTGGGACGGGGTTCCGCTGTCACTGCGCATCGACGGCCCGGGCGGGACCGCCTCGGCGAGGGATCAGAGATGCGCTTCGGGAGCGTTCTTCACATAGTCAGCCAGGGTGTCGTTCTTGAACGCGTCCTGGACCTTCTTCAGCTCGTCCTCGTCGACGTTGATGATCGACTGGCCGTCGGACGACCGGCCGACACCGGCGGTCGGGGACGTGAAGAACTCGATGTCGCTCGGGCGGACGTCACGCATCGCGAACGCCGTCGAGGAGATGTACTGGGCATTGAGTCCCGAATCGACGTACATGTACGGCGCGAACTCGGTGATCATGTTCTGGATCTTCTGCGGGTTCGACAGGGTGTCGGCGGAGATGAGCTCGCTGATCAGGCCCTTGATGAACGCCTGCTGGTTCCGCGCACGCTGGAAGTCGCCGTCCTTGAACGACTTGCGCTCCCGGACGAAGGTGAGCGCCTCATCGCCGTTGAGCGTGTTCTCGCCCTTTGTAAACGTATAGCCGTTCTGCGTGAACGCCTGCTCGGAGTTCACCGTCACCCCACCGAGGCTGTCCGTGAGCCCCTTGAAGCCCTCGAAGTCGATGATCGCGACGTGGTCGATCGGAGTGCCGATGAAATCGGAGACCGTCGAGACCGCGAGCGGCAGCCCGCCGTAGGACAGAGCGGCGTTGATCTTCGCCTTGCCGTGGCCCTTGATGTCGACCCAGCTGTCACGCGGGATCGACATGATCTGGACGTTCGAGCCGTTCTCCGGCAGGTGCATGACCATGATCGAGTCCGACCGCAGGCCCTGCGAGGAGTTGACGTCGACGTCCTTCATCGGCTCGTCGGAGCCGAGCAGCAGGATGTTCGTCCCGCCCTCCTGCTTGTCCCCATCGGGCCGCTGCGTGCCGAAGACCTGCTCGTCGGTGAGCTGGTTGGCGTTGTCGTTGAACGACCGCCCGACGTTCCACAGGTAGACGCCGACACCGAGGACGCCGAGGACGACAACGACGAGAACGCCGACGAGCACCTTGCGCCACACGCGCTTCTTCTTGCGTCGGGGACGTTGGGGTTCGTCGTTCTGCTGGTCGAAGATGTCGTCGAACGAGCTGTTGGTCATCGGCACTCCGGGTGGGGTCGGGGCGGCGCTAGCCGGCAGGAGAGGTGGGCAATCTCGCCTATTGTATAGGCCTGTAGTGACCCGTTGATGACCTCGTCGGCCCCTCCCACTCCTGGTGGGACAGGGCGCCCTGCCGACCCGAGCACAACGGCGAATGCCGTGACGAGCACTGTGACGAGCGCCGGGAGGTGGCGCGGTCGGGCATCGTGAGGTCATTCAGGCGATCGTCGTGAGATCGCGCTCATTCGACGGATTCCGCAGTTGCAACGGCTGAGACCGCAGATAGACTTCTCTGATGTTCAAAAACTATCGGGAAATCCTCGCGCTTCCCGGTGCCCTCAGATTCTCGATGGCAGGTCTGGTTGCGCGAATGCCGATCGCCGTGCTCGGCCTCGGAATCGTCCTCTTCATCCAGGGTGTGACGGGATCGTACGGACTGGCCGGCATCGTCGCCGCCGTCTACATGATCGTCCAAGCCCTGACCGGGCCGGTCATCGCGCGCCTCGTCGACCGTCGCGGGCAGGCGACGGTCATGGTGCCCATCGTCGTCACCCACCTCATCGCTTTAAGCCTCCTCATCGTCTCCGTCTACCTCGACTGGTGGGTCGGACTGACGTTCGTCTTCGCGGGAATCGGCGGCGCCACCGTCGGCTCGGTCGGCTCCCTCGTCCGCTCGCGCTGGTCCCATCTCGTCACCTCGCCGAGGCAGCTGCAGACCGCGTTCTCGTGGGAATCCGTCGCCGACGAACTCCTCTTCGTCTCCGGCCCCGTCATCGCCACGATCCTCGCCACCGCCGTGTGGCCGCCGGCCGGCATCATCCTCTCGATGATCACCGCCGGCATCGGCTCGGTCCTCCTCTACATCCAGAAGTCGACCGAACCCCCGCCCATCGAGCGCTCCACCGAGGCCAAGGGCCACGTGTTCTCCAACCCGGGGATCTTCACGATCATCATCGTCAACGTCTTCCTCGGCGTGAACTTCGGCGCGATCGACGTCATCGCCGTCGCGTTCTCCGACGAGCAGGGCGTCAAGGAGCTCGCGGGCTTCCTGCTCAGCGCCTTCGCCCTAGGCTCGCTGATCTCCGGCGCCGTCTACGGGGCGATGAGCTGGAAGTCACAGACCCACCACCGCTTCGGCGTCACCGTGTCCCTGCTCGCGATCGGCACGTGCACGATGCTGCTGGCCCGGGACATGTTCACCTTCGGACTCATCCTCTTCATCGTCGGGTTCACGATCGCCCCGAGCCTCGTCGGCGCGAACTCCGTCATCCAGCAGCTCGCCCCACCGAGACGGCTCACCGAGGCGTTCGCCTGGCTGGGCACCTCGCTCGGCTTCGGCGTCGCGTTCGGCTCGGCGATCGCCGGCAACCTCGTCGACCACTACGGCGCGCACGTCGCGATGCTCCTGCCCGCCGGCTGCGCGGTGCTCGGCGCGATCCTCGCGCTCTCGCTGCTCAAACTCCTCAACCCCTCACGGTCGAGCCACGAGGTGCGCATCGAGAAGGACCGCCGCCGCGCCCGCATCGCGGAGTAGGCGGGCCGGCGCACCGCGGAGCATCCTGCCTACCCGACGAGGGTGCGGGTGATGCCGATCGCCACGGTCCGCACCGCGGCGTTGAGCTGGGCGACGTTGGCCCGCGAACTCGGCAGCGTCACGGCCACTGCGGCCACGGGCTGGCGGCTGCGGTCGAGGACGGGAGCGGCGAGCGAGAACGTCCCCGTCTCGTGCTCGCCCTGGGAGAGTGCGAACCCCGACTCGCGGATCCGCGCGAACTCGAGGCGCATCTTCTCGGGATCGACGATCGTCGTCGGCGTCAGGCGCTCAAGCGGCACCGAGAGCATCTCCTCCTGCACCTCCTCGTCGGAGAACGCGACGATCGCCTTGCCGACACCCGTCGTGTGCCAGTTGAGACGCCTGCCCACCCGCGTCGTCAGGGAGATGCTCGTCGGGCCGCTGAGCTTGACGACGTAGATCGTCTCGTGCCCGTCGCGGATCGCGAAGTGGACGTTCTCCCGCGTCGCCTCGTAGAGGTCCTGGAGATAGGGCATCGCCCCCTCCTGCAGACGCGTGATGTCGGGGGCCGCGCACCCGAGCTCCCACATCTTCATCCCCAGCGAATACGCCCCGCCCTGACCGCGGCGCAGCAGCCCCGCCTCGGCGAGCTCCTTGACCAGACGGTGCGCCGTCGGCATCGTCAGCCCCGATCGCTCGGCGATCTGCGTGAGCGTCGCCGTGCGATGGAAGCCGTCGAAGCACTCGAGGATGCCGATGATCCGAGACGCCACTGTCTCGCCGGGTCCGGCTGAGTTTCTCATCCCCACAGTGGTCCACTGAATGGAAGAAATCGCCACAGTTCGTCACGAATGAATCACCGATCATCGCCGAGATGTCAGCCGCTCGACATTCACCACACCCGCAGTAAAAACATCATCATCGCAGGTCGCATCGCTGATCGACCGATCAGAACATGAAAAGTCTTGTGAAAAGCTTCACTATCTCGACGATTTCAACTTCCATTCACCGGAACACTGCTCTTCCGTCGGGCTGTGACGCAGACCATGCTGGTGTGGTCGCCCGGACGGGCCAATGCACGAAGTCGGACCGGTGTCCGGACCCCGACTCACTCCGCACCACAGCACGAGGAGCACGCTCATGACGAACCGCCCGAACATCATCCTCATCACCGCAGACAACCAGCCGGCGACACTGCTCGGCTGCTACGGCAACGAGGACGTCTACACCCCGCACACCGACAAGCTCGCCGAAGGCGGCGTGCGGTACGCCAACGCGTTCTCGACGAACGGCATGTGCTCCCCCGGGCGGGCCTCGATCTTCACCGGCCTCATGCCCTCGGCCCACGGCATCCACAACTGGCTCGACGACCGCTACCTCAAGGTCTGGCCGGAGGACTGGTGCGCGGTCCGCGAGTTCCGCACGCTCGCCTCGGCGCTGTCGGCCAACGACTACCAGACCGCGCTGGTGGGCAAGTACCACCTCGGCAACCCGCGCACCCCGATGCCCGGCTTCGACCGCTGGCTGGCCTTCGGCGTCGGCCACACGACGAGCTTCTACGAGAACATGGTCGTCGACGACGGGGTCGAGAAGGAGGTCAACGACCGTCACATCGTCGACTTCTTCACGGAGAAGGCCGTCGACTACCTCGCCGAGGTCGACGCCTCCACCCCGTTCTTCCTCAACGTCAACTACGACGCCCCCTACCTGCTCCCGCCGGCCAACTACGGACCGGACCCGCGCAACCCCTACTACGCGCGCTTCGAGGGCAAGGACTTCCCGAGCTTCCCCCGCACTGCGATCAGCGATGAGCTCCTCGCCCGCGTCGACGGCCCCGACGATCCGGACAACTTCTACCTCCACCACCTCTACGGCTACCTGCGGATGCACAACGACCCGGCGACGATGGCGAACATCTGCGCCCAGATCTCGCTCGTCGACGAGGGCATCGGCCGCCTCATGGAGGCCCTCGAGGCCCGCGGTCTCACCGAGGACACCCTCGTCATCGTCACCGCCGACCAGTCGAACCTCTACGGCCAGCACGGCCTGTGGGGTCACACGATGGACACGAATCCCTCGCACCTCTACGACGCCGGCCTCCACATCCCGCTCATCTTCTCCCAGCCGGGCTCGCTCAAGGCCGGCACCGTCCACGAGGAGCTGACCAGCCAGTACGACTTCGCGCAGACGATCCTCGACTACGTCGGCCTCGGCGACCTCGAGTTCGCCAACAGCCCCGGCCACAGCTTCGCCGAGGCGCTGCGCACCGGAGTCTCCGACCCCGGGCGGGGCGCGGTGTTCTTCGAGCAGGAGGAGTCCCGCGGCATCCGCACACCCGAGTACTCCTACTGGAAGCGCCTGCCCGGCACCGGCGACGCCGAGCTCTTCGATCTCACCCGCGACCCCGAGCAGAACACCGACGTCTCGACGGACCCCGCCTACGCCGAGGTGATCGCCTCACTCGATGAGCAGCTCGACACCTTCTTCGCCGAGTTCTCCGATCCGCGCTACGACCTGTGGACCGGGGGACGCCCGAAGGGATCGGTGCGCCGCACCGACCTCTACCAGGAGCTCTACGGACCCGATTGGGCTCCTGTCACCGATGAAACGGAGACCTTCGAAGAACTCTCGCCCACCCACTGACGCCGACGCCCCACCGGCGGGGCACCGCACCATCGACCATCCGGCCCCGACCTGGGGCGGGGAGAGACCTCACCGCCCCAGGGCCTGACGATAGGACGACATCGTGCAACGACGCACCGCACCACCTCTTGACTTCTCACCGCCGCGCACCGACCGCGCCTTCCGGCTCGGGATCAACGGCTGGTTCGCGCTCACGGCCATCTTCATCTTCATGGTCATCAACTTCGCCGACAAGGCGCTGCTCGGCATCGCCGCCGAACCGATGAGCCAGGAGCTCGGCCTCAGCCCCACCCAGTACGGCATCATCTCGAGCAGCTTCTTCATCCTCTACAGCATCTCCTCCTTCGTCGTCGGATTCCTCACCATCCGATTCCCCGCGAAGAGAATCCTCGCAGTGCTCGCGATCATCTGGTCCATCGCCCAGGCGATCATCGTCTCCCCTCTCGCCGGCTATTCGGCGCTCATCCTCACTCGCGTGCTCCTCGGTGCCGGCGAAGGCCCCGCGTACGGCACCGCGAACCACGCCGCGATGCAGTGGTTCCCCAAGCATCGTCGCGGCATGGCCGCAGCGATCGTCGGCGTCGGAGTCCCCGCCGGCACGATGGTCGCAGCCCCCGTCGTCGGGGCCCTCGTCGCCGGCATCGGCTGGCGCGAGACCTTCGGCATCCTCGGCGCCGCCAGCCTCGTCTGGGCCGTCCTGTGGATGCTGTTCGGACGCGAAGGACCGTACCGGTTCGACAAGGCCCAGGCGACCACGCCCGCCCAGGCCACCGCGCCCGCCGAGGCGACCGATCCCGGCACCGAGGCGGTGCGTCCCGATCTCGTCGCCGGTCCCGCCCCGGTGCACGCGGAGTCCACCCCCGACTCCGCGATGTCCAAGGCCGAGATGGAATCGGTCGCCGAGGCCGAGTCGGCGG
>NZ_BAAAMB010000006.1:171877-191034 GCF_039528855.1 Brevibacterium sanguinis | reverse complement strand
GCGGATGCCGATGAGGCTCCGCGGAAGATCGGGTCGACCCTGCTCACCCGGACGTTCATCGGCAGCATCCTCGGCGGAGTCGCCGCGTATTGGCTCACCGTCCTCCTCATCGCGTGGGTGCCCGTGTACCTGACGACGACGAAGGGCTACGGTCCGGCCGAGGTCGGCTGGGCGATCTCCGCCCCGTGGGCCGTCCAGATCGTCGTCAACCTCTTCGTCGTCGGCTGGCTGTCCACGTTCCTCATGAAGCGCGGCGTGAGCGCCCGCGTCGCGAGCGGCGTCGTCGGCTCCGCGGCGATCACGCTCGCCGGGATCTTCCTGCTGCTGTTCATGCTCTTCGGCTCCGGCTCCTTCGGCATGGTGCTGCTCGCCCTCGCCTTCGGTGTCGGCATGTGCGTCATCCCCGTCGCCCAGGTCCTCATCGGCGAGATCAGCACGCTGCGCCAGCGCGGTGCGATCCTCGGCATCTACACCGGCATCTACTCCCTCACCGGTGTCATCGCCCCGGCACTCACCGGTGCCGTCGTCGAAGCCTCGGCGGATCCGCTGCAGGGGTATGCGATCATCTTCGGGATCTCCTCGGCGCTGTGCATCGTCGCGGGCATCATCGGAATGCTCATCATCAACCCCGAACGCGACTGGAAGCGCATTCCGCTCAAGTCCGGCTCCCGGGTCACGGGGTGAAGCGGTAGCCGATGCCCATCTGGGTGTGGAGGTACTGGGGCCTGCCGGGATCGGCTTCGAGTTTGGCCCGCAGCTGGGACATGTAGACGCGCAGGTAGCCGCGCTCGGTGCCGAACTCCGGGCCCCACACCTCGGTGAGCAGGGTCTGCGCCTCGACGAGCGCCCCCTTGTTCTTGACGAAGACCTCGAGCATCTTCCACTCGATCGGGGTGAGGTGCCTGCCCTCCCCCTCGACCTCGAGGACGTGGGCGGCGAGGTCGATGACGACCCGCCCGTCGGCGGTGCGGACCACCCCGGACTCCCCCGTGCGGCCGGTGCGGCGTTCGATCGCGCGCAGCCGGGCGAGCACCTCGCCGAGGGAGAACGGCTTCGTCACATAGTCGTCGGCGCCGGCGTCGAGGGCCGCGATCTTCCCGTGCGAATCATGGCGGGCGGAGACGACGACGATCGGGATCGCGCTCCAGCGCCGCACCTGCCCGATGAGTTCGATCCCGTCGACGTCGGGCAGCCCGAGGTCGAGGAGGATGACGTCGATCTCCGACTCGCTGAGCACCTCATTCATCCGGCGGCCGCTGCCGGCGACGGTGACCTCGTGGCCCTTCGCCTGCAGCCCGATGCCCACGGCGGTGGCGATGTCCGCGTCGTCTTCGACGATGAGCACGCGCTTCATCGGGCCTCCTCGGCAGCATTCGCGGAGATGTCGGCTCGGCGGGCGACGTCGGCCTCCGACACCTCGGGCACTGCGGCGCTGGGTGATCCGGCGGACACCGCGTCGCCGCCGGCGCACGTCGGGAAGGTGAGCACGGCGGTGAAGCCGCCGCCGGGGGTGTGTTCGGCGCTGAGCTCGATGCCCATCGCCCGGCAGAGGCCGAGCGCGACAGCCATGCCGAGCCCCAGTCCTTTCGCGTTCGACTCATCGAGCCTGGTGAACGGCGTGAAGATCGTCTCGAGCGCCTCGTCGCTCACCCCCGGTCCGGAGTCGGCGATGCGGAGGTGGACCGCCTCGGCGCCGGTCGAGGCATCGATCGTCAGCGGGGAGCCCTCCCCGTACTTGAGCGAGTTCTCGATGATGTTGACGAGCACGCGTTCGAGGAGCCCGAAGTCGACGTCGACCCACGCCTGCGGATCGATGTCGACGGTGACCTCGGGGCCGGGGTCACCCTCGGTGCCGACCCCCACCTCGGCGAGGGCGGCGGTGACGAGATCGGACACGGGCACCGTGGACGTCGAGATCCTCACGGCCCCGGACTGGATGCGGCTCATGTCGAGGAGGTTGTCGATGAGCTTCTCGAGCCGCAGGGTGCCGTTCTCGATGGTCGCGAGCATGAGCTTCTCGTCGGCGTCGGAGAGGTCGATCTCGTCGAGGAGCAGCGTCGACGTCGCCGCCTTGATCGCCCCGAGCGGGGTGCGCAGGTCGTGGGAGACCGCGGTGAGCAGGGCCGTGCGCACGGCGTTGCCGGCGCTGAGCTCGCGCGCCTCGGACCGGGTCGCGGCGAGCTCGGACTCCGTGAGCACGCGCAGGATCCGGCCCGCGTAGGCGTCGAGGATCCGCTGTTCGCCGGCGCTGAGCGGCTGGCCGCGGAGGACGAGCGCGGTGTCGTCGTCGAGGTCGAAGGTCTCGGTCGCCTCGGTGCGGGTCGTCACCGGGTCCCCCGCCGAGGCGATCGGGATCCACTCCCCCGCCTCGGTGCGTTCGAGGAGCGCCACCCCGTCGAGGACGAAGGTCGCGCGGATGTTCTCGACGATGCCCGCGGGACTGTCGCCCTCGGCGATCATCGACCGGGCGAGTTCGCTGAGCACGGCCCCTTCGTGTTCGGCGGCCTGAGCCTGCCGGGACCGGCGGGCGGCGAGGTCGACGACGGTGGCGACGGCCACGGCGACGGCGACGAAGATGATGAGCGCGATGATGTTCTCGAGCTGCGCGATCGTGAACGACCCGTAGGGCAGGGTGAAGAACCAGTTGATGAGCGCGGTGCCGAGCAGCGCGGTCATCAGCGCCGGCCACAGCCCGCCGATGAGGGCGACGATGACGACGACGGTGATGAAGCTGAGGAAGTTCATGCTCAGCGAGGCCGCCCCCGGCCCGAGGGAGATGAACAGGGCGGTGAGCGCGAGCGGGGCGAGCGCCCCGATGACCCAGCCGAGGATCCGGCGGACCTTCGAGAGCGGATTGTCACGGCGGACGTCCCGGCCCGGTCGCCACGTCCGGGCGGCCTGGGCGTGGGTGACCATGTGGACGTCGATGTCCGCGGCGGCGCTGATCACCCGGTTGGCGACCCCGGGTCCGGCGATCCGGCCGTACCACGGGGTGCGGGAGACGCCGAGGACGATCTGGGAGGCGTTGACGGTGCGGGCGAATTCGATGAGGGCCTTCGCGACGTCGTCGCCGACGACGGTGTGCCACGTCGCGCCGTTCTCCTCGGCGAGTTCGCGGGCGCGCAGCAGATCGGGGGCCGCCCCGGACCGGGTGCCGTCGGGTTCGATGACGTGGACGACGAGGAGTTCGCGGCCGGCCACCCGCCCGGCGATGCGCAGCCCCCGGCGGATGAGCGTGATCGATTCGGGTCCGCCGGTGACGGCGACGATGATGCGGTCGCGGGCCGCCCACGTCTCCCGGATGCCCTTGGCGTCGCGGTACTCCTCGAGACCCTCGTCGACGCGGTCGGCGAGCCAGAGGAGGGCGAGTTCGCGCAGCGCGGTGAGGTTGCCGAGCCGGAAGTAGTTCGACATCGCCGCATCGACCTTCGCCGCAGCGTAGATGTTGCCGTCGACGAGGCGGGCCCGCAGGGCGACCGGGGAGATGTCGACGAGTTCGATCTCATCGGCCGTGCGGAGGAACGGGTCGGGCACGCGTTCGTGCTGGACGCGGCCGATGATCGACCCGACGACGTCGCCGAGGGACTCGAGATGCTGGATGTTGATCGTCGTGAAGACGTCGATCCCGGCGGTGAGGATCGCCGCGACGTCCTCCCACCGTTTCGCCCGCGACCCGGAGCCGGGGACGTTGGTGTGGGCGAGTTCGTCGACGACGACGATCTCGGGGGCCCGCTCCAGCACCGCCTCGGTGTCGAGTTCGTCGAACGTCCGGCCCTGGTAGGGCACCGCTGCCCGGTCGAGGGTCTCGAAGCCGGCGGCGAGGCTCGCGGTGAATGCGCGCCCGTGGTCCTCGACGATGCCGACGACGACGTCGCGGCCGGCCTTGCGGGCGAGTGCGGCGGCCTCGAGCATCGCGACGGTCTTGCCGACTCCGGGCGCGTACCCGAGGAAGACCGTGAGCTTCCCTCGCCGCGGTGCCGCCATCAGTTGACGTCGACCCGGGCGTCGGCGTTGTTCGCCAGGTCGTTGTTGAGGGTGACGACGTTGACGCGGGGTTCGCCGATGAAGCCCAGCAGGGGCTGCTTCGTGTTGTCCTCGACCATCGTCGTCACGTCCTCCTCGCTCAGTCCGGTCTCCCGCGCCACCCGGGCCACCTGCAGTCGAGCATACTCAGGACTGATTTCCGGATCGAGTCCCGACGCCGAGGCGGTCACCGCGTCCGCGGGGATGTCCCCGGGGTCGACGTCCTCCCGGGCGGCGATGTCGGCGCGCCGGGTGGTGATCGCGTCGACGAGTTCGGGGTTGGTCACCGCGAGGTTCGACGCCCCCGAGGAGAGCCCGTCGTAGTCGCCGGCCGAGGGCCGGGGGTAGAACCATTCGTCGCCGGTGACCGGCTGTGCCATGAGGGAGGAGCCGACGACGTCGCCGTCGGCGTTGCGCAGCGTGGAGTCCTGGCTCGGCACGAGCTTGGCGATGAGGACCATGGTCAGCGGGTACGCGAGGCCGAGGACGAGGGTGAAGACGAGGAGGGCGCGCAGACCGGTGAACGTCTGGCGGCTGAGTTGGGCGAGCATGACGGGTCCTAACTGGGATCGGTGGGGGTGGTGGGTGTGGTTGTCAGCTGGGGTGTGGTGTCCGCGGCCTGAAGACCCGGCCGGCGGGTGCCCGCGGCGGCGTGAGACCCGGCCGCCGCGGACGCGTGGGGCGCTGCGGCACCGCGAGCGAGTCGCAGCGCCGGCCCGGGCCTCACATCAGCGGGCTGATGATGAGGTCGATGAGCTTGATCCCGAGGAACGGGAGGATGAGCCCGCCGAGGCCGAAGACGAGGAGGTTCGTCCGCAGCAGCGCCGAGGCGGTCGTCGCCTGGAACCGCACACCGCGCAGGGCCACGGGGATGAGGGCGACGATGATGAGCGCGTTGAAGATCACCGCGGACAGGATCGCCGATTCCGGACTGTGCAGACCCATGATGTTGAGCGCGCCGAGGCCGGGGAACGCGAGGAGGAACATCGCGGGCACGATCGCGAAGTACTTCGCGATGTCGTTGGCGATCGAGAACGTCGTCAGGGCCCCGCGGGTGATGAGCAGCTGCTTGCCGATCGCGACGATGTCGATGAGCTTCGTCGGATCCGAATCGAGGTCGACGAGGTTGCCGGCCTCCTTCGCCGCCGAGGTGCCCGTGTTCATCGCGACCCCGACATCGGCCTGGGCGAGGGCGGGAGCGTCGTTCGTCCCGTCGCCGGTCATCGCGACCATCCGCCCCCCTGCCTGCTCGGACTTGATGAGGGCGAGCTTGTCCTCCGGGGTCGCCTCGGCGAGGTAGTCGTCGACCCCGGCCTCTCGCGCGATCGAGCGGGCGGTGAGTTCGTTGTCACCGGTGATCATCACCGTGCGGATGCCCATCTCCCGCAGCTTGGCGAAGCGCTCGGCCATGCCCGGCTTGACGATGTCGCGAAGGTCGATGACGCCGAGCACGCGGGCACCATGACCGTCGACCGCCTCGGCGACGACGAGCGCGGTGCCGCCGCCGACGTTGATCCGCTCGACCTCGGCACTCGCCTCGGCGGGCACCCGGGCACCGCGATCATCGGCCCAGGTGAGCACCTCCTTCGCCGCACCCTTGACGATCGTGCGGGCCGGGAGGGCCGTGCCGGTCGCGGGATCCGCCGAGGCGGGCAGGACGATCCCCGAGAGCCGGGTCGTCGCGGAGAACGGGATGAACTCGGCGTCGGGGAAGGCCTCGAGACCGGCGGCGTCGATGCGGAACTCCCCTTCGGCCAGGGCGACGACGGACCGGCCCTCCGGGGTCTCGTCGGCGAGCGAGGACAGACGGGCCGCCTCGGCGATCTCGATGTCCGTCGTCTCCCCCAGCGCCACGAAATCGGTGGCCTGGCGGTCGCCCATCGTGATCGTGCCGGTCTTGTCGAGCAGCAGCGTCGAGACGTCACCGGCGGCCTCGACGGCGCGCCCGGACTTCGCGAGGACGTTCGCGGCGACGAGGCGGTCCATGCCGGCGATGCCGATCGCCGAGAGCAGCGCGCCGATCGTCGTCGGGATGAGGCAGACGAGGAGGGCGATGAGCACGGTCAGCGACTGCGGGGCGCCGGAGAACGCCGCGATCGGGGCGAGCGTGATGACGACGAGGAGGAAGATGAGCGTGAGCACGGAGAGGAAGACGCCGAGGGCGACCTCGTTGGGGGTCTTCTGGCGGCTCGCGCCCTCGACCATCGCGATCATCTTGTCGAGGAAGGACTCGCCGGGGCTCGCGGTGATCGACACCGTGATCGAGTCGGAGAGGACCTTCGTGCCGCCGGTCACCGCGCAGCGGTCGCCGCCTGCCTCCCGGATGACCGGGGCGGATTCGCCGGTGATCGCGGATTCGTCGACGGTCGCCGCCCCGGCGATGACGTCGCCGTCGCCGGGGATGACCTCACCGGCGGTGACGAGCACGCGGTCACCGGCGGTGAGCTGGGAGGCCGGAACCGTCTCGGTGGCACCGGAGTCGAGCACGCGGGTCGCGTTCGCCGTCACCCGGGTCGCCCGCAGGGAGTCGGCCTGCGCTTTGCCGCGGCCCTCGGCGAGCGCCTCGGCGGTGTTGGCGAAGATGCACGTGAGGAACAGCCACACGCTGATCGCCCACGTGAACGGGGTGGGGTCGAGGACGGCGAGGACGAGGGTGACGACCGCGCCGATCTCGACGAGGAACATCACGGGGTTGCGCCACGCGATGCGCGGATCGAACTTCCTCAGCCCGAGCACCACGGCCTGGGTGAGCGCCGGCAGCGTGATCGACTGGGCCCGGCGCGGCGCTCGGGTCTCGAGCGGAGTGCCGGTCGCCTCGGTGCCGGGGTGCCGACCACCGGACGGGGTGGGCGTGTCCTCGACGAGGTGGGGCGTGGAGGTGGTGGACAGGTCGGTCTTCATATCAGAGGAGTCCTTCGTTGATGGGGCCGAGCGCGAGGACGGGCAGGAACGTCAGGGCGCTGATGACGAGTCCGACGCCGGCGGTGACGCCGACGAACAGGGGTCGGTGGGTCGGCAGGGTGCCCGGGGTCGCCTCGGTGGTGGGTTGGGCGGCGAACGCACCGGCGAGCGCGAGGACCGCGCAGATCGGGGCGAGCCGGCCGATGAGCATCGCCAGGCCGAGGGCCGTGTTGAAGAACGGCGTGTTCGCGTTGAGTCCGGCGAAGGCGGATCCGTTGTTGTTCGCCGCCGAGGTGAACGCGTAGAGGATCTCGGACAGGCCGTGCGGGTTGTCGGTGTTGAGGATCGAGTCGGAGGCGCCGGGCCACATCGTCGCGACCGCGGTGCCGGCGAGCACGAGGGTCGGGGTGATGAGGATGACGGCGCTGGCGAGCGTGATCTCCTTCTTCCCGATCTTCTTGCCGAGGAACTCCGGGGTCCGGCCGACCATGAGGCCGCAGACGAAGACCGCGACGATCGCGACGATGAGCATGCCGTAGAGGCCGGAGCCGACGCCGCCGGGGGCGATTTCGCCGAGCATCATGTTGAGCATGAGCACGCCGCCGCCGAGTCCCGAGTAGTTCGAGTGGAACGAATCGACCGCGCCGGTCGAGGTCAGGGTCGTCGAGACCGCGAAGAACGCCGAGGTGATGACCCCGAAGCGGGTCTCCCTGCCCTCCATCGCCGCCCCGGCCGCGTCGGTGGCCGGTGTCGGCAGCGTCGTCTCGGTGAGGATGACGGCGACGAGGGAGACGACGAAGAACGTCGCCATGACCCCGAGGATCGCCCAGCCGTGCTTGCGGCTGCCGACCATGATGCCGAAGGTGCGCGGCAGGGCCGAGGGGATGAGGAGGATGAGGAAGATGTTGGCGAGGTTGACCACGGCGTTCGGCGAGGACAGCGGGTGGGCGGAGTTCGCGTTGAAGAAGCCGCCGCCGTTCGTGCCGAGGTGCTTGATGACCTCCTGGCTGGCGTTCGGTCCGCCCGGGATGGTCTGCGTCGCCTGGGCGCCGCCGGCCACCGTCTGGACGACCTCGTCGGGGGTGAGGTTCTCGATGACGCCGAGGCCGATGTAGAGCAGGGCGAAGATCACGGAGATCGGCAGGAGGATGCGGAAGGTCGTCCGGGTGAGGTCGACCCAGAAGTTGCCGATGAACAGCGAGCGCTGCCGCATGAGGCCGCGGATGAGGGCGATGGCCACGGAGATGCCGACGGCGGCGGAGACGAAGTTTTGCACCGCGAGGCCGGCCATCTGCGAGAGGTAGCCCATCGCCGCCTCACCGGAGTACGACTGCCAGTTCGTGTTCGTGACGAAGGAGATCGCGGTGTTGAAGGCCTGGTCGGCGAGCACCGCGGGCTTGCCGTTGGAAAGCGGCAGGAACTCCTGGAGGCGCAGCAGTGCGTAGAGGACGAGGATCGAGACGAGCGAGAAGCCGAGGACCGAGAAGAAGTAGGTCCGCCACCGCTGATCGGAGTGCGGGTCGACGCCGGTGAGGCGGTAGAAGAGGGACTCGGCCTTCGTGTCCCGCGGGCTGAGGTACACCTTCGCCATGTAGGCGCCGAGCGGTTTGTGCGCGGCGGCGAGCAGGGCGAGGACGAGGAGGATCTGCGTGATGCCGGTGAACCATGTCATGCGCGCGGCTCCTCTGCGGTGCGGGCCGCGGCATCAGCGGTGACGACGGCGGGGGTGCCCTGCACGGTCACCGACTCGACGACCTTGGCGAAGGCGGCGAGTCCGGCGACCCCGGCGAATATGAGCAGGAGGAAGAGGAAGTCGGCGTATGGGGCGTCCATGTCAAACTTTCGTGAGTCCGGTCGAGCAGCCGCCGCGTCTGTCGCACGCACCGGCTGCGGTACTCACCCATCTCACATGCCGCCGGCGGCGGCGAGGCCCGATCTTTACGCCGTCTTAACAGGTCCTAACGCACTTTTCACACCCCGGACCCGCATCGTCGCGGAGTCACCGGACCGGCGTCGCTGCGAACCTGCCGCGCTCACTCCTTCGGTGGGGCGAGGACGATGTCGAAGCGCACGTCGTGCCAGGGGCGGCCGTCGAGGTCACGGCCGTCAGGCGTCGGCTCGTCACCGGAGTGCGCGATGAAGTCCTTGACGAGGGAGTCCTTGACCCCGAACACCGAATCGGAGCCGAGCAGCTCATCCCCGGTGACGAAGATGTGCGTGACAAGGGTGCGCGCATCATCGTGGGTGACCATGAAGTGCAGGTGAGCGGCACGGTAGGGCGAGCGCCCGACGGCATCGAGCATGGCACCGACCGGTCCGTCGTCGGGAATCGGGTACGGCGTCGGCTTGACCGCCCAGAACCAGTAGTTCCCCTCGTCGTCGGTGAAGAGGTGCGCACGCCCGGCCACCCGCCCGTCGTCGTACTGGACGTCGTAGAAGCCGTCGTCATCGGCCTCCCACACCTCGATCCGCGCCCCGGCCAGGGGGTTACCGTCGACATCGGTGACGCGCCCCTCGACCCAGCACGCCTCACCGTGGGCGCCGCCGGACATGTCCTCGCCGAGCTCGATCCGCGGCGCATCGTTGACGAAGAACGGACCGAACACCGTCGCCTCGGTGGCCTCACCGACCGCCGGATTGTTCACCGCGATCGTCTGCATCGAGGCGCCGAAGACATCGGAGAGGAGGACGAACTCCTGCCGGACATCGGTCGTGATGTCCCCGGCCCTGGTGAGGAAGTCGATCGCCGCCTGCCACTCCTCCTCCGTGAGGCGGACGTCGCGGATGAAGTCGTGGACGTGCGTCGTCAGCGATTGGAGCACCTGCTTGAGTCGCGGATCGGGAGCCTGGTCGAAGGAGCGGACGACCCGGTCGACGACGTCGCGTTCGACCTCGGCCTGCGCCGCGGCGTCCCCGGCCTCCGGTGACATCTGCGCCCGGAACTCGGCAGGATCCAGCCCCTCGACCGCGGCTGTGAGCAGGGCCGTCATCGCGTCGAGATCGACCGTGCGCGGGTTCGACGGCGGCACCGCGGCAGCGCAGAGTTCGGCGGCGCGGGCGATGTCCTGCGCCGCGAATCCCAGCTCCGCCAGCGACGTCGGAGCGCCGAGGCGGTCCCTGAGGTCGACGAGCCCGACGAGTCCGTCCTCGACCCCGAGAGCCTCGGCGATGCGGTCCATCGCCGCCGGGTCGAACGGCCCGTTGAGGGCGACGACGTAGGGCAGGATGACGGCGTGGGTCTGGGCGTGCGGCATCCCGAACGACCCGCCGAGGATGTGGCAGATCTTGTGGTGCAGTCCCGACCCGGCAGAGGAGAACGCCACCCCCGCCTGATAGGCGGCGAAGGCGAGTTCGAGCGTGGTGGCCGAGCTCAGAGGGGCATGGTCGATCGCCGTCTCCGATGCCGCGGACCCCAGCGCGCCGAGCCCCCGACCGAATGCCGCCAGTGCGGTCGTCGCCGTCGCGGCGTTGATCGGGTCGGCCCGGGGCGCCCAGAGTGCGTCGACGCAGTGGGCGACGCCGTTGAGCGCCGAGGCGACGAGCAGTTCCGTCGGGGCGTCGGCGATGAGCGCGGTGTCGTAGATGACGGCTTCCGGCAGCACTGCGGGATCGACCCCGGTCACCTTCTCCCCCGCGTCCGTCAGTCCCCACATGTCGGTGGCCTCGGATCCCGCGAGCGTCGTCGGGATCGCGATGAGCGGCACCCGGTGGGTCAGTGCGATCGCCTTGCCGACTCCGGTCGCCGATCCGCCGCCGACGCAGACGACGAGGTCGGCACCGCTCGAGGTCGCCAGGGCCCGCGCGGCTTCAGCGGTGTCGAGCGGAACGTGCTGGACCACCTCGGCGAATGTCGCGGCGGGGGCGAGGTCGGCGAGGATGCCGGCCGCCCTGGCCCGCGCGGATTGGGTGCCCACGAGCAGCACCCGATTCGCTCTGATCCGCGCGACCTCCGCGGCAAGCAGCTGTCGCCCGTCGCCGGTGCCGAAGTGGACGCGTTGAGCGGCACTCGCGTGGCTGAAGCCGGTGGCGGGCAGGGTCTCGGCAGACGTCGTGGACATGGGTTTCTCCTCGGGGTGGGTCGGGGTCGCAGGGCACTGGGGACGGTTCGGGTGGTCAGGGATCGTGGGGAGGTGGCGAGGTGGACGAGGCGGCCGCCGCGGTTGGGTGGTCCGCGGTTGGGTGGTCCGCGGCAGCCGTGGTGGAGCGGTCAGTGGTCGGTCGGTGGATGAGCCTGTCGGCGAGCCAGTCGGCGACGGCGGCCGTGCGGGCCTCGCTGTCGTTGTAGATCGTGTGGTCGCCGTGCGGCCATTCGAGCAGGGTGGCATCGGCGCTGGCGGCGAGGAACGGCGTCTGGTCGGCGCGGTCGACGATCGGGTCGGCGCCCCCGTGGACGACGAGGATGCCCCCGGCCACCCGGTCGGTCGCCGGGTCGAACGCGAGCCGGGCGAAGTTCGCCTCGATCGCGGCGTCGTCGGCGGTGCCGAGCATGGCCGCCGCCTGCGCGCGGAAGGTGTGGAACGGCAGGAGGCGGGGCCGGGCGAATCCGCCGTTGACGACGGTGGCGGTGATCCGGTGGTCGGCGACGGCGGTGAGGGCGGCGAAGGTCCCACCGAGGCTGTTGCCCCAGATCCCGACCGGTCTGCCGGCCAGCTCGGGCCGGTCGAGGAGGGCATCGACGAACGCGCTGAATGCGGCCGCGACGTCGACGTCGAGGTGGATGCCCGAGACGATCCGGCTCTCGCCCTGTCCCGGTCCTTCCGCCATGAGAGTGGCGATGCCGCGGGCGGCGAGCGCGTCGGCCATCCGCAGGTACGTCGCACCCCACCCGCTCTGACCGCCGAAGACGATGACGCTCGCGCGCGGGTTCGCCGGCGAGAGCAGCCACCCGACGAGTTCGCCGGCGCTGCCGATCCCCGACGCGAGCGAGCCGGCGTCGGTCCCGGCCGCACCCGAGCCGGAGCCGGACCCGGCCGCATCCGAGCCGGTATCGGGCGCCCCCGCGGGGAACGGCACGTCGACGCGGCTCAGCCCCGACCCGGGAATGGCCGCGATCGCTGTCAGGGCATCCCGCGCCCGGAGGTAGAGCGCGGTCTTCCGCGGTCCGTCGGGCAGCGGCATCTGGGCGAAGAGGAAGTCCGCGACGGCCGCGCGATACGCCTCGATCGCCGTCCGGTCGTGTCCCGCGCTCGAGGCATCCTCCCCACGGTCGAGCTGTGCCTCACCGAGGTGCTCGGCCGCAGCATCCCACGGCGTGAGGGCAGCGGTCGCCTCCTCGAGCCGGAGGACGTCGCCGTGGACCATGCCCCCGTCGAGGAGGCGCTGCGCGGGCATCGCCCGCCAGTGCGCGTCGAGCTCCTTGCGCCGGTCTTCCACGCCGCGGTCCTCGTCGTCCGTCATGACACCGCCTCCTCTCTCATTCTCCGTCACGCCACCGCCTCGGTGCGCGTCGTCCCTCACGCCACCGCCTCGGTGCTCACCCTCCCTCACGCCACCGCCTCGGTGGCGGACCGCTCCTGCGTCGCTGCGACCTCGGAGGCGGTCGTGCCGGTGCGCAGCTGGGCGAGCATGTCCTCGACGAGGTAGGGCACATCGGCCATCGACCCGGTGCCGAAGACGACGAAATCGGGACGCGCGACGTAGGCCTCGGCGTCGATGGCGGCGAAGAAGTCGCGGTACGTGCCGGCGACGTCGGACACCGACCACGGAGTGCCCGGCGTCAGCGAGACCACGGCGACCCCCACCTCGGCGAGGCGATCGAACTGCTCCGCCGACAGCACGGAGGCGGGATCGCCCACGGTGACGAGGTTGAGCGGATTGCCGATGATGTCGTCGAAGAGCGCGGTGCGGCCGTCCTTCTCGATCCGGCCCTGCGGGGTCAGGGTGCCGGCGTGCGGCTGCTCACCGCCGGCGAGGTAACCGGCCTCGATGATCGGAAACGGGGGCGCGTCGAGTTCCTCGCCGGCGAAGAACGCCTCGTCGCGGGCCCTGGCCACCTCGACGTCGAGCGTGTTCGCGATGTCGCCGAGGGCGACGCTGCCGGCCTGGATCGCGGCGACGTGGGGCCGGCGCTCGGTCTCATATGTGTCGAGGAAGGCGTCGTCGGCGTGCCCGCGGAGGACGAGGTCGAGCTTCCATGCCAGGGTGAGGCCGTCGCGCATGCCCGAGCACGCGCCCTGGCCCATGTAGGGCGGCATGGTGTGGGCGGCGTCGCCGATGAGGAAGGCCCGGCCGTCGCGCCACCGCACCGCGGTGCGGGCGGAGAAGATGTAGACGATCTGGCGGAGGATGCGCACATCCTCGGGGCCCAGGTTGTGGCGCTCCCGGAACCAGCGCCATGCGTACTCCTCGGTCGCGGCTTCCTCCTGGCTCTCACCGGGGAGGATGGCGACTTCGAAGCGCTGGCGCGTGGCGCCGATCGGCATCGACATGTTCGGACGGATGGGGTCGCAGTACTGGGTGCTCGTGGAGTAGCGTTCGGGCAGCTCGCGCAGCTTCTCGGTGTCGAGGTTGAGCCACACGTCATCGGATTCGAGGTCGTCGCGCTCGATGCCGAGGCTCGTGCGCACGAAGCTGTTGGCCCCGTCGGCGCCGACGATGTACTTCGCCCGGATCACCCGGTCGTCCTCCCCGTGATCCCACCGGTCGGGATCCTGCCGGTCCCACTGGCGGATGCGCAGGGTGACGCCGTCGGCGTCCTGGTCGAGATCGACGGCCTTCCACCCCTGGTAGACGTCGACGTTGTCGCGGGTCTTGATGTCGGCATCGATCGCGTCCTCGATGTCGGGCTGGTACATCGTGTAGTGGGCCGCGTACCCGGAGGACTCCCCCGTCCAGTCGACGGTGAGCAGCTTGCGGTCCTCGCCGTTGCGCCAGACGTACTCATCAGCCGGTTCCGCGCCCTTGAGCGCGACCTCGATGTCGCCGACGTTCTGGATGATCCGGGCGACCTCACCGTCGATGTGGTTGAGTCGCGGCAGGCCGTAGAGGGTCTTCCAGCGTTCGATGACGACGATGCGGTGGCCGCGACGGCCCAGCGCCGAGGCGAGGACGAGACCCGAGGGCCCGTAGCCGACGACGGCGACGTCATAGGGGGCCGAGGTGTCTGCAGCGGAATCGGTGTGAGGGGCGGTGGAACTCATGTGCACTCCTTTGTGACTGAGGTGGCGCGGTGCCTGCATCCGGCCCGTGCCTGTTGCCGTGCGGCCCGTGCCCGTGGCCGGGCGGCGAACCGTTTCCTCACGATAGGAAGCCGGGCGCGGTGGCGACGACACGAAAAGCGACACTTCTGTCCGCTCTGCGCCACGAGTTCGCGAGCCCCGCAGCAGCGGTGCAGACGGGCGGCTGGTCGACGACGCGGCTGAGATCGCGTTCAGCGGCGCACGCTATATTGGGCCCATGTCCCGGGTGACGAAGCCTGCAGGTGTGGGCGAATTCGAGCGCGACGTCGGTCGCTCCCTCAGCCCGCACCGGCTGCTGGGCGTCGACCAGGACGCGTTCGAGCCCGAAGTCTGGAAGCTCGACCTCGACCGGCTGCGCTTCGTCCAGTTCTCCCTCGGCACCGAGGTCAGGGTCGACCTCCCCGAACACGAGGACTATCTCGGATTCCTCATCGCCCGCCGCGGCGGGGCTCGCGTCGACATCCGCTCCGAGTCGGTGACGATCGCCCCTCAATCCAGTGCCGCGATCCTCGTCCCGGGCGCGCGGGTGCGCATGGCGCTCCGGCCCGACTACGACCAGATCCACCTGCGCGTCGACGAGGCGGTGCTGCGCGCCCACGCCGAGACGATTCTCGGCAGGTCGGCGCCGGCGGCGCCCCGGTTCCGCTCCCACACGCTGCCGCTGGGTCCCGGGTTCGGGGCGTGGCTCGGCGTCCTCGAGGGCCTCGTCTCCGAGGGGCGCTCCGGGGCCGAGCTCTCACCCCTGCTGACGAAGTCCGTCGAGGATCTTCTGCTCACGCAGCTCGTCCTCGGCCACCCCGACCTCGGTGCCGGGGAGCACGCTGCGGATGCTGCCGGATCCACGGGACCGGCGACGACGAAGCGGGTCCGTCTCGCGCTCGATCACATCGCCGCGCATCTGAGCGAACCGCTCACCGTCACCGGCATCGCCGAGGCGGCCGGCATGTCGGTGCGGACCCTGCAGCGGGCGTTCCGCGAGCAGCTCGGCGTCTCACCGCTGGCGCACGTGCAGAAGGAGCGCCTGCACGCCGCCCGGGCCGACATCCTCGGCGGCGACTCCGCGATCAGCGAGACCGCCTTCCGCTGGGGGTTCTCCCATCCCTCCCGTTTCGCCGCTGCCTACGCCCGACTCTTCGGCGAGCGCCCCTCGCAGACCCGCGCAACCCGCTGAGGAGGTGCGCGGCCACGCTCACCTCATTCGACGAGCTTGCCCTCCTGGCTGATCTCGCCGCCCATGAGCTCGGCGACCTCGGGGTCGACGGCCGGGATCTCCTCGCGCACGACTCCCGTCGACGGCGACCACACGAGGTTGACCCGCATCGCCGGATCGAGCTCCGGGTAGTCGCTGCGGTTGTGGGCACCGCGCGTCTCGCGCCGCTCGAGCGCGGACTCGAGGGTGGCCCGGGCCGCGAGCACGGAGGACTTGAGGTCGAAGGCGTGCGCGAGGTCGGAGAATCCGGCGATGTCGGGGTGGATGCCGACGTCGGCCATCCGCGCCTCGATCGCCGTGAGCTTCTCCAGCCCGGCGAGCAGACCCGCCTCGTCGCGGACGACGCCGGCATGCTCGGTCATGAGGTTGCGGACCTCGCGCTGGAGCGCCCGGACGTTCTCCGCCCCGTCGGATGCGAGCAGATCATCGACCTCAGCGCGCGCCTCGGCGAGCGATTCCGGCGACCGCACCTGAGCGGTCAGACCATCGGAGTACGCGATCGCCGACTGCCCGACGATGCGCCCGAAGACGAGGAGCTCGATGAGGGAATTGCCGCCGAGGCGGTTGGCCCCGTGCAGCCCGGACGAGGCCTCGCCGATCGCCCACAGCCCCTCGACGTCGGTGCTGTGGTCGACGGGATCGACCCACACCCCGCCCATCGAGTAATGCGCGGTCGGCGCGATCTCGATCGGCTCCTTGGTGATGTCGAGCATCTGCGTCTCCATGAGCGTCTGGTAGACCCGCGGCAGGCGGGTCATGATCGTCTCCCGCGGCAGGTGGGAGACGTCGAGCCACACGCCGCCGTTGGTCGTGCCGCGGCCCTCGGCGATCTCGGTGTACGCGGCGAGCGCGACGCGGTCACGGGTCGAGAGCTCCATCCGCTCGGGATCGTAGCGCTCCATGAACCGCTCGCCGAGGGCGTTGCGGAGGATGCCGCCCTCACCGCGGGCGGCCTCGGAGACGAGTGTGCCCGCCGCGTTCTCGGGTTCGATGATGCCCGAGGGGTGGAACTGGACGAGCTCGGCGTCGCGCAGGCGACCGCCGGCGTCGACGGCGAGGCGGAACGAGTCGCCGGTGTTCTCATCGCGGCGCGAAGACGTGCGGCGCCAGATCCGGTTGTGCCCGCCGGCGGCGAGGATGACGGCGTCGGCGTGGATCCGGTACCGGGTGCCGTCGACGAGGTCGAAGCCGTAGGCGCCGAAGATCCGGCCGTCGGCGGTGAGCAGCTTCGTGATGTAGACGGTGTCGAGGACCGGGATGTCGAGCTCCTCGGTCCGGTGGATGAGTGCGCGCTGGATCTCCAGGCCCGTGTAGTCACCGGCGAAGGCGGTGCGCCGCCACGTGTGCGCGCCGAAGAAGCGCTGCGAGATCCGCCCGTCGTCCTCCTTCGCGAAGTTCATGCCGTAGCGCTCGAGGTCGGCGATGCCCTGCTCGGCGCCCTGGGTGACGATCTCGACGGTGCGCGGGTTCGCGAGATCGTAGGATTCCTTGATCGTGTCGGCGGCGTGCTGCTGCCAGCTGTCCTCGGGGTCCATCGTCGCGAGCGCGGCGTTGATGCCGCCGGCCGCGAGCGAGGTGTGTGCGTCGTCCTTCGGCCGCTTGCCCACGGCGATGACGTCGACGCCGGCCTCGGCGACCTCGATGGCCGCGCGCAGGCCCGATCCGCCGGTGCCGATGACGAGCACCGAGGTCGACAGTGAGTGTTCCCTGATCCGGGCATTGCCCTGTGCTGTACTCATGCCTTCCACGTTAGGTTTGCCTACACGATACGTCCAATGCATTGTTTGACTCATGACAATAGCGATAGACTATTGCCATGAATCTCGAACAGCTCGCCGGCTTCGTCGAGGTCGCCGAGACCGGTCACTTCACGAAGGCCGCCGCGGCCCTCCACCTCGCGCAGCCGTCCCTGTCCCGGCAGATCTCGACGCTGGAGAAGGAGCTCGGCGCCGAGCTCTTCCACCGCGCCCGCGGTCACATCACCCTGACCGCGGCCGGTGAGTCCCTGCTCCCGACCGCCCGGAGGATGCTCGCCGACGCCGAGGCGATCCGCCGTGACATGGACGAACTCGCGGGTCTCCGCAAGGGCCGGGTCCGCCTCGGCGCGACCCCGACGCTGTGCGTGAGCCTCGTCGCCGAGGCGATCAGCCGCTTCCACGCCGAGCACCCCGGCATCGAGCTCGAGGTCATGGAGAAGGGCTCGCGCGAACTCGTCGAGGCCCTCGGCGAGGGGCAGCTCGACCTCGCCCTCATCACCCGCACCGTCGACCTCAGCGCGCTCACCCCGCGCCTGCACACCCAGGAGGTCCTCCGCGAGGACCTCGTCGTCATCACCTCGGCCGACCACTGGGAATCCCTGGGTGACAGCATCACCCTCGCCGAGGTGGCCGACCGTCCCCAGGTCGTCTTCCATCACGGGTACGACCTCAGGGAGGCCACCTCGGCGGCCTTCGATGCTGCGGGACTCGACCCGAGCGTCGTCGTCGAGGGAGCCGAGATGGACGCGGTCCTCCGCTTCGTCGAACGCGGGCTCGGGCTCGCGATCGTCCCTGCGATGGTCCTCGTCGACCGCCCGCGCCTGCGCTCGATCCGGTTGACCGATCCGCACCTCTCACGCACTGTCAGCCTCGCCTCCCGCGCGGACGTGCGGGCCACCGCGGCCGCCTCGGCGATGGAGACGACGATCCTCGACACGGCCGGCCGCCTCGCCGCCGAGGGCACCGGCCTCGCCCCCTACGTCCGACTGCTGCCCGGCGGCTGAGCCTCAGACGCCGACCGGGCTGATCCCCGACGCCCTGCGCCCGGCCGCCGCCCCGCGCCCGGCCGACGCACGCCACCCCGTCGGGCGCAGACGCCCTGTCGGGCACTGACGCCCACTGACTCACCGGCGGAGGAGAGCTACACTGCCTGACAAGGGAATGTGTCCCAGCGGAAGGCGCGTCGCGGCTTCGGGGACGTTCCGGACAAGGATGAGCCCATGACCGCCGAATCGCCCCGCCCCGACCTCCTCGTCTCCGAGGACCTCATGCTCCTCCTGCTGCCGCCGAGCGGGCAGATCCCGGAGCTCTCCCCGGCACTCGAGTGCGTGCTCACCGGCGGCCTCCTCGTCGACATGATCGAAGCCGGATTCATCGAAGTCCTCCCCGGTGAGAAGCCGCATGCGCCGCTCATCCGGGCCACCGAGGTGCCGCGCCCCCACGATCCGATGTTCGTCAACGTCATCGCCCTCCTCGGTCAGGATGCGAGGCCGCTTGCCGACGTGCTCCCGGTCCTGCTGCCGCGGCTCGACGATGTGCTGCTCGTGCGGCTGGCCAACCACGGGATCCTCACCCAGCACACTGCGAAGTTCCTCTTCATCATCCCGACGATGTCGTGGCGGGTCGTCGACCCCGAGCCCGAGGAGCAACTGTGTGAGTCCCTGGCGGCGGTGATGGAGGGGCGCGTGCGCCCGGATGCGCGCACCGGGTCGATCATCGCGCTGCTCTCGGCCGCCGGAGTGCTGCCGGAGCTGTCGGCCTCCCTGCCGTGGAACTCGGCGATCGCCGGCCATGTCCAGCAGATCGCGATGGCCGGCTGGGCGACTCCGTCGGTCAAGGCCGTCCTCGACACCGCCGAGGTGACCGCCAGGAGAGCGGCGGCCGAGACCGGGGAGGCGCGACCGGAGAAGGTCACCGCCGGCGGCGAGCGCCGCACCCGCATCGCCGCCCAGATCGGGCTCTGAACCCCGAACGTTCGCAGGCGGACACAGCAGACCCGTGACAGACCCGTGAATGCAGCAGTTCCCCGGACGATGTGTCCGGGGAACTACTCTGTGGCCGGGGCAGCCGCAGGCCTGCGGCCGACCC
>NZ_BAAAMB010000006.1:168367-171852 GCF_039528855.1 Brevibacterium sanguinis | reverse complement strand
GCCGCGGCTGTCGTCGCGGCGGGCCGGGGGCTCAGCTCACTTGTCCGAGCCGGTGCCGTTTCCGTCGTTCTTCGTGCCGGGCAGGCCCTGGGCCTTGCGGCGCATGAGGAGGACGACGATGACGATGATCGCGAGCGCACCGACGGCGAGGAGGATGATCATCGGCATCGACATGCCCGAGTCACCGCTCGTCGATTCGCCGATCTGACCGCGCTCCTCAGGCGTCTCCGAGGGGTTGTCGACGACTGCGCCGCCGAGTCCGGCCTGCGTCGTCTGCTCGACGGAGCCGCCGGCGCCCTCGGCGTCGCCGATCGTGAAGGAGTAGTCGCCGGAGATCGGGTGGCCGTCGGAGGACACGACCCGCCACACGACGTTGTAGGCGCCGGGCTTGAGGTTGTCGGGCAGTGCCACGGTCAGCTTCGTGCCTTCGGTGGTCAGCTCGCCTGCGGAGACGTCGGTGCCGTCGACCATGACCTTGACCTCGGTGCCGACCTGCTGGATCTCACCGGAGAAATCCATCTCGAGCCACTGCGGCTGCTCGTCGAGCTGCGCCCCGTCCTCGGGGTTCGTCGAGATCAGCTGGTCATGTGCACTGGCCGGGGAGGCCGCGAAGACGCTCATGGCGGCGACGACGAGCGCGGCGAAGACGAGCCTGAGAGCAGACCTCTGTGTGCGAGTCATACGTGTTTCTCCTTCAACGTTTGCCATGGTTTGGGGGCGACCGCATGGTCGGTCGGAGTTTCGGACCATCGCTGCGGCCCCCGGCGAGATCACCGAGTTTCCGCGGCCATGGCGTGCAGGTGATCGGCGATTCCCGGCACTGACCTCTCCATTGTCTCAAGAGTTTCTTCGAAATCCTGCAATTGGCCCCCGTACCACGGATCGGCGACGTCGGGAGCGGGCACCTCGCCGAGGCGGCTCCCGGTTCCGTGAGGTCCTCCCGTGCCGCCTCGGCGGGGACCGTCACCGACCTCCGGGTCGAACTCGCGGAGCATCCGCAGCTCCGGGCGCACCTCGGCGGGCAGGCGTGCGATCATCGTCTCGAGCGCCCGATAGTGGCGGGCGGTCATCGCCACGGCGAGGTCCCGGTCGGCGAGCCACTCGGGAGTGATCTGCCGGGCGACGTGGTCGTCGGTGCGGTAGCCGGCGGACGCGAGCACCCGCGCCTGCCGCGGGTCGATCGGGTTGCCGTCCTCTTCGTCGCTGATCCCCGCGGAGTCGACGACCGCCTCGGCGCCGGTGGTCTCGAGATGATGCTCGAGCACGCGTTCGGCGGTCACGGAGCGGCAGATGTTCCCGGTGCACACGAACACCACGGACGGTGCGGTCATACTTCTCCTCCTTCTCGGCGGGCTCGACGGGCGCAGTCGCCCCACGGTCACGGCCTCGCGCGCGGATTCGCGTGCGACTTCTCAGCCCATGCCCATCGTCGGTCACGATACTGTTGCACCATGACATCACAAACTGCGAATGCACCGGCCGATCCGGAGCCCTCGGACGCCGCCGCCTCAGCCGAACTGAGCTCCGTCCGCCCGCAGGACGACCTCTTCCGCCACACCAACGGCGGCTGGATCGACAGCTTCACCATCCCCGACGACCGCGCAGGCGACGGCGCCATGCGCGAGCTCTTCGACACCGCGGAGACGAAGGTCCGGCAGATCATCGAATCCGTCTCCGACACCCCGCAGGAACCGGGCACCGAGGGCCAGAAGGTCGCCGACCTCTTCACCTCGTTCATGGATCTCGAACGGATCAACAGCCTCGGCGTCACTCCGCTCGAGTCGACCTTCGCCGCGATCGACGCCGTCGAGTCGAAGTCGGAGCTCGCGAACCTCCTCGGCCGGCTCGAGACCGAGGGCATCGGCGGTCTCCTCGGCGGGTACGTCACCGCGGATGCGAAGGACTCCGACATCTACGCCCTCTACCTCGTCCAGGCCGGGATCTCCCTGCCCGATGAGGACTACTACTTCAACGACGACTTCGCCGAGGTGCGCGCGAAGTTCCTCGCGCACGTGCAGAAGATGTCCGCCCTCGGCGGGCTCGGGACCGCGGCAGGGCTCGCCGACGCCGAGGTGGCCGCGAAGATCATGGCGTTCGAGACCGCACTCGCCCGCCACCATTGGGACCGGGTGGCCACCCGCGATGCGGAGAAGACGTACAACAAGTACACGCTCGACCAGCTGCGCGAGATCGGCCCCGGGTTCGACTTCGATGCGTGGTTCGCCGCCCTGGCCGCCGATGCCGACGGCGAGCTCGAGACCGTCATCATCGGCCAGCCCTCGTATGTCGAGGGCATGGTCACAGTGTGGGCCGAGACCGACCTCGACACCCTGAAGACGTGGCTGCGCTGGTCGGTGCTCTCGGCGAACGCCGCGCTGCTCACCGACGAGATCGTCGACGAGGACTTCGACTTCAACTCCCGCACCCTCTCGGGCACTCCCGCCCTGCGGGAGCGCTGGAAGCGCGGAGTCGGGCTCGTCGAGTCCCTCCTCGGTGAGGCCGTCGGCAAGCTCTACGTCTCCGCCGAGTTCCCGCCGGCGGCGAAGGAGGCGATCGACCACCTCGTCGCCATGCTCATCAAGGCGTACGAGAAGTCGATCACCGAGCTCGACTGGATGAGCGAGGAGACGAAGCAGCGCGCGCTCGTCAAGCTCTCGAAGTTCACCCCGAAGGTCGGCTACCCCGAGGTGTGGCGCGAGTACCCCGCGACGGTCGACGCCGGTGACCTCGTCGGCAACGTCCGTCGGGCCGCCCGCGCCGAGCACGCCCGGCAGGTGGGCCGCATCGGCAAGGCGATCGACCGCACGGAGTGGCTGATGACGCCGCAGACGGTCAACGCGTACTACCACCCGGTGATGAACGAGATCGTCTTCCCCGCCGCGATCCTCCAGCCGCCGTTCTTCGACGCCGACGGTGACGTCGCGGCGAACTTCGGGGCGATCGGCGCGGTCATCGGCCACGAGATCGGCCACGGCTTCGACGATCAGGGCTCGCGCTACGACGGTGACGGCAACCTCGTCGACTGGTGGACGGCCGAGGACCGCGAGCGCTTCGAGGAGCGCACGACGGCGCTCATCGACCAGTACGATGCGCTCGTGCCTGCGGGCCTCGAGGCCTCGCAGCACGTCAACGGCGCGCTCACGGTCGGTGAGAACATCGGCGACCTCGGTGGCCTGTCGATCGGGTGGAAGGCCCTCGAGCTCGAACTCGGCCGCGCGCCCTCGCCGGAGGAGGCGGCCTCGTTCTTCACCGCCTGGGCCAAGGCGTGGCGGGCGAAGATGCGCACCGAGGAGCGCATCCGCCGTCTGAGCATCGACCCGCATTCGCCGGAGGAGTTCCGCTGCAACCAGGTCGTGAAGAACATGACGGTCTTCCACGACACGTTCGGCGTCGAGGAGTCCGACGGCATGTACCTCGCACCCGAGCAGCGCGTGAGCATCTGGTAGGCGGCCGGTCTCAGCAGCCTCGAGGGCGCTCAGCCACCC
>NZ_BAAAMB010000006.1:155604-168332 GCF_039528855.1 Brevibacterium sanguinis | reverse complement strand
CGGGTGGCTGAGCGCCCTTCGTGTTGCTGGGGTCGTGCCGGCCGATGCGAGGTTCACCGGCCGACTCGGAGGTCACCGGCCCGCGCGCGGCTCAGCGGTGGCGGCGGATCATCGGTGGCGGCGGATCATCGTGACGATCCGGTAGTCGAACTCCTGCCAGCTGGCGATCGGCGAGCCCGCACGGAGTGCTGCGTCGAACTCCTCGAGCTCGGAGAACCGCGACTCGAGCGGCAGCTCGAGGTCGATCTCGGCGACGATGAGACCCGTCGGATCCGTGTCGACGACCTCGAGGCCGACGGCCCGCGGGTCGAGCTCGGAGTTCATGACGATCTGCAGGCGTCCCGGCGTGGGGGCGGGGATCTCCGGGGCCGCCTCGGCGTATCCCTGCTGTTCGCGCAGCTCCCGCTGGGCGGTGACGAGGAACTCCGCGTACGCCCCGATCCCGATGACCGGCAGGCGCGAGGTCAGCGCATCGGTGGCGACCTTGACGAGCCGAGACCGCGCCTTCCGGGTCAGCGGCGTGACGTCGCCGCCGGACATCGCGACCCCGTCGAAGCCGACGAGGGACTGCTCCTCATCGTTCTCGTTCGGGTTGAGGACCGTCATGTCGAGCCCGAACCGGCCGTACCACGGCCGGGTCACGCGCTCGCTCGCCTCGCCCCACCACGAGTAGAAGAGGAACGGCACGTTGATGCCGGCCTCCGAGTAGAAGAACGGCGACCGGCGCTCACCGGCGGTGACGGGGAACGGCACGTCGTTGCCGGCGACCGGGGCCGGGCACGCCGCGAACGCGGAGAACGCGAACGGGTAGTTGACCGCACGGTTGAAATCGACGACGAGCGACCCGTCGGCATTGGGAATGCCGAGGTCAAGGGTCCGCCAGGCTGCCGTCGACCGCCCGTTCGTCTCATCGTGGAAGTCGACTTGGAGTCCCGTCGCCGGGCATCCCGAGGCCACGAGCGACACCTCCCCGGCGGGCGTGGTGAACGTGACGGTGCCGACGAGCATCGTCTCGAGCGTGAGACCTTCCTGCGCCGAGGCGACCGGCCGGATCTCGGGTTCGTCGAACGGGGTGAAGCGGGCGAGGAAGACGAAGTTCCGGTTCGGATCGAAGACGGGAACCTCGACGAACTTCGCGAGCAGCGGCGATTTCGCGTCGCGGATGCGCACACCGAGGCGGCCGCCGCGTTCGATGAGCTCGTAGAGGACGTGGCCGACGGTGAACCAGTCGAGCGACCCACCGGTCGGCAGCTTCGCGCTGAACCCGTTGTCCTCGACCCTGACCTGGGGAGATTCCGGCAGCGGAATGTCATCGGCGCCGAGGCGGACGGCGGTCCGCGTCGACCCGGACTCCCAGCCCGCATCGGTCCCGGTGTTGGGATCGGAGTCTGTATCGAGACTGGTGCCTGCGCCGGTGTCGGCGAGACCGCGGGAGGTGGGGGCCGCCTCGGTGGGGGCACTGAGCAGATCGAAGGTCGCGGCCGCAGGACCGGCCTTCGTGCCGGGATCGAGCGCGAGGGTGACCCAGCCGTCGTCGCCGACGGTGAACGTTCCCGGCGCCCCCGGCCACGTCGACTCCTCGTCGAGCCAGTGGAGCCCGACGACGCTGAGCCATCCGAAGGGCGTCGCCAACGAGGAGTTCCGCGAGTCCCGCCACGTATTCCACTCGGCCACGAATTGGTTCACGTCGAACACTCCTCGCATTCTCACTCGTCGTTGCACGCTCACCCGCGCCGGTCGTCGACGTTCGGCGACCGCCGGCCACCCGGTGCGGGCGACCGCTGACCGTCCAAGTCGGGCGACCCTTTGCCACCCGGTTCAGGCGACCGCTGGCGCTCCGGCCCCTGTGGTCGAAGCTACCCCAAAGGATAGGCTGTTCAGATGAGCACTCCATCCACGGATCAGACAGCAAACGCGCAGGTCGCAGCCGACCTCTCCGCTTTCGTCACGGCCTCTCCCAGCTCCTATCATGCCACTGCCGCAGCGGCCGAGCGCTTCGACGCCGCCGGGTTCACCCGACTCGACGAACGTCAGCCGTGGACCCTCGAGGTCGGCCGCGGGTACTACGTCATCCGCGACGGCGCGATCATCGCCTGGATGGCTCCGACAGGGCCGGTTGACGCAGGAGAAGCTGACTCAGCGGACGCCGACTCGACCGCGAACGGGACGACCGCCTCGGCGGTGCCCCCGTTCCGGGTCTTCGGCTCCCACACCGATTCGCCGGCGTTCAAGCTCAAGCCCGGTGACGAGTTCGTCGCCGAAGGCGTGCGCCAGTTCGGCGTCGAGATCTACGGCGGCCCGCTGCTCAACTCGTGGCTCGACCGGGAGCTCGCCCTCGCCGGGCGCCTCAGCCTCGCCGACGGCCGCGTCGTCCTCGCCCGCACGCCGGCGATCGCGCGCATCCCGCAGCTTGCGATCCATCTCGACCGGCAGGTCAACGAGGGACTCACCCTCGACAAGCAGCGGCACACGACCCCGATCGTCGGTCTCGCCGAGCTCGCCGAGGCCGATGTCCTCGAGATCCTCGCCGCCTCCGCCGACGTCGATCCCGAGCTCATCGTCGGCCACGACGTCTACACGATCCCCGCGCAGGAGCCCGCGCTCTTCGGTGCCGCGGACGAGTTCTTCGCCTCCCCGAGGCTCGACAACCTCCTCTCCGTCCACGCCGGGGTGACCGCGATGACGTCCCTCGACGCCGAGGCGCTCGATGCGGTGGCCCTGTTCGCCGGGTTCGATCATGAGGAGGTCGGGTCGAACTCGCGCTCGGGCGCGAGCGGCCCATTCCTCTCCGACGTCACCGAGCGGATCGTCGCCGCCCTCTACCCGGAGGCGAACCGCAGTGACTACCTCGCCGCACTGGCCGCCTCGGTGTGCGTGTCCTCCGACGCCGGCCACGCCGCCCACCCGAACTATCCCGAACGCCACGACCCGCACGTGCGCCCGCGCCTGGGTGCCGGGCCCCTGCTCAAGCTCAACGCCCAGCAGCGGTACGCCACCGATGCCGTCGGCGCGGCGACGTGGGCCCGGGCCTGCGCGGCCGCCGGGGTCGAGTACCAGGACTTCGTCTCGAACAACTCGGTGCCGTGCGGGTCGACGATCGGCCCGCTGACGGCCACCCGCATGGGCATGACGACGGTCGATGTGGGACCGGCGCTCTACTCGATGCACTCGGCGCGGGAGATGTGCGCGATCAGCGACGTCGTCGCGCTCAGCGCGGTCGCGAAGACGTTCCTCCAGGGCGCGTGAGGGGCTGAGCGCAGGGGGCGAACACAGAAGGCGAGCACTCGCTGGTTCAACGCGGTGCCTCGTTCAACGCTGAGCCTCGTTCAACCCGGAGCCTCACTCAACACGGAGCGTGAAAATCGCGTCCCCAAAGACGCGATATTCACGCTTCGTGTTGAACGAGCGCCGGCGGATTCGCCGAAGTGCGGATATTCACGCTTCGTGTTGAACGAGCACTCTAGTGAACGAGGGCTCGCGCACGTCCGGGGACACCCTGTGAGCGAATCTGCGAGGGTGCCCCACGCGCACGATGCCGCAGGAAACCAGTGTCCGCTGGAGCGCGTCCGCTGGGCACGCTGAAAACTGAGCCGCAAAATCGCGCGCCCGCGGGTCCGCCGTCTCGCGCAGTGAACACCTGCCTCGGGTGATTTTGTGGCGGCGCCCACACCGTGATAGTCGTTGTGTGACCCCACGGGGGCCTTCGGAAGAGGGCTGAGATCGAGCTGAGACCGCTCGAGACCGTTGAACCTGATCCGGTTGATACCGGCGGAGGAAGAGAGGATTGCAGATGGCTGCGCCTACCCCAGAGACCACCCGTCCCACCGCTGCTCCGCGCCCGACGGCGCCGGCAGAGAACCCCGGGAGCACCCCCGCGGATTTCGCTCTCGAGCAGTACCCCACCCATTCCCTGGCCTGGGTCGAGGACCGTGAGCACGGCATCCGCGTGCCCGTCACCCGCATCGACCTCGACGACACGAACGGCCGCCCCAACGAGCCGGTCCACGTCTACCGCACCGTCGGGCCCGGCGCCGTCCCCGAACAGGGTCTGCCGCCGCACCGCGCGGAGTGGATCGCCGACCGCGATGACACCGAGGACTACGCGGCCCGTGGCCACCTTATCGAGGACGACGGGCGGGCAGCCGTCCGCCGCGGCGCGCCCTCCCAGCAGTGGCAGGGGCCCGACCGGACGCCTCGGCGCGCGAAGGCCGGACGCACCGTCACCCAGATGCACTACGCCCGGCAGGGCATCATCACCCCCGAGATGCGCTACATCGCGATCCGCGAGCAGTGCGACGTCGAACTCGTCCGCTCCGAGGTCGCCGCCGGGCGCGCGATCATCCCTTCGAACATCAACCACCCCGAATCCGAGCCGATGATCATCGGCAAGGCGTTCCTCGTCAAGATCAACGCGAACATCGGCAACTCGGCGGTGACGAGCTCGATCGCCGAGGAGGTCCAGAAGCTCCAGTGGGCCGCGAAGTGGGGTGCCGACACCCTCATGGACCTCTCGACGGGCAATGACATCCACACCACCCGCGAGTGGATCATCCGCAACTCCCCCATCCCCATCGGCACCGTGCCGATCTACCAGGCGCTTGAGAAGGTCGATGGCGACGCCGAGGCGCTGACCTGGGAGATCTACCGGGACACCGTCATCGAGCAGTGCGAGCAGGGCGTCGATTACATGACCGTCCACGCCGGTGTGCTGCTGCGCTACGTTCCGCTCACCGCCGACCGGGTGACCGGAATGGTCTCCCGCGGCGGGTCGATCATGGCCGGATGGTGCCTGGCACACCATGAGGAGAACTTCCTCTACACGCACTTCGACGAGCTCTGCGAGATCTTCGCGCAGTACGACGTCGCGTTCTCCCTCGGCGACGGGCTGCGCCCCGGCTCGATCGCCGACGCCAACGACGCCGCCCAGTTCGCCGAACTCGACACCCTCGCCGAGCTGACGAAGCGCGCATGGGAGCACGACGTCCAGGTCATGGTCGAAGGCCCCGGCCACATTCCGCTCCACCTCGTGCGGGAGAACGTCGAGCGTCAGCAGGAGCTCTGCGACGGCGCGCCCTTCTACACCCTGGGTCCGCTCGTCACGGACATCGCGCCCGGCTACGACCACATCACCTCGGCGATCGGGGCGACGGAGATCGCCCGGTACGGCACGGCGATGCTCTGCTATGTCACCCCGAAGGAGCACCTGGGACTGCCCGACCTCGACGACGTCAAGACCGGGGTGATCACGTACAAGATCGCCGCCCACGCCGCCGACGTCGCGAAGGGCCACCCGGGGGCGACGGCCCGGGACGATGCGCTGTCGAAGGCGCGGTTCGAGTTCCGCTGGCGCGATCAGTTCGCGCTCGGCCTCGACCCGGAGACCGCCGAGTCCTTCCACGACGAGACGCTGCCGGCGGAACCGGCGAAGACCGCGCACTTCTGCTCGATGTGCGGGCCGAAGTTCTGCTCGATGCGCATCTCCCAGGACATCCGCGACACGTACGGCAGCGCCGAGGCGCAGGCCGCGATCGCCGGCATGCAGGAGAAGAGTCGGGAGTTCCTCGCCGCCGGCGGTGAGGTCTATCTGCCCGAACCGACGATCGGCCCGCGGCAGGACTGAGGTCCCGGCAGGACTGAGCCCGCTCCAGGGCTGAGGCCCGGGCAGGTCTGAGGCACGGGCAGGTCTGAGGCACTGGCCGCTGGTGTCGGCGAGGTGGAGTCGGAGTGCCCGACCTCGCCGAGGTGGTCGCCGGGTGAGATCGGAGTACCCCAAATCGCTGGCTCGGTCGCCGGGTGGGGTCGGAGTGCCCCACTCCGCCGAGGCGGTCCCGGGGAAGCGCCTCGTCCCTGGGCTCTCGGTCGGCGCTCGTCCACCGCTGATAGGGTCGCTCTGTGTCCACTCAGCCCGCCGCGCCGCACGCTCCGAATCAGTCAGCGGAGCCGTCGTTCCGGGCGTCGTTCGACTGGTTCGCCCCGTATCTCATCGTCCTCGTGACGGGGCTGATCACCGTGGGCATCTACGCGCTGGCGTGGTGGAACGCGGGGTCGATCATTCCGCTGCCCGTCTTCGTCGCGCTCTTCTGCATCCCGGTGCTGCTCGGCTGGTGGATCTCCGGGGCCGCGTTCGCCACCGTCATCGGTCTCGCCCTGCGAGTCCATTGGGCGCTGCGCAGCGCGCTCACCCTCGTCATCTGTCTGTGTGCGACGATCGTCGTCCACTTCCTCATCATCGAGATGTTCAACACCGGCTTCTACGGGGTGCCGGCGATGTTCATCCCCGGGTGGATCTACTGACTCGTCGCTGACGAGCGCGAGCACGCGCCCGCCCGTGGTCACGGTCGCCTCGCGTCGACTCGCGCGCCGAGTTCACCCACCCGCTGGCGTTGCCCACGCTCACGCGCGTCCGCGCACTGACGCACGCCCCGGCCGCCTGCGTCCAGCAGCTGTCCGCATCGTGGATCCAGGCGGAGTGCGGATAGCGGGTGGTGCACGGCCCGCCATCCGCACTCCGCCGTGACCGAGAGCTGCTCGCCGCCTCGGCGCTGCCCCTCTGCCCTTCGGCGCCGGGCTCGCCGACGTGGCTCGTCTACTGGTTGAGTTCGTCGAGCGCGGTCTGCGAACCCGGGGCGAGCGGGATCGGCTCCGGCGGCATCGCCGTGTCGAGCTTGATGTCCTTCGCCGCCGCGTGGACCTTCTCGAGGTCGGCCTTCTTGTCGAAGATCAGCTTCGTCAGGGCGCACTGGGTGCCCTCGTCCATGTCGTTGCGGACCATGAGGACGTTGGGCGTGATGATCGTGTTGACCGCCCCGACGCCGGTGTACGTGTCGGCGGGGATCTCGGCGACCTCATAGACGGGGTTGATCTCCTTCATCTGTCCCTCGAGGGGGGAGATGTCGAGGAACTCGACGTCGCCGCCGTTGGAGGTGAAGAGGTCGGTGACGCCTGCCGTCGGCAGTCCCCCGGACCACACCATGCCGTCGAGCGTGCCGTCCTTCATCCCGTCGACGGTCTTCGCGAGGTCGAGCCGCTGCTTCGTGACATCGGCGTCGGCGAGGCCCGCGGATTCGATGAGGCGGTTGGCGATGACCTCGGTGCCGGACTTCGGGGAGCCCGTCGAGATCGTCTTACCCTTGAAGTCCTCGATCGTCTTGATGTTCGCATCCTTGCGGACGATGACCTGGGTGTAGTTGTCGTAGATGCGCGAGAGCGCGGAGATCTCCTCGGGCTCTTGGAAGTCCGCGTTGCCCGACACCGCGTCGGCGGCGGTGTCGGCGAGTGAGAAGGCGATGTCGTAGTCGCCGGCCGCCAGCTGCTGGAGGTTCTGCACCGAGGCTCCGGTCTCGGCGGCGGTCGCCTTGAGGTCCGTGTTGTCGGAGATGAGCTGGGCGAGACCGCCGCCGAGCACGTAGTACACGCCGGTCGAGTTGCCGGTCGCGATCGTGATCTGCCCGGACGCGGCCGTGCAGCCGTCTCCGCCCGAGGCCGCGGGCGTGTTCTCGCGTTTGCCGCCGCACGAACTCAGCGCGAGGACCGCGGCGACGGCGGCCGCGGTGACGGTGAACATCTTCGTTCTCTTCATGGGCTCTTCCCTTTCTCAGTGGTGGTCGGTGCGGTGCTGGTCGGTGCGGGGGTGGTCGGTGCGGTGCTGGACGATGGTGGGATCGAGGTCACGGGCATCGCTCACGACAGAGCCGCCTCGGCGGGGGTCTGGTCCGTCTGCCGGGGACGGCGGCGCAGGACGAGGTGGACGATGACGGCGAGGATCAGGGCGGTGAAGCCGACGATCATCGACAGCGGCTGGAGGTAGAGGAGGGCGCCGGCGGCGATGAAGCAGAGGATGCGCTCGGGCCAGCCCGCGCGGCGGATGATCCACCCGCCGGCGCCGGCGGCGAGCGCGGCGACGGCGAATGCGGAGACCACGCCCGTCCACAGCGCGCCGAGGAACCCGCCCTGGGCGACGAGCGACGCGCCCTCCGGGGTGAACGTGAAGGCCAGGGGCACGAGGAAGGCGGGGATCGCGTACTTGCACGCCTGCCACATCGTCGCGATGACGCGGCCTCCGGTGATCGCGGCCGAGGCGACGGCGGCGAGCGCGGTCGGCGGGGACACCTCGGAGAGGACGGCGTAGTAGAAGATGAACATCGCGGCCGCCGCCTCGGGGACGCCGAGGGAGATGAGGGCGGGTCCGACGATCACCCAGCTGATGATGAACGACGCGGTCACGGGCACGGCGAGGCCGAGGATCGTCACGGCGATCGCGGCGAAGATGCAGGTGAAGACGATGACGGCGGTGGGGTTCGTCGAGATCGCCTGCGCGCCCTTGACGAGGATGTCGGAGATGACCTGGCCGAGGCCGGTCTTCGTGATCGTCGAGACGATGATGCCGGCGGCCGCGCACACGCTGGTGACCGGCAGGACCGAGCGGATGCCCGTCGACAGGGCGCCGAAGATGACGTCCCAGATCGCGCGGAGGATCGCCTTCGGCTGCCCGCGGTGGGCGAGGACGATCTCGATGATGCCGAAGCCGATGCCCACCAGGGTCGCGTAGACGACGGCTTTGAACGGGGCCATGCCGAGGCCGAGGAAGACGACGATGATGCCGAGGGAGATGAAGTGGTAGAAGCCGCGTTTGAGGATCGGCCACGAGCGCAGGCCGGTGGGCGGGCGGTAGTCGACGTCGATCTTGCGGGAGTCGATCTCGATGGCGAGGAAGATGCCGAGGTAGTAGAGCAGGGTCGGCACGACCGCCCAGAGGAGGACGAGGCCGTAGGAGACGTTGAGGAGCTCGGCGATGATGAAGGCGGCCGCACCGAGGGTCGGCGGGGAGAGGATCGCGCCGATGCCGGAGGCGGCGAGCATGCCGCCGGCGTTCTCCTTCGGGTAGCCGGCCTTCTTGAGCACCGGCCAGGTGACCGCGCCGAGGGAGACGGCCGTCGCCGTGCCCGATCCCGAGACCGTGCCGAGCAGGAAGCCGGAGAGGGCGACGGTGCGCCCGGGGGCGGCCTTCGACTTCTTGAACAGGGAGAAGGAGAGGTCGATGAAGAAGCTCGCCGCTCCCGTCTTGTCGAGGACGGCCCCGTAGATCGTGAAGAGGACGATGTAGGTCGCGGCGACGTCGAGCGGGATCCCGTAGAAGCCGGAGGCGTCGTTGTAGAGGGCGTTGATGATCTGGTCGAAGTTCTGGCCGGCGTGCGAGCCGGGCCAGCCGACGGGGATGTAGGCGCCGTAGTAGCTGTAGAGGAAGAAGACGACGCAGAAGATCGGGAGGATGAGGCCGGTCGTCCGCCGCGTCGCCTCGAGGATGAGGAGCATGAGGATGCCGCCCATCGTCACGTCGAGCGGGTCGAGGGAGCCCTGCCGGTTGAGGAACTCGTTGAACCCGCCGGAGAAGAACGGCAGCACCGGGTAGGCGCAGGTGAGGAAGGTGAGGACGACGAGAATCCAGTCGATGACCGAGGGGTTGTCCGTGGTGCGGGCAGGCTTCGCTTTCCGTGCCGTCCCCGGCGCCGAGGTGGTCGCCTCCGCAGCGGCCTCCGCTGCATGCGCGCCCGCTTCCTTCCGCCGGCCGAACCCGGGGCGGTAGCAGATGAAGACGAGAGGCAGGACGAAGGCGAGGAACCACATGAGGTAGTACTGGTTGCCCTGCCGGAGCGGGAAGAACACCTGGTTGAGGACGTAGAGGGAGATGAGGAAGCAGACGATGCTCACACCCAGGTCGAGTCGGCGCGTGAGCCTGCGCTGCGGGAGTTCCTCGTCGTACTGGGCGATGAGGTCGTCGACGTTCGCTTGGGGAAGCGGACTGGTGGCAGTCGCGGACGGACGCTCGGACATCGGTGTCCCTTCGGTCTCTCTGGGCTGGCGGGCGAGGTGTGGGCGGTGGTGGTGCGGTTCGGTGTGCGGATGGCGTGGTGGCGTGTGGTGTCTGGTGTCGGTCGGCACGGGTCGGCTCACCTCCTCGTGGCGTCGACCGGCGCTGGTCACCGCACTTGGGAATGTGAGTTGACTCACAATATACCGAGAGGTCCTGCCGGTTCCGGCGGATCGGGACGATCGGGGCGGGATTTAGCGTGATCGTTACTCAGGGTGCCGCTATTCGGGACTTGGTGGGCGCCGGGGCGCCGAGCACGCATGAGCTGCCCGCCGATGCCGGCACCGCGCGTCGTTCAACACTTGCCGCGAAAAAGTCGTCTTCGGGGATCACTTTTTCCCGCCAACTGTTGAACGAGCGGCCACTGCCGCACGCAACCCGTCGATGTTCACGCCAACTGTTGAACGAGCGGCGCAGATGTCGCCCAGCCCCTGTGTAGGTTGGGACCATGGCCGAAACTCAGCGGGTCTTCGACGCGCACTTCCACATCATCGACCCGGCGCACCCGCTCGTCGAGAACAACGGGTATCTGCCCGACCCGTTCACGGTCGCCGACTACGTCGCGCGCGTCGGTGGACTCAGCGACAGCGGACGCGGCGGCCCTGACCCCGGAACCCGTGACCCCGACGGATTTGCCCCCGGCGCTCCCGCCAGCGCCGAACCCGGCCCCAGTGACCCCGGGACCCCAGATCCCAACGACGCCGAGCCCACCCCAGGCCTCAGCGATTCCTCCTTCGCCGTCGCCGGCGGCGCGATCGTCTCGGGGTCGTTCCAGGCCTTCGACCAGGGCTACCTCGTCGAGGCGCTGCGGCAGCTCGGCTCGACCTTCGCCGGAGTCACGCAACTGCCGGCCGACACGAGCGACGAGCGCATCCTCGACCTCGATGCCGCCGGCGTCCGCGCCCTGCGCTTCAATGTCGCCCGCGGCGGCTCCGCGGACCTGGACGACCTCGATCGCTTCGCCCGCCGGGTCCATGACCTCGCCGGCTGGCACACCGAGCTCTACATCGACGCGCGCACGATCGATCACGATCTTGCCGCCCGGATCGCGGCTCTTCCGGCCGTGAGCATCGACCACCTCGGGATGCACCGGGACGGCGTCGACACTCTCCTCCGCCTCGTCGCACGCGGCGTCAAGGTCAAGGCGACCGGATTCGGGCGGGTCGACCTCGACCCCGCCGAGGTGATCCGCCGCATCGTCGACACCGACCCGTCCGCGCTCATAGTCGGCACCGATCTGCCGTCGACGCGGGCTCGTCGCCCGTTCGCCGACACCGACTTCGACCTCGTCCGCGCGGTGCTCGCGCCCGCCGAAGTCGACGCCGTCTTCTGGTCCAACGCCGCCGACTTCTACCTCGGACGACGAGCCCGCACGAGCTGAGCCGGTACCCGTCCGGGACGGACCGAGAGTCGCCGGGGACGCTCCCGTCGCCGACCCGCTTTACTCGCCCACCCGTCCTATTCGGCGGCCCGCCTCTCATACGCCGCCCGGGCGAGCACATAGCCGAGCACGCCAAGGCCGACGATCCAGAGCAGCGAAATCCACCAGCCGCTGCCGAGCGGCGTGCCCATGAGCAGTCCGCGGATCGTCTCGATGATCGGCGTGAACGGTTGGGCGTCGGCGAAGATCTGCATCCAGCGCGGCATCGTGTCCGTGGGCACGAACCCGGAGCCGACCATCGGCAGGAGCATGAAGAGCATCGGCACATTGCTCGCCGTCTCGACCGACTTCGCCATGACGCCGAGTGCCACCGACAGCCAGCCGAGGGAGACGATGAGGAGGAGGCAGAAGCCGACGAGGCCCAGCCAGTCGAGTCCGTCCGCCGCCGGTCGGAAGCCGAGGATGAGCGCCAGACCGAGGACGATGAGGACGGCAGCGACCTGCTGCAGGCCATTGCTGATGACGTGACCGGCCATGACCGCGCCGCGCGAGATCGACATCGACCGGAACCGGGTGACGATCCCCTCGTTCATGTCCTGCGACATCGACAGCGCCGTCAGCTGCATGCCGCCGACGAAGGTGAGCACGATGATGCCCGGCATGACGTAGGCGAGGTAGTCACCGGAATCACCGCCGAGCCCCCGACCCAGGGTTCCGCCGAAGACGTAGACGAAGAGCAGGAGGATGACGATCGGGGCACCGACGAGGAACATGAACACCGGGTAGCGCACCGCGTGGACGAACTGCCGCTTGACCATCGTCGCCGTGTCCGCCCATGCCCAGCGGATCGGGTGGCGCGCCGGCTCAGGGGCTGCCGCGGTCAGCGGTGTCGTGGGGGTCTGAGTCATCGTTCGGTCCTTCCGTGTCGTGTCGAGGTGTCGGTCGGGTGGGTGCCATCGGTCCTCTCGCCGAGGCGGTCCACCGGATCCGCGGTCGCATCGGCTTCGTCGTCTCCGGTGTCGTTCGGGCCGGCATCGGCACCGGTCGAGCGTGCCCCGTGCCCGGTGAGCGCGAAGAAGACGTCGTCGAGGCTGGGCGTCTCCACGGTGAGTCCGCGCGGTTCGATGCCGGCGGACTCCAATCCGCCGAGGACCTGCCGCAGGTGTGCCGCTCCCCCATCACTGGGGACGGAGAGCGCGAGCGTCTCGGCCCGGCCGGCGGCCTGCGGCCAGAGGCTCTGCGCTCGATCGAGATCGGCCGCCGAGGCGAAGGCGAGATCGATGCGTCCGCCGGGGATGAGTCGTTTGAGCCCGGCCGGGGTGTCGTTCGCGACGATCTTCCCGCCGTCGAGGACGGCGATGCGATCCGCGAGCTCGTCGGCTTCGTCGAGGTACTGCGTCGTGAGGAAGATCGTCACCCCGGAGGCGACGAGCTCGCCGACGATGTCCCACATCGTCCGGCGACTGCGCGGATCGAGGC
>NZ_BAAAMB010000006.1:114303-155590 GCF_039528855.1 Brevibacterium sanguinis | reverse complement strand
TCGAGGAAGACGAGCCGGGGCCGGGCGATGAGCGTCATCGCGAGGTCGAGTCTGCGGCGCATGCCGCCGGAGTACGTCGATGCCTGCTGTCGACTCGCGGGACCGAGGTCGAAGCGCTCGAGCATCTCGTCGACCCGCGCCTTCTGCTCCGCTGCCGGAAGGTGGGCGAGGGCAGCGACGAGGGCGAGGTTCTCCCGGCCGGTGAGCAGACCGTCGACGGCGGAGAACTGCCCGGTCAGACCGATGAGCGGGCGCACATCGGCCCCTGCGGACACGACGTCACGACCGAACACCTCGGCGCGTCCGCTGTCGGGGCGCTGCAGTGTGGAGAGGATGTTCACCGTCGTCGTCTTCCCGGCCCCGTTGGGACCGAGCAGGGCGAGGACTTCGCCGCGGGCGACCTCGAGGTCGATGCCTGCCAGGACGGTCTTGTCGCCGTAGGCCTTCCGCAGGTCTCTGACGCTGATGGCAGGTCTGGTGGTCGGTGTGGTTCCGGATTCGGTGGCGAGATCCGACATGGGATCCTCCTTGTTCTCATGGTCTTCTGTGGGCCGGCGGCGGTGCGCCGACCTGTTTTCGGGCGCACGACGCCACGCCCGGTCGCTTGACCTGGTGCGCTGTGATGATGTGCCGCGACAGCGGCTGATGCGTTCGACCTCGGGGAGGTCGGCGGGTTACTGGGCGCGGTCGATGATGATGTCGCCGAACTTCGTGTGCGCGCGGACTTCGACGGGCAGTTCGTCGCCGAGCGGTCCGGAGTCGGTTTCGAGGTCGGTGCGCACGACGCCGTTCTTCGAGTCCGCGTCGATCCACACCGGCGCGCCGGCCGCGACGCCGACCTCGATGGTGCCGAACGACGATTCGAGATCGAGGCGGCCACTGCCGGCCCGGCGCACCCGCACGGAGCCGTGCCCCGAGGCGGCCCTGACATCGCCGTCGACACCGTCGAGGCTGATGGTGCCGGTCGCGGTGGCGAGCTCTCCCGTGCCGGCGAACTCGCCGACGCGGATCGACCCGTGAGCCGACCTGATGTGCGCCTCCCCGCCGATCCGTCCGAGCTGGGCATCCCCGGAGGTGAGTCGGACATCGACGCCGTCGGTCACCTCGTCGACCGAGAGGCTTCCCGCGCTGACTTTCGCCGTGAGTGACACCATGGTGTCACCAGTGACGTCGCCGGCGGAGGCCTTCACCCTCACGGCGCCCACGTGGTTGCGCAGCCGGATGGATCCCGCACCGATCGCCACGTCGAGGTCGGTCCCGGTGGGGACCTCGAGCCGGACATCGGCCGAGCCCTTGCCGCCGAGGAGGAGCCGCTTCTCCCCGACGATGCCGAGAGTGCCATCGCCCTCGGTGACGGAGATCCGCTCAGCGGCCTCGCGGTCGACGGCGCGGTCGGGGTTCGTCGGTTCGATCGTGACGTCGACGCCGTCGCGCTCACCGGCGGTGACGAGGAGAGCGCCGGCCGGGATGTCGACGGTGATCGCCGGTCGTGTCATGGTCGTGTACTGAGTCATCGCATCCATCCTGAGATTCTGCTGGTTCGGGTTCGCTCGGTGCCGCGAGTGTCGAGACCTGCGGCGACGGCACGGACGAGCCATGCGTTGAGCGAGATGCCCTCGGCCTTCGCCGCCTGCTCCGCGCGCGCCTTGATCGAGTCGGGCAGCCGCAGCGTCGTCCGCGAGGTGCTGGCGTCGTCGAGGTCGACGGGAACGTCGGCGGCGGCCTGTTCAGCCCCCGGCTGCGCGATCGTCGCATCGCCCTCGTCTCCCCGAGGCGCGGGCAGCCCATCGACGACGAAGTCGATGTCGCGCCCCCGGAGGCGGACATCGATGACGGCCGGGGCGATCGCCGAGGTGAGTTCCGCACTGGCATCGGTGAGCGCATCGAGAATCGTCACGCGCGCCGCAGGTTCGAGGGCGGTGACGAGTCGCTCGGCGACATCGCGAGTGGTGTCATCGCCGGCTGCGGCTGCGGCGGTGAGCTGGTTCTGAAGCTGCTCGACATGGCGCGTGATGTTCATGGATCCATGATGACACCATTATGGTGTCATATGCAAGGCCGATGACACCAGAAATTTCTCGGTGCGCAACGACAGTTGTCGCGTAGCATGGCGAAGATGAGTCCCCAACGATCGCAGCTGGCAGACACCCTCCATCGTCTCGACGGCAAGAGCTACGGCAACTACAAGCAGATCACCGGGCAGTACACGTTCGGCCCGGTCACCCTCATCGTCGATCGCGTCCAGGTCGATCCCTTCGCCTCTCCGTCGAAGGTGCGTGTGCGCGTCAGCCGCGCCGATGCCGGGTTCCCCGCGGATCTCACGACCGGCCGCCTCGATCGGATCGCCGCCTCCGACTACCTCCTGCGGGTGGGCAATGGTGTCATCCGGCGCGACCACGGGCGGTCGATCAACCTCGGCCGTCCGGGCCAGGAAGTGCTCGAACGGACGAACGTCATCATCGACGATGACGGCTTCGAGGCCCGCCTGCTCGTCAATCTGCCGGCCCGCGGACGCCGCATCCTCGGTCATCAGGCCGCCGACACCGTCACCCGCGACGTCATCGATCTCGCCCGGGCGATGTTCCTCTACGACAACATCGACGGCCAGGCGCTGGCCGACCACGTGCAGCTCCTGCGCGATCAGACGGAGCTGCGGGACCGCCTCGGCGAGGATGACCTGGTCGGGTTCGTCGGCAACGGCGCGCTCCTGCCCCGCCGCTCGGGTGATTCGGATCGGCCCATGGACGCTGCGGCGGCCGTGCCCTTCCGCAGCCCGGCAAGTCTCGAGCGCACGTTCGACCTGACGAGCGGACGCCAAGTCACGGGCATGGCGATCCCCCGTGGTGTCACCGTCATCGTCGGCGGCGGGTACCACGGCAAATCGACGATTCTGCGCGCGCTCGAGCGCGGCGTCTATCCGCACGTCGCCGGTGACGGGCGGGAATGGGTCATCACCGAGCCGACGGCCACCGCGATCCGGGCCGAGGACGGACGCGCAGTGACCGGTGACGACATCTCACCGTTCATCAACAATCTGCCATCCGGCACGGACACGAGATTCTTCTCGACGACGAACGCCAGCGGATCGACCTCACAGGCGGCCAACCTCGTCGAAGCCGTCGAGGCGAGCGCGCATTCCCTCCTCATCGACGAGGACACCTCGGCGACGAACTTCATGATCCGCGATGAGCGGATGCGCGCGCTCATCCCCGCCGACCGGGAGCCGATCACCCCGTTCGTCGACCGGGTCCGACCCCTGTTCGGGGAGCGCGAGGTCTCCACGGTGCTCGTCGCCGGCGGGTCGAGTGCGTTCTTCGAGGTCGCCGACCTCGTCATCGCGATGAATGCCTACGTGCCCGCCGACGTCACGCAGCAGGCCCACGAACTCGTCGGCGTCACGCCTGATCAGCTGGCCATCGAGAGCTCGGATGCCGGGCCCGATGTCTTCGGCGATCCGCCGCCGCGGATCCCCACGGCCGATGCCCTCCATCCCGCGGGGAAGACGAAGACGGCGAAGGCGAAGGGGCTCGACCTCATCCAGTTCGGGAAGAGCTTCATCGACCTCGCCGCCGTCTCCCAGCTCGTCGACCCCGAACAGACGAACGGCATCGCCGAGTCGCTCGAGTACATGGCGAGGATCTTCGACGGGAAGGTCTCCGTCGTCGAGGCGCTCGCGGAGATCGAGGCGATGCTCGACGCGCAGGGCATCGACGGCCTCACCGGGCACCGGAGGCATCCCGGTCACGTCGCCCGGCCGCGCGCACAGGAGATGGCCGCCGCGCTCAACCGCTACCGGGGGCTCAGCCTCATCCCCGAGTGAGGGGCCGCGGCCGCCTCGCCCTCACCCATTGAGCAGCGCGGCGAGTTCCGCCGTCGTCGTCACCGGCAGCGAGCAGACCGTGCCACGACACACGATCGCCGCCCCCTCGGGCACGGGGATCTCGTCCCCGTCGGGCCCGGGCACACCGGTCGAGTCGGTGAGGAGGGTGACCGCGGGGTGCTTCGCGGCGAACGTGAGCAGAGCGTCGTCGCGACTGGCGACCCGGACCGGAGCGAGGGCGCGTTCGGCCTGCCACAGCGCATGCCCGGCTCCGCGCGGCGCCCGACCGGCCAGCGCCCGGTAGACCCCGAGCAGACGATCGCGCACATCGATCGCCTGACTGCTCGTGAGCGTTCCCTCGGCCTGACCGACGCTCGGTTCTTCCTCGCCGAGGCGGCCCCGAGCAGGGGTGCCGCCGTCAACTCCCAGCTCGCCGATCAGCAGCATCGCCTCCGCAGCGGCCGCGCGCCCCGAGGGCGTGGCGTTGTCGACGGGATCGGATCCGCGCACGCCGAGGATGTCGTCGGCTTCAGCATCGAAGACCTCGAGCGTCTCGACCGCCTCTCCCCGGCCGCCCGAAGCACCTGCATCGACCTCCGGTGCCGCGCGCCCGGCCTCCGCCTCGGTGTCCCAGTTCGTGAACCTCCGCAGCATTTCGGTGCCGAGCTCGGCGAGCCCGGCCGGAGTGAGAAGGGTGTCGTCGAGTCCGACACCGGTGTCGGCGCGATTGCCGGCACCCTCGGCGAGGCCCGCGCTGCGCAGCTGCAGCACGGTGGCACCGGCGACGATCATCTGCGCCCAGTCCGTCAGCCCCGCCGCCCCCGGGCCCGGATCGGCACCCGTGAAGCTGCGCCGCACCGGCAGGTCGCCAACGCCGGGGATCACGATCTCGGCGGGTTCGGACTCGATATCGCCGGACCCGGTGATGAAGCGGTTGACCATCGACTCCCAGAAGATCGTCGCGACGCTCCCCCACGCCGTCGACGCCGCACTCGGATGGGAGTAGAGGGCCGCCTCGGCGAGTGCGGTGACGGCGAGCGCATTCCATTCGGTGATCGTCTTCTCATCCCTGGCCGGCTGGGGCCGCGCGTCGAGGAGCGTCCGCAGCGCTGTGACCTGCGCCTGCGTCGCCTCGGTCGCCCACGGTGCGGGATGGTCGGCGTCGAAGGGCACGTCGTCCATGCCGAGCCAGTCGACGATCCGCGGTGCCGCGACGACGAGGCCGGGCAGGTCTGCGCCCGCCGGGGAATCGACGAGCTGGAGCACTCCCGCCCCACCCACCTCGGCGAATTCGTCGTGCGTGACGACGTAGGCAGCCCCCTCTTCGAGCCGCCCGTCGGCGCCGGGCGAATCGGCGTCGAGGGCGGCGATGAACCGGTCCCCAGCAGAGAGGTCGGCGATCATGAAATCGGCGGTGTCAGCGAGCTCCCGCTCGGCAAGCGCGAGCCACTTCGATGCCGGGTTGAGGGCGCGTTCGACCTCGGCCCAGCGCACGACTGCCCGCAGGTAGAGAGCGTTGTCGTAGAGCATCTTCTCGAAGTGCGGGACGAACCACTGCCGGTCGACGCTGTAGCGGGCGATGCCGCCGCGCACCTGGTCGCGCATGCCGCCGGAGGCGATGTGGGCGAAGGTGCTGCGGGCGGCGATGAGGCAGTCGAGAGCGAGGTCGCCGGTGAGATGGCCGTCGGCGCCGAGGACGGCGAGCCCCTCCGTCTCCTTCGCCGAGGTGGTTCCGCCGTGGCGGACGAACGTCGCGAGCAGGTGCATGAGGTTCATCGACGGCGGGAACTTCGGCGCAGTGCCGAACCCGCCCCACGCCGGATCATAGGAGTCGAGCAGCGCCGAGGCGGCGGCGTCGAGCTCCTCGGGCGTCAGGGCCTCGGCAGCCGCCTCGGCGGGGATCGCATCGGTGACGGCGGTGGCCATGTCGGCCAGGCCGCGGTCCATGCGCTGGGACATCCCGGTCACCTCGGCGCGGCGGTCCGTCCACGTCTGGGACACCGCGTCGAGGACCTGCGTGAACGAGGGGACGTTGCCGCGCGGGGACGGCGGGAAGTACGTGCCGGCGTAGAACGGGCTGCCGGTCGGGGTCGCGAAGATCGTCATCGGCCAGCCGCCCTGCCCGCGCATCGCCTGGAGGGCGTTCATGTAGTGGGAGTCGACGTCGGGCAGCTCTTCGCGGTCGATCTTGATGGGGAGGAATCCGGCGTTGATGATCTCGGCGACGGCGGGATCCTCGAAGGACTCGTGGGCCATGACGTGACACCAGTGGCAGGTGGAGTAGCCGATTGAGATGAGGAGGGGGATGTCGCGGCGGGCCGCCTCGGCGAGGGACTCCTTCGTCCACATCCGCCAGTCGACGGGATTGTCGGCGTGGGCACGGAGGTACGGGCTCGTCGATGCGGCAAGTTCGTTGGCCATGTCTCCACCCTCTCACTTCGCGCCGGAGACCGCGAGGGGGCGACTTCGAGACTCTTGAGGTCGCATCGCGGCATTCACTGTCGCTCCGCCGCCAACTCTTCTACACTCTGTAGAAAAGCGCGGCGATGGCGAGCGATTCCGACGTCCCGCCGCCCGCGCCGAAGGGAAGGCAACGCGATGAACGCTGATCCGAATATGGTCCTCGACGCGGACGAAGCCTGGGAGAGCCTGCGCAGCACGACGATCGGCTGCCTCGCCGTCATCGTCGGCGAGGGCGAGGACCTCCACCCGGAGATCTTCCCCGTCAACTACGCTCTCGAGCATTCGTCGATCGTCTTCCGCTCCGGGGAGGGCACGAAGATCGACGCGATCCACGACCACCCGCAGGTGGCCTTCGAGGTCGACGGCTTCGACCCTGAGGCCGGGGAGGCGTGGAGCGTCGTCGTCAAGGGCACGGCGAAGCCGATCAACCGCACCGATGAGCTGCTCGACACGATCTCCCTCGACGTCACCCCGTGGCAGGCGGGGAAGAAGAATCGGTTCGTGCGCATCCTCGCCGAGGAGGTCTCCGGCCGCCGCTTCCCCGTGACCGAGCCCGGAACCTGGGATTCTCCGCTGACGGGCACCCAGCGCGCCCCTCGGGAGTGAGGTGCCCTCATCTCATGCGACGAAGGCCCCCGGAGTCACGCCCAGAGTCCGCCGGAAATGCCTGGTGAGGTGTGACTGGTCATGGAACCCCACCGCCGTGGCCACCTCGGTGGGCGTGAGGCCGGCGAGCAGGAGCCGACGAGCGCGATCGACCCGGCGCCCGACGACGTACTGGTGCGGGGCGATGCCGTAGGCGTTGGTGAAGACACGGACGAGGTGACTGCGGTTGGCTCCGAATTCGGCAGCCGCCTCGGCGATGGTGACGGTCTCAGCCAGACGATCATCGAGCATGTCACGGAGCCGCCGGGCGAGCGGAACGTCAGCGGGCACATCGGTCGGGGACTGCAGCCGACCAAGCACGAGGTCACGCAGCGCCAGCACCCCGCATTCGGCGGCGAGCACATCCGCCGGGTGACCCAGTGACGCGTGGATCTCCTCGACGGCGGAGAGGACGTCGGCGCCGATCAGCGTCGGCGAGTCCGCCGCAGCGCCGACTGTATCCTCCGGCAGCCAGTCCGACTCCAGGTAGAGGACGCGCTTGCGAAACGCGCACTCCGGTATCGCCGACCTCCCGTCATGGGGCACCTGCGGCGGAAGCAGGGTGATGGCGGCCGGAGTGGCGAGGTGGTCATGGCGGTCGAGATCGTAGGTCACGGCGCCGTCGTCAACGAGCAGAACCGCCCACGAATCGTGGGTGTGCGACGGGTAGGCGTGGTGCTCGAACCGGGCATGGAGGACCTCCTGCACGAGCGGCACCGGCGGGTGCCAAGCACGGATCACCTCGGCCATGCAACAAATGTACAAGACCGGGACATCGTCGCGCGTGGAGTCTGGAGGCATGGACACCATCGATACCCTGCATCCGAGACCGACCGACCACAGCGCCGAGGCGACCGCACCCGAGCCGTCGAACGCCCCGGAGACGGCGGTGCGCTTCGATACGAAGGTCGTCGTCGTCCTCCGTGACGACCTGCTGCCCTGGCAAGAGCTCAACGTCACCGCGTTCCTCATCTCCGGAGTCGCGACGAACACGGACGACCTCGTCGGAGACCGCTACCGAGACGCCGACGGCAACGACTATCTGCCCATGCTGCGCCAACCCGTCATGGTCATGACCGCGGACGCTTCACGGCTCGCCTCGATCCGCACCAAAGCCGTCAACCGCGGCATTCCGCTCGCCGTCTACACGGAAGAGCTGTTCGCCACCGGCCATGACGCCGCTAACCGCGCCGCCGTCGCTTCCGTCGCCGCCGTCGACCTCAATCTCGTCGGCGTTGCCCTGCACGGACCGAAGAACGCCGTCGACCGCACGGTCAAGGGCGCACGCATGCACCCGTGACGTTGCCGAGACGCCTCCTCGGCGAGGAGCGCCGTGAGACGATAGCCGCATGGCTGAGACTTCCCCGACCCGAACGCGGCTGCCGTCGAGTCGGATCGCACCTCTCCTCGCTGCGTTCGCCATCCACCTCATCGCGTGGACGGCGTTCTGCTCGCTCAAGACGGCAACGCTCAGCTCCGACCTCGGGGCATGGTCGGGGTATGCGCTCTGTGCCTTCGCGCTGATCGCCCTGGTCGCCGCCGTCCTCATCGTTCGCCGCGAACCGCCGCTGCCGCGAATCATCGTCACCGTCGTCATCGTCGCCGCGTACGGGATCTCCGGAATCGCCGAGGCGGCCTACAGCTTGGTTCCAGCATCTCAGGACAGTTGGGTGTGGACCATCGGGCAGCCGTTCCCGTACGCGGCGACGCTCATCGTTCCCTTCCTCATTGCAGCCGCCGTCCTCCGCCGAGCTCACGAATCGGCAACGGCCGACCGACGCGCGGTGCCGAATCAGCCCGTGCCAGCGAACCGGGCGAGTGGGTTGACCCTCATCGCCACCGTGCTCGTGCTCGTCTTCAGTCCGTTTCTCTCTTCGATGATGGCAACGGCCTTCGACTGGGACTCGTCTGGGATCGCACTCTCGGCGCTGGTGTCCGCGGTCGCGTTCCTCGGACTTCTCGTCGCCATCGTCGCCCTCAGGGCCTACGAGAAGTTCCCACCGGGAGGCACCGCGACGACGATCTACCGCATCGCCGGGTTCGTCGCACTCGTCTGCGGCATGCATCTGTGCATCCTCGCCACGGCGACGCGATTCGACACGATCGGCACCGGCATCGGCGACATCCTGCTTCTGCTCTGCGCGCTCGCCGGCTACGTCATCGGCGCGACGTACCTCGGCATCGTCGGGCCCCAGCTGCGCAGCAGACTCGCGACCGCATCGCCCAACCGCTTCATTCCCTGAGCCGCTGCGTCACATAGACTCCCGGCGCTTGTGCATAAATCTGTGCGCCCGGCTACAGCTCCTCGACGACCTCGACGAGGACGTCGGGCACGTTCGTGATGATGCCGTCGGCACCGTTCTCGATCGCCGTCTCCATGTCGGGCACGGCGTCGATCGTCCACACGAGGCTCGACATGCCGAGCTCGTGGATGAGCGTGAGGTACTCGGCGTCGGCGTCGACGTACTCGGGGTTGATCTGATCGACCCACGCGGCGAAGTCCCGCAGCTGCTCGGGCGTCGGACGGCCGAGGAGCCCGACGGGCACCTCGGGAGCGAGCTCGTGGAACTCGCGGACGAAGTCCCAGTCGGCGGACTGGACGACGAGCAGCCCCGCGGCCAGCGACCGGTCGAGGTAGTCGGGCACGTTGTCGCAGGCGGCCACGATCGCCTCGGCGATCCCGGGGTAGAGCTCGGGATGCTTGACCTCGAGGAGCAGCCCGGTGCGCGTCGTATGGACGAGGGCGAGCACCTCGGCGAGGGTCGGCACCTGCAGACCGACGAATGCCTCGTGCTTCCAGCTGCCCGCGTCGAGCCGGGCGATCTCGGCAGCGGTCATCTGGGAGACGTGGGTGTCGGCGCGGTCGGGGAAGACCGTGCGCACATCGGTCGTGCGATCGAACGTGATGTCGTGGACGACGACGAGTTCGCCGTCGGCGCTCATGTGGACGTCGACCTCGATCATGTCCGCGCCCTGGTCGATGCCGGCGACGAACGCCGGGATCGTGTTCTCCGGCCACCCCTGCGACGCGCCGCGGTGCGCGATGACGAGCGGCGGGACCGGGGTCCTGACGCCGCCTGCGGGAGGATGGGTGAGAACGGTGATCGGCATGGTGGGTACTCCTTATGGGGATGTTCGCCGAGGCGGTGCCGGTGGAGCCGTCAACGTGTTACCTCAAGGGCGATTGCGGATTATCCTAGGCGCTGCGGGCAATGCCCGGGTGTTGTCAGGGTTGCGTGCCGGTGAATCCGGGATCGGAGTCGGCTGATTTCCGTCGGGAGTTCGCTGTGCACGGATCTGCCCCAGGGAACCCCGCGCTGAGTGCCTCGGTGCGCGGTGACGGCGAACCGCCTCGGTGCGGGACAGGAGGGCGAACGCGACAGGGTGCGTGGGCGCACGAATGCTGAACCGGCGGATCCGCGAGCATCAGGCTCAGCGGCGGGCGCGCGACGAACGGTCCTCAACGAGACTCCTCCACAGGGGAACGGGCGATTGCGGCCCAGGGAGCAGGAATCCCAGTCAGCGTCGTCGGCACGGTACAGGTCTTTCGAAGTGCGGCAGATCACAGGAATAGTACCACGTCTGAAGTGGGGTGGACGCGGTCGCGGCGAACCGCCTCGGCGATGCAATCCCTCTTGCCGCACTGCGCACGCCCCTGCCGCGCACCCGATGATGTGAGTGGTGGCACAATGAGTTGTGAAAACGCACAACACCGCACAAGCATTGGAACGATCGGCATGTCCCTCGAAGACCTCATCGCATTCGTCAATGACCGACTCGGGTGGGTGCTCATCGTCGTCCTCATCGGCGTCGCCCTCTACCTGAGCATCCGCACCGGCATGGTCCAGCTGCGACTGCTGCCGGAGATGTTCCGCGTCATTGGCGAGAGCCCCGGCAGCAACAAGGACGGCACGAAGTCGATCTCGTCGTTCAAGGCGTTCTGGATCTCCGCCGCCTCCCGCGTGGGCACCGGCAACATCGCCGGCATCGCCCTGGCGATCTCCATCGGCGGCCCGGGAGCCGTCTTCTGGATGTGGCTCATGGCGATCTTCGGTGCCGCCACCGCCTTCGTCGAGTCGACGCTCGGCCAGCTCTACAAGGTCAAGGACAAGGACTCCTACCGCGGCGGCCCCGCCTACTACATGAGCGTGGGACTGAAGAAGCCGCTGATGGGAGCGTTCTTCGCCGTCATCATCACGGTCACCTACGGCCTCGTCTTCAATTCGCTGCAGGCGAACTCGATCGTCGACGCCACGGCCACGAGCCTCAACATCGACACCACGCAGAGCTTCTGGCTGCCCGTCGGCCTCGGCATCTTCCTCGCGCTCGTCACCGGGGCGGTCTTCCTCGGCGGAGTGCAGCGGATCTCGGCCTGGTCCTCGGTCATCGTCCCGGTCATGGCCGTCGCGTACCTCTTCCTCGGTGTTCTCGTCGTCGCGATGAACATCACCGAGGTGCCCGACATGATCATGCTCATCATCAGGAACGCGTTCGGCATCGAATCCGTCGTCGGCGGCGGCATCGGCATCGTCATCCTCCAGGGCATCCGCCGCGGTCTCTTCTCCAACGAGGCCGGCATGGGTTCGGTGCCCAACGCCGCCGCCACCTCGTCGGTCTCCCACCCGGCCAAGCAGGGCCTCGTGCAGAGCCTCGGGGTCTACTTCGACACGATCCTCGTCTGCTCGATCACCGCGTTCATCGTCCTGCTCTCCAACCCCGTCTACGACGAGGCGCAGGGTGCGTCGCTGACGCAGACCGCGCTGGCCTCCCAGCTGGGTTCGTGGGCGGTCCACTTCCTCACCGTGGCGATCTTCCTCTTCGCGTTCTCCTCGATCCTCGGCAACTACTACTACGGCGAGGCGAACATCTCCTACCTGTTCAAGAAGAACGCGCGTCCGGCGATCATCATCTACCGGATCATCGTCATGGCCGCCGTGTTCACCGGCTCGGTCATCGCCCTGCCGCTCGCGTGGTCCGCAGCCGACGTGTTCATGTCGGTCATGGCGCTGACGAACCTCGTCGCCGTCTTCCTCCTCGGCGGGATCGCGCTCAAGGTGCTGAAGAACTACACGAACCAGCGCAAGCAGGGCCTCGAGCCGGTCTTCAACCGCGACGACCTGCCCGGCGTCGACGGCATCGACGCCTGGGACGGCTCCGACGAGGTCACCACCCGCGCCTACTGGGACGCGAAGAAGGACGCCAAGAAGGCAGCGAAGACCCAGTGAGGCGAGGGGCCGCGGGGGGGCGGGCTCAACCAGCCTCCCCCGCGCCTCTCGGTTCAACCTCGGCATCGAATTGGCCAGTCTGATCTGAGATGGACAGGTAAATATGTGTCCATCTCAGATCAGACTGGCCATTTTCGTGGGTAGGGCCCGGCCGTGAGGCCGAGCAGAGAGTTCGAGCCGCCGGTTCGCAGGGTTGGGCTCACTTCAGTTTGAGGGGCTCACGCCAAAACGTGAGCCCCTCAAACTGAAGGGAGCCGCAGTCGGTCGAGACGCCAGCAGGTCGGCCTGATGCCACCGGCGGGGAAGCCAACTGGCCGTCCGACCGCGCCCCCGGACGCCAGCAGGCCGCCCGCCCGCCGCTCAGACCGCGGCGGTCTCCTCGATGATGAGCGGGTAGACGCCGTTCTCGTCGTGGACTTCGCGGCCGGTGACCGGCGGGTTGAACACGCAGGCCATGCGCAGCTCGGTGTTCGCGACGACGGTGTGCTTCTCGTGCCCGTCGAGCAGGTACATCGTCCCGTCGGTGAGCGGGTACGTCTTGCCCGTCTCCTCGTCGGTGAGCGTGCCGTCGCCCTGCACGCAGTACACGGCTTCGATGTGGTTCTGGTAGTGGAACGTCGAGCGCGTGCCCGCGTAGATGACCGTGTCGTGGAAGGAGAATCCGACTCCCTCCCGGCCGAGCACCATCCGCCGACTCCGCCACGTCTCCGACTGGACGTCCCGGTCGGTTCCGTTGAGGTCATCGCGATTGACTACGTACATATCGTGTCCCTTCGTATCGTCAGTGGGGTGGTCTCCCTGAACTCCTCGCCGAGGCTGCCCACCCCGTTCTCGCCGAGGCGGTCCCTCGGCAGACGGCCCCCTCCCCCCGCGTCGAGCGAGGCGCCGGCGAGGCTCAGGCCATCGCCGGCGTCGCGGCCGGGGCGACCTTGAGCACGGCGGCTTCGAGAATGTCGAGTCCGGCGGTGAGATCGTGTTCGGTGATCGTCAGCGGCGGCATGATCTTCACGACCTCGTCGCGCGGGCCCGAGGTCTCGATGAGGAGGCCGGTGGCGAAGGCCTCGGCGGCGATCTTCCCGGCAGCCTCCGAGTCGTCGAAGAGCAGCCCGGCGAGCAGACCGCGTCCCCGCACCGTCGCTCCCTCGGCCTTCGCGGCGATGGCGTCGAGGCGCTGATGGAGGTGGGCGATCGTCTCGGCGAGTTCGTTCTGGAACGCGTTGTCGGCCCAGAAGGTCTTCAGCGCAGCGGTCGCGGTGACGAACGCGGGGTTGTTGCCGCGGAAGGTGCCGTTGTGCTCGCCAGGCTCCCACGCGTCGAGTTCGGGGCGGAAGAGGGTGAGCGCCATCGGCAGTCCCGACCCGGAGATCGACTTCGACAGGCAGACGATGTCGGGTTCGATGCCGGCGTCTTCGAAGCTGAAGAACGTGCCGGTGCGACCGCAGCCAGCCTGGACGTCGTCGACGATGAGGAGGATGTCGTGCTTCTTGCACAGCGCCGAGAGCTCCCGCAGCCATTCGGCCCGAGCCGCCCGCACGCCGCCTTCGCCCTGGACCGTCTCGACGATGATCGCCGCCGGCTTGTCGACTCCGGAGCCCGAGTCCTCGAGGACCTTCTCGAGCCAGAGGAAGTCGGGGGTCTCCCCGTCGAAGTAGTCGTCGTAGGGGATCTTCGAGCTGTTCGTCAGCGGGATGCCCGCACCCTCGCGCTTCATCGAATTGCCGGTCACCGACAGCGACCCGAGGGTCATGCCGTGGAACGCGTTCGTGAACGAGAGCAGGTGCTGGCGACCGGTGACCTTGCGGGCGAGCTTGAGCGCCACCTCGACGGTGTTCGTCCCCGTCGGTCCGGGGAACATCACCGTGTAGTCGAGTCCCCGCGGCTCGAGGATGAGCTTCTCGAACGTCTCGAGGAACTCCCGCTTGGCCGGGGTCTTCATGTCGAGCGAATGGAGCACGGCACCGGACTGGAGGTATTCGACAAGCGGGTTCATCAGCGCCGGGTTGTTGTGCCCGTAGTTGAGGGCACCGGCCCCGGAGAAGAAATCGAGGTACTCGTTGCCGTCCTCGTCCCACTGCCGCGGGCCCTGGGCCTTGGCGAAGGTCGCCGGCCACGAACGCGAGTAGCCGCGCACCGCGGATTCGCGGGTCTCGAAGATGTCAGGGGTGGTCGTCGTGGTGTCAGTCATCGCATGATTCCTTTCGACATGGTGCAGATTCGACTGCGGATGCAGGGCGCGCCTGCGAGGTGCAGAGCTGAGCTGGTCAGCCTGCGGGTGCGGACCCGCCCGTACGGGTTCCGCGGGAGATCGTCCGTTGAGAGCTGGAGTCGAGCAGACAAAGGAACGCCCCGTACTCCATCAGAGGAGGGGCCGGTCCCGACTCGCGCTCAGAGCGGGGCGATCTCGTAGAGGTATTCGGTGTCGTGGCCGTCCGGGTAGAGGTCCGGGGTGAACAGCGGGCGCCGGTCGAGCCCGGCTCCGCGCTGCTCGGCGAACGCCTGGAACAGGCGGTTCGAGGCCGCGTTGTCGTCGGTGATCGTCGTCTCCAGCCGCAGCGCTCCGGTCCGGTCGGCGAGCGCGTGCAGCATCGTCGAGGCCAGACCGCGTCCGCGGAACGCCTCGGAGACGGCGACCTGCCAGATCATCAGGGTGTCCGGGTTGTCCGGACGGGTGTAGCCCGTGACGAACCCTGCGGGTTCGCCGTCGATCCAGGCGATCGCCGAGGTGTCCGCGAAGTCACGACACCACAGCAGGTACGAGTAGGAGGAGTTGAGATCGAGCACGGCCGAGTCCTTCGCCAGCCGCCACAGATGCTGTCCGTCCTCGAGCGAGGGAGGGCGGACGTCGGTTTCCGTCTTCGGTTGAGCGAGTGCGTTTCTCACGCCCACAAACCTAACGAGATGAGCATGAGCGTCAATCTCACTTCGGCGATTTCACCCCGATTCCGCACCCGCAGCGCGGGGGTGGGGATAAGAACCTCGCCGAGGCGGTCCCGGGGTTTCCCCGTGGCATCTCTGGGGATCGTCGTGCTCACCACTACGGCTGCGTGGCGAAGCACCCTTCGTTATCCGTTCGTTACATTTCACAAGACGTGGAACACGAGTTCCAGCCGAATGAGGAACGGCGATCCGCCGACCGAGACGTTGCAGTCCCGTCCACGGTCACCCCACCGAGGTTGTTGCCCCCGCGCCACCGGCCGTCCTCAGCACGCCGCCCGCAGCCCGATGCCCTCGGCGCGCTGCCCTCAGCGCTCTGTCCTCAGCACTCGACGACGTTGACGGCGAGCCCGCCGAGCGCGGTCTCCTTGTACTTCGAGGACATGTCGGCACCTGTCTGGCGCATCGTCTCGATGACCTCGTCGAGGCTGTACCCCTGTGGCCGCCTTTCGGGTGTCCGGATTCCGTGAATTGCGCGGTCAACTTCACCTGGTCGCGTAGAGAGGCGTTCCGGAATCGTCGCGAGAATGCCGGTGGCCACGAAGCCCACGTGCTTGGCAACAACGGCATTGACGTCGACTCCCCGGACTCGAGGACTTCGTCGCATTGAAGAAGTCCGAGCTCGATTCTCTCCGCGAGAACACGGCGGGGCCGCCAACTTCGACCGCTCCGTCGTTTACGGCGACGGTCGAGAAGACAACGTCGCTCAGGTGGTGCACTCCGGTGCACTCGATAGCCAGAATCCGGTTCGGGTCGAAGCCGCGACCCGCCAGCTCATAGACTGCTCACCCGCGATAGGGCCAGCTGAGCGACGACTGTCCTTCCGAGCGCGAGCCCTGCGTCCGGCGTTACCCTCTTCCGCACGAATTCAGCTTCCGGCTGTACCGGCTCGCAGGCCCGCAACGATGAACTCCCTGAGGTGCTCTAAGCGATGAACGGCGTCGCTTTCGCCGCCACCGAGCGCGCGCGCCCGGTCATCGGAATTGGACATGATCAGTGCCCCGACCGAGAAGAGATAGTCCCACCGAACGAACGACTTTGGTTTCCCGGGCAGAACCGCTCCCAGCGCCTCGATGAACTCTGCGGCCATCGGATCGAAGAGGTCCGCGATGATGCCGCGCTCGTAAGCGCGCGGATCCGCGGCCTCACGCAGGACAAGCTTGAGATACCGCTCCTTCCGGACTCCTTCCTCGGCGGCATCGCCGATAACGAGAAAGGCATCGACGATCTCCTCCAGTGCTTGGGGCGCTGCAAGATCGACCTCCCGCAGCCGCTCCCGGCGCAGCTCATTGAGGTGTTGATGTTCCTCGAAGACCGCCCGGTAGAGATTGAGCTTTGTCGTGAAGTGGTAGGTGAGCAGCGCAAGCTTGAGGTCCGCGTCGTCGGCAATCATCCGCATTGTCGCACGGTCGTAGCCGAAGTCGGCGAAGATCTTCTCAGCACTTTGGAGAGCGAGGTCCTTGCGATTCACTGCAGCCATTGACCCAGTGTCTCATCTGAGAGGAGACACCCATGCGCAGGTACTGAACCGTCGCCGAGGCGATTCCCTAAGTGGCTCCCATCCCTGCATTGCCGGCGTCGCTGAATCGCCCTACCCCGCTCCCCCTAACCCTGTTCAGGCAGCGGCGGCTGCTTCCACGGGATCCGCCGCGCTTCGGGAATCGGGTGGAGTTCGGGTCCGGCGACGACTTGATTGCTGATCGTGCCGATGTCCTCAACGGTCATCGTCACGGTGTCGCCCACACCGATGGCCGGCAGCACATCCTGTCCGTACCATCCCCAGAATTCGGCGAGGCAGCCCCCACCGGCGGTGCCGCTGCCGATGAGATCCCCCTGTCGCACCCAGGTCCCTCGGCTTGCGTAGGCGACGAGCTCGGCGAACGACCACGCCATGTTCGCCAGCGAATCGGCGGCGATCGGCGTGCCGTTGACGGCGACGTCCATGCGCAGATCGAAGCGATCACCTTGACGCCGAGGTGCGAGTTCGCCGAGCGAGACGACCACCGGACCGACCGTGGTCGCCGTGTCCTTGCCCTTCGTTGGCCCCAGCCCGACCTTCATCTCACGCGTTTGCAAATCACGGGCCGACCAGTCGTTGAACACGGTGAATCCGAAGATGTGGTCCCACGCCTCGTCGACACTGAGGTTAAAGCCGTCGCGGCTGATCACCGCGGCAACCTCGAGTTCGAAGTCCAGACGCTCACTGCCCGGCGGCATCGGCACCGGGTGCCCCGAGCCGATGAGCGCGTGCGGGTTCGTGAAGTAGAAGACCGGTGCTTCGAACCAGGCTGACGGGATGTCGCTCGTGCCTGAGACCGCCCGCAGCGAACCCGCCGTGTGCTGTTCGAATGTGATGAAGTCCCTTACCGAAGCGACTGGCACCGGCACCTCGAACGGCTCGCCTGCGTCGACCTGAACCGAACGGTCGAACGCGAGGGCTGATTCCGCATCCGGGTCGAGCAGCATGCGCGGGTCGAGACCACGCTCAAGCGGTGCAAAGCTGCCGAGGTTGCCCCCACCAGATTCGGCTTGACTGGTCCCGGCACCGCTGGGGTCAAACCGGCCGAACCGGCGCTGACCACCGACGATCATCGATGCCAACCTCATTCTCCGCCTCCTTCCACGATCGCCACTGCTCGGGTCCACCCCGCCGATGCCGCATCGATCTTCACCGGGAAGCACGAGATGCGGAAGCCGAAGGGCGGCAACGATTCGAGGTTGTGCAGCTTCTCGATGTGGCAGTAGCCGATCTCCCGGCCGGCCTTGTGACCTTCCCAGATGACACTCGGATCGCCGTCCTCGGCAAAGCGGGCGGCAGTGAAGACGAACGGCGCATCCCAGCTCCACGCGTCGGTCCCGGTGACGCGAACACCCTGGCGCAGCAGGTGCAGGGTCGCTTCTCGTCCGATGCCGCAGCCCTTCGACACGTAGTCCTCCGCACCGTAGCGGACGCCCGCCGAAGTGTTGATGACGACGATATCGAGCGGTTTGATCTTATATCCGATCCTCTCCAACTCGGCGTCGATGTCGTCGGGGGTGACGACGTAGCCGTCGTCGAAGTGCCGGAAGTCGAGCTTGACTCCGTCCTGGAAGCACCACTCCAGCGGCACCTCGTCGATGGTGATAGCACGCTGACCGTCGTCCATCGTCGTCGCGAAGTGGTAGGGAGCGTCGAGGTGCGTGCCGGTGTGGGTGCTCGCCTCGATCTTCTCGATCGCCCAACCCTCACCGTCGGGCAAATCCTCTGTCGAGGCGCCGGGGAAGAAAGCGACTACATCGTCGGCCGACTGTTGGTGGTCGATGTAGGTGATCTTCGGCTCGTAACCGGGCGGGTCGGAGGCGATTCCCGCGGTGAGAGCGACGGAGAGGTCGATGATCTCGGGCATTGTCAGCCTTTCTGCAGTGCGGTCGCGGGCGCATCCTGTGCGCGGTTGTGGTCGTTGGGGATCTTGGGGAGGAAGAGCACAAGGACGGAGGCGATGAGGAAGAGTCCGCCGCTGATGACCAGTCCTGCCGCCAACGAGGCGACGGCCGCGATGGCGCCGAAGATCATCGGGGCAAAGGCCGAGATTCCCCGTCCGACATTGAAGCAGAATCCGGCGCCGGTGGCCCGCATCCGGGTCGAATAGAGGCTGCCGAGGTAGGGGCCGAAGAGGCCGGCGAACGTCATGAAGAATGCATAGAGCGGCCCGAGCCACAGCAGCGCGGACTGATCGGTGACGAGGCCGTAGACCGGCATGAGCACTCCCGCGCCAAGCAGCGAGGCGACCAGCGCGGACCGCTTGCCCACCTTGTCGGCGAGCCAGCCGAAGACGAGATAGCCGACGAACATTCCCAGGTTGAGCCAGGTCATGTACTGCCCGACCGCCTTCGCGTCGAGTCCGCGTTCGAGCTCGAGATAGCTCGGCAGCCAGGTGGTCACCCCGTAGTAGCTGATGAAGGCCAGGGCCGCGACGCAGCTGGCGATGATGGTGATCCGCAACTGCGGACCAGTGAAGATCTCACCGATCGCCGCAGTCTCCTGACCGCCTGGTTCCGCGGCAGCCTTCTGACGATCGGTGCGCCAGACCGCGGATTCGACGAAGAGGAAGACGATGATGAGCAGGGGCAGGATTCCGCCGAGGCCGGCGATGAGGAAGAGGAGGCGCCAGTCGGGGAGGAGCAGACCGCTCAGCTGGGCGGCGACGAGCGCGCCGAATGGAAACGCGGAGAGGACGAAGGTGACGGCGATTCCCCGGCGTTCCGGCGGCCATGCCTCGTGGACGAACGCGGAGAGGATGCTCCACACACCGCCAAGGCCGATCCCGGCGAAGAACCGCAGCACGAGGAATACTGCGTAGCTCGGTGCGAGGGCGACAGCACTGGTGAGCACGACGAAGATCGTCAGGCACACGATGAGCGCGGTCTTGCGCCCCCTGGCATCGGCGAGCCAGCCCATGAGCGGGCCGCCCACACCCATGCCGAGCAGCGTCGCAGTCGCCAGCAGTCCAGCCTGGAACGGTTCGAGGCCGAACTCCTGAGAGACGGCAGGAATGGCGAACGAGAGGATCGAGATCTCGAGGGCATCGAAGAGGTAGACGATGAATGAGCCGAAGAGCACGACCCATTTGTAAGAAGAATGCATCATTGAGTCCTTCTGTGGAAGAAAGTTCTCCAACTGTACGTACGTCCAGTTTAGAAGTCAATATCCTCCCGAGGGGTGCGGTATTCGCGTCGAGGCTGCCGCCCCGTTTGTGCTCACAGAACCGAGGCCGACGGTGCGAATCGGCTCCATCTCCTTGGTTCTGTGACCACAAACGACAGGCGGACGCCCCCGCGCTACCGGCCGTCCTCAGCACGCCGCCCGCAAGTCCGCTGCCCTCAACTCGCTGCTCTCAGCGCTCTGTCCTCAGCATTCAACGACGTTGACGGCCAACCCGCCGAGCGCGGTCTCCTTGTACTTCGAGGACATGTCGGCACCGGTCTGGCGCATCGTCTCGATGACCTCGTCGAGGCTGACTCGGTGCTGGCCGTCGCCCCACAGCGCCATCCGGGAGGCGTTGATCGCCTTGCCCGCGGCGATCGCGTTGCGTTCGATGCACGGGACCTGGACGAGTCCGGCGATCGGGTCGCAGGTCAGCCCGAGGTTGTGCTCCATCGCGATCTCCGCGGCGTTCTCGACCTGTTCCGGGGTGCCTCCCATGACCGCGGCCAATCCCCCGGCGGCCATCGACGAGGCTGATCCGACCTCGCCCTGGCAGCCCACCTCGGCGCCGGAGATCGAGGCCCGCTCCTTGTAGAGGACGCCGATCGCGGCGGCCGTGAGAAGGAACGTCATGATCGCGTCGTGCTTGGCGGCCTCTCCCCCGGCGGTCACCTCGTCGACGTAGTTGAGCGCGTAGTGGAGGACGGCGGGGATGATGCCGGCCGCGCCGTTCGTCGGGGCGGTGACGACCCGACCGCCCGAGGCGTTCTCCTCGTTGACGGCCATCGCGACGAGGTTGACCCATTCGAGGTAGAACTTCGGATCGCGGTCGGGATCCTCGGCCTTGAGCTTGAGGTACCAGTCGTGGGCGCGTCGGCGCACCTTGAGCCCGCCCGGCAGGTGACCCGACCGGTCGAGCGAGTTCGACGCGCACTCCTCCATGACGGAGTAGATGTGGAGGAGGCCGTGGCGGATCTCGTCCTCGTCGCGCATCGTCCGCTCGTTGGCGAGCATCAGCTCGGCGATCGACAGCTCATTGGTCCGGCACTGCTCGAGGAGTTCGACGCCGGAGTGGAACGGGAAGGGCAGCTCCTCGCTCGCGGCTTCGAGTTCGGCGTCGACGACCGCCTCGGCGACGGCGAACTCCTGATCCTCATCGGCATTCGACGGGTCATCGGGATCGTCGTCGAACCCCTCATCGGCATCGTCGGCGTCCTCGACGTAGAGCGAATCGTCGGTGAGCGCCGCGGCGCCCTCGTCGGCGGCCGCCTCGGCGAGCGCGGTCTCGGTGGACACGAGCGCCTCGGCGGCCTGCTCCTTCTCGACGAACTCGGTCTCCGAGGTGACGAAGCCGCCGCCGACGGAGTAGTAGGTCTCCTCGGCCAGGGTCTGACCCGCCTCGTCGAAGACGGTCAGGGTGAGGGCGTTCGTGTGACGCGGCAGCACGGTCAGCGGGCGTTTGACCATGTCAGCCTCGGTGAACTCGAGTTCGACGCCGTTGCCGGTCGAGTCGCCGAGGATGATCTCACCGGTCTCGGCCATGCGGGTGCGGCGGGCGGTGAGTTCGTTGCCGTCGACGGCGTCGGGGCGGCAGCCCTCGAGGCCGAGGAGGATCGCGTCGAAGGTGCCGTGGCCGGCGCCGGTCGCGGCGAGCGAGCCGAAGACGTCGACGCGCAGGCTCGCGACGGAGTCGAGGTCATCGCCGATGAGATCGAGGAAGCTCACGGCCGCGCGCATCGGGCCGACGGTGTGCGAGCTCGAGGGGCCGATGCCGACGGTGAAGAGATCGAAGACGCTCAGTGGCATGGTGGGTCCACCGTTTCTTGAGGAGGGAGCATTCGTGACAGGGAAGAAGGGGCGGGACGGGAGGGGATGACGGGTGAGGGGAGGGCGTTTCGGACAGACGACAGGGTCGGTCCCATCCGGACTTCTTCGGATATGACCGACCCCGTCGGTATGTCACACTGCTGAGCCACCAACGCCGTCACCAGCGACGACGAGGCGGCGAGGACGCGTTACAGCGAGTTGTTCTTCGCGTAGCTGTCGGCGTCCATGACGACGCCGACCTCGTCGACGTTGACCTCGAAGAGCCAGCCCTCGCCGTAGGGATCGGAGTTGACGAGACCCGGGGAGTCGAGGACCTTCTCGTTGATCGAGGTGACCTCGCCGCCGACGGGCGAGTAGAGGTCGGAGACCGACTTCGTCGACTCGACCTCACCACAGGTCTCCCCGGCCTTGACGCCGTCGCCGACACTCGGCAGGTTGAGGTAGACGACCTCGCCGAGGGCGTCGGCGGCCACCGCGGTGATGCCGATCTTCACGGTCTGTCCGGCGATGGTGTCGGGACCCTGGTTGACCCATTCGTGTTCGGCGGAGTAGGAGAAGTCCTTCGGAAGTGCTGGCAGATCAGCCATGATCTTCCCTTTCTGCTGTGGGACAGCGGTTGTGGCGAGCAGGTGTGACCAGTGTACGAGTCATCCGGACAAGTCTCACTGGTCGATAAGCATCAGTTTCCCGAACGCTTGTAGAACGGCAGTTCGACCACGGTGAAATCGTGGGACTTGCCCCGGATGTCAACGGCCACCTCGGTGCCGGGAGCACTGAGCTCACGGTCGACGAATGCGAGCGCGATGGGATGGCCGAGCGTCGGCGAGGGCTGCCCCGAGGTCACGACACCCACCTCCGCACCGTCGGAGATGATCGCCGATCCCGACCGCGCGGCGCGCCTGCCTTCGGAGACGAGCCCGACGAGGACGCGGCTGGGCTCGGTCTCCCCGAGCGCGGCGAGTGCCTCGCGGGCGACGAAATCGCCCTTGGACTTGAAGCCGATCATCCGGCCGAGGCCGACGTCGAACGGTGTCGTCGTGAGCGTCAGCTCGTTGCCGTAGAGCGGCATGCCCGCTTCGAGGCGGAGCGAATCGCGGGCGGCGAGGCCCGCGGGCACGAGTCCGTGGCCGGCACCGGCGGTCATCAGCGTGTCCCACAGGCGGGTCGCGGCGATGTTGGGGACGTAGAGTTCGAACCCGTCCTCGCCGGTGTAGCCGGTGCGGGCGAGCACGAGGTCGATGCCGGCGATCGTCACCGGCATCCACGCGTAGTACCCGAGTTCGGCCACAGCCTCGCCGACCGTGCGGGTCTCGGCATCATCGGCTGCATCCGCCGAGGTGGTCCGCGGCCCGAAGGTTCCGTCCGCACCCTTGTCGAGGGCGGTGAGGATGATGTCCTGCGAGTTCGGTCCCTGCACCGCGATGAGGGAGGTGTCCCCGGATTCGTCGACCATGCGCACGTCCGCGCCGGGCTCGACCTCGGTGAGGAACGTCTCGAGACGCTCGGTGAGGGCGGCGACGACGACCGGCGTGTTCGAGGCGTTGGGGACGATGAGGAACTCCTCCTCACCGATCCGGTAGGTGATGAGGTCGTCGAGGAGGTAGCCCTCGGCGTTGACGATGACCCCGTATTTCGCCTTGCCGACCTTCATCGTCGAGTACTTCGCGACGAGCGCGTAGTCGAGGAAGGCCGCGGCACCGGCGCCAGTGACCCGCACCTCGCCCATGTGGGAGAGGTCGAAGATGCCGGCCGCTTCGCGCACGGCGCGGTGTTCGGCGAGTTCGGAGCCGTACTTCAGGGGCATGTCCCAGCCGCCGAAGTCGGTGAAGCTCGCCCCGAGCGCCGCATGCGCATCATGCAGCGGCGTCTCCTTGATCTGGCCGGCTGCCTGGGTGTCGGTCTCTGTCATCACTTCTCCTCGGTGTCGGTGGTCTCGAAGGCCTCCGGCGGAGGGCAGGAGCAGACGAGGTTGCGGTCGCCGTACGCGCCGTCGATGCGGCTGACCGGCGGGAAGTACTTCGTCAGGCGCAGGCCGGGCACGGGGAAGACCGCGGTCTCGCGCGAGTACTTCCCGTCCCAGTCGTCCATGACGACGGTCGCCGGGTGCGGGGCCGCCTTGAGCGGTGACTCCGCGTACGCGTAGTCGGTGCCGATCGCGTCGATCTCGGCGCGGATGGTCCGCATCGCCTCGATGAACCGGTCGAGTTCGACCTTGTCCTCGGACTCGGTCGGTTCGACCATGAGGGTGCCGGGCACGGGGAACGCGAGCGTCGGGGCGTGGAAGCCGAAGTCGATGAGGCGCTTGGCGACATCCTCGGCGGTCACACCGGTCTTCGCGGTGATCTCCCGGAGGTCGAGGATCGTCTCGTGGCCGACGAGCCCGTTCTCACCCGAGTAGAGGACCGGGAAGACGTCGCCGAGCTTCTTCGCGATGTAGTTCGCGCCGAGGAGGGCCGCCCGGGTCGCCTCGCGCAGACCCTCGCCGCCCATGAGCTCGAGGTACGCGAAGCTGATCGGCAGGACTCCGGCCGAGCCGTAGAGCGATCCGGAGACCGGGAGGTCGGTCGTCGACATGTCCCCGGAGACGAGGTCGGGGTTGACCGGGTTGCCGGGCAGGTGCGGGGCGAGGTGCTCGCGGACCGCGACCGGACCGACGCCGGGACCGCCGCCGCCGTGCGGGATGCAGAAGGTCTTGTGGAGGTTGAGGTGGGAGACGTCGCCGCCGAACTCGCCGGGCTTGGCCAGTCCGACGAGGGCGTTGAGGTTCGCCCCGTCGACGTAGACCTGACCGCCGGCGGCGTGGACCTTGTCGCAGACCTCGCGAACCTCGGACTCGAAGACGCCGTGCGTCGACGGGTAGGTGATCATGATCGCGGCCAGGCGGTCGCCGTTCTTCTCGATCTTCGCGTCGAGGTCGTCGAGGTCGATCGACCCGTCCTCGGCGGTCGCGACGACCTGGACCTCGAGTCCGGCGAGCACCGCGGAGGCGGCGTTCGTCCCGTGGGCCGACTGCGGGATGAGGCAGACGGTGCGCTGCGGGTTGCCGCTCTCACGGTGGTAGAGGCGGATCGCCAGCAGGCCCGCGAACTCGCCCTGGGAGCCGGCGTTGGGCTGGAGGGAGACCCGGTCGTAGCCGGTGACCTCGACGAGGGAGTCCTCGAGGCGGCCGATGAGCGTGCGCCATCCCTGGGTCTGCTCGATCGGGGCGAACGGGTGGATCGTCGCGAACTCCGGCCACGTGATCGGCTCCATCTCGATGGCCGAGTTGAGCTTCATCGTGCACGAGCCGAGCGGGATCATCGTCCGGTCGAGTGCGAGGTCGCGGTCGGCCAGGGTGCGCAGGTAGCGCATCATCGACGTCTCGGAGCCGTGCGTGTTGAAGATCGGGTGGGTGAGGAACTCGGTGTCCCGGTGGAGGTCGGCGGCGAACTGCGGGGCCGGGACCTGGTTGGCTCCGAAGGTTCCCGCCGAGGCGGCCTCGTAGTCATCGGCATCGATCCGGGCGATGATGCCGAGGGCCTCGAGCAGGCCGTTGGCATCGGCGACGGTGTGGGATTCGCCGAAGGAGACGCCGACCGTCGTCGGGTCGATGACGCGGATGTTGAAGCCCGCGGCCTCGGCGACGGTGCGGGCCGCCTCGGCGTCGGCGACGCGCAGGGCCACGGTGTCGAAGAACTCCCGGGAGACCACCTCGGCGCCGGGGGCGGTGTCGGCGGCGGTCGCGAACGCCTGCGCGAGGCGGTGGATGCGGGAGGCGATGCGGGTCAGGCCGATGGGGCCGTGGTAGACGGCGTACATCGAGGCGACGTTGGCGAGCAGGGCCTGGGCGGTGCAGATGTTGCTCGTCGCCTTCTCACGGCGGATGTGCTGCTCACGGGTCTGCAGGGCCAGGCGGTACCCGGGCTTGCCCTGGGCGTCCTTCGAGACGCCGACGAGACGGCCGGGCAGCTGGCGCTGGAGGGAGGACTTCACGGCCATGAACGCCGCGTGCGGTCCGCCGAAGAAGAGGGGGACGCCGAAGCGCTGGGCCGAGCCCACGGAGATGTCGGCCCCCTGCGAGGCCGGGTCCTTGAGCAGGGTGAGGGCGAGGAGGTCGGAGTCGAAGGTGACGAGGGCGCCGCGCTCGTGCGCGCCTGCCACTGCGGCGGAGAAGTCGCGGATGACGCCGGTGGTGCCGGGCTGGGCGCAGACGATGCCGAAGACGTCCTCGCCGACGAGTCCCTGGGAGAGGTCGGCGACCGTGACGTTGAAGTCGAGCGCGCGGGCGCGGACGTGGACGTTGGCGATGACCTGCGGGTGGAGCTCGGAGTCGAGGACGACCGTCGAGCCCTTCTTCACGGACCGGCGCATGAGGAGAACCGCTTCGACGACGGCGGTCGCCTCGTCGAGGAGGGAGGCGTTGGCGATGTCGAGGCCGGTGAGGTCCTCGACGACCTGCTGGAAGTTGAGCAGCGCTTCGAGGCGGCCCTGGGAGATCTCCGGCTGGTAGGGGGTGTACGCGGTGTACCAGGCGGGGTTCTCGACGAGGTTGCGGCGAATGACGGCGGGGGTGACCGTGTCGTAGTAGCCCTGGCCGATCATCTGCTTGCGCATGACGTTCTGGGAGGCGAGGTCGCGGAGGTCGGCGAGCACCTCGGTCTCGGTCTTACCGCCGGGCAGATCAAGGCCGTCGATCTGGATGGAGGCGGGGACGGCCGCCTCGGAGAGTGCTTCGAGGGAGTCATAGCCGAGTTCGGCGAGCATCTCCGCGGTGTCGTCGGCGCGGGGTCCGATGTGACGGTCGGAGAACGGTCGCGCCGTGTCTCCCGTGGCCTGCGTGGTGTGGGCGAGTGAACTGGTCATTGCCGTTCTGGTCCTTCGGTCCGGCGCCCTCCGGTGGGAGGACGCACTGAGCGGTGCAGAGTCCTCCCCGATCTGTCGGATCTGCTCTGCAGCGACGCGGTCGCGGGTTGCGCGGCGGCGTGCGGCAGTCCTCCAGATATGCCTGCATTCGGTGGTACTGGGCCTGAGAGTTTCCCGGGGAGGGAATTGCACCTACGGCGCTGCCCTGGCGAGTTCCTTGCGGAGCTCCGGCAGCTCTCCCACGTCATGTCGTAACGGCGTATGAAATTGTCCGCACCCATTGTATGACCCGGAGCACGCGGCGACAACCGGGGTGCGCGCTCACGGACGCGAGCACCTGCCGCAGCCGTCCCGCACGGCCACCCATCCACGTGACGGCGCGGGTCTCCCGGCACCCCGCAGGGTGCTCTGCCGCAACCGCCGCGCAGAGCACCCTTCACGTGGTGACGGGTCAGATCTCGCCGAGGTCCTTGCCCTTCGTCTCGGGCAGGAGCGCGACCGCGATGATCGTGGCCAGGCACAGGAGGATGACCCAGCCGCTCGAGAGCCACCGGAGGTCGAGGGAGTTGAAGAGCCCGTTGAGGTAGGGCGCGGTGCCGCCGAAGACGGCGACGGACACGGAGTAGGCGAAGCCGATCCCCTGCGTGCGCACCTTCGTCGGGAACGCCTCGGACAGCACCGCCGAGAGCAGGGCGCCTGCCATCGACACGACGAGCAGGGCGATCGCCGAGGCGGCGAAGAGCGTCCATCCCGCCGAGGTGATCATGCCCATGAGCGGGTACTGGAGGACCGCCATGAGGACCCCGAATCCGATGAGCACGGGACGCCTGCCGATCCGGTCGGACAGCGCACCCCAGAACGGCAGCGAGATGAGCGCGATGACCTGCGCCCCGACCGTCGCCCAGTAGGCCGCCTGCGGATCCATGCCGCGCTCGGTGATCGCGAGCGTCGAGGCGTAGGACGACCAGGTGTAGTGGGCGGCGGTGATGCCGGAGGTCATGAGGACGATGAGGATGATCGACCGGGTCACGCGCCCGCGATCGAGCGGAGCCGCCTCGGTGACGGAACGACCGGCAGCGGCGTCACCGGCACCCGCACTGCCGACTGCGGCAGCGGCGCCGTCCTGACCGCCGACGCCCGCGGCCGCGAAGACGTCGCTTTCGATCATTCCGCGCCGCATGTAGAGGGCGACGAGGGCGAGCAGTGCGCCGAGGGCGAAGGGGATCCGCCACGCCCACTCGGACACGGCGTCCGCGGAGAAGAGGTTGGTCACGGCCCCGCCGACGGTGTAGGCGAGGACGGAGCCGCCGAAGATCGCGATGAACACGATGCTGCCCCAGAGGCCGCGGCGGTGGGCCGGCGCGATCTCGGCGATGTAGGAGTTCGCCGTCGCCGACTCCCCGCCGTGGGCGAAGCCCTGGGCGACGCGCACGAGGAGGAGGACGAAGGAGGCTGCGGCGCCGATCTGCGCGTAGCCGGGCATGACCGCGATGATGAGCGATCCCGCTGCCATGATGAGCATCGTCGTGATGAGGACGAATTTGCGCCCCTTCCGGTCGGCGATGCGTCCGAAGACGATCCCGCCGAGGGGTCGCATGAGGAAGCCGACGGCGAAGACGCCGAGGGTCGCGAGCACCGCCGAGACGCTGTCCTCGCTGTTGAACATCGCGGCGGCGATGAACGGTGTGAAGACCGCGTAGGCGCTCCACTCGTACCATTCGAGGATGTTGCCGACGGTGCTCGCCGCCACCGATTTCCTCTTCTCGCGCAGGGACACCGTCGTCCCCGCCATCTGTGCGGTCATGTCTGTCCTTCCAGTGGGTGTTCCGGTTCGGTCGGCCGCCGTCCCCGCCCGGGCACGGGGTGCTCGGGGCGCGGAGGTGGTGCATGCGATGTGCGTGGGCGCGACGCAGCTGCCGTCGTGCTGGTGTGGTGCGCGCCGAGGTGGTGCGCGCCGAGGTGGTGCCCGGCGGTGTTGGTGTACCGCGGTGGTGATGTGCGGCAGCGGCGCCGAGGTGGTGACGGTGCGGTGGTGCGCGGGTTACCTCAGCGTCGCCGCCACCTCCGATGCCGCGTCGAGGAGGGCGGGCACCCCGTGTTCGAGCGTGCCCGTGAAGTCCCCGGCCGCCGGGGCCTCACCGGCGAGCCAGCGCGTGTAGATCGCCTCGGAGAAGATCGCCGCCTTCCACAGGGCGAGCGCCTGGTACCACGGCAGGCTCGCCAGATCGAGGCCCGTCCGGTCCCGGTAGCGCGCCGTGAGGTCGGCCCGCGAGGGGAAGCCGGGCTGCCCGGTCACCGGGGTGAGGTCCATGACCGTGCGCGGATGCCGCCCGTCGGAGTACGTCGCGAGGAAGTACCCGAGATCGGCGAGCGGATCCCCGAGCGTCGACATCTCCCAGTCGAGGATCGCCGCGACGGCGACCGGCGGATGCGCCGCGATCATCGCGTTGCCCGCCCGATAGTCGCCGTGGACGACGGAATGACGCTGCGTGTCCGGGCGGTTCGCCTCGAGCCAGGCGCCGAGGCGGCCGACCGCAGGCAGCGAACGCCGGGTGTTCTTCTCCCACAGGGAGGAGAAGAGCGCGACCTGTCTCTCGAGGTAGCCCTCGGGTCGGCCGAGAGCGGCGACCTCAGGCACGGTGACGTCGACGTCGTGGAGGGCCGCCAGCTGGTCGACGAGCGCCTCGCCGAACCGACGGCGCCGGTCCGGGGTCTCGAGGACTGCCGGCAGGGTGTCGGTGACGACAGTCCCGGGCACGAAGTCCATGAGGTAGAACGGCACGCCGAGGACGGATTCGTCCTCACAGACGTCGACGATCGTCGGCACCGCGATGCCCTGCCCGCCGAGCACGGTCTGGATCCTCGCCTCGCGGACCATGTCATGGGTCGAGCGCGGGATCGGCGGCCGCGGCCCGCGCCGGAGCACGATGTCGACGTCGTCGCGGCGGATCCGGAACGTGACGTTCGACTGGCCCTCCCCGATCCGCTCCCACCGCACGGGCCCGGTGCCGATGCCGCGCGCATCGAGGTGATCGGTCACCGCGTCGAGGACGAGCAGCGGCGGGGCGTCGAGTTCGGCGGCCTGGGCCGAGGTCTCGACGACATCGACGAGCTGCGCGGTCATCGTGCGACCTCCGCCGTGGCCGGATCAGCGGCCTCCGGCCCGACCGAGCCAGGTCCACCATCGTCAGTGCCGGCGCCACCCGGCCCGGCGACGAGGTCCTGCCGCGGGGCGCCGGCGGCGACCTCTCGGCGCCGCCGCGAGGACGCACGGCGGGAGATCGCGAACTTGTGCGTCTCGGTCGACCCGTCGTAGATCCGGAACGGCCGCACCTCGTTGAGGTACTGGATGAGCGGGAGCTCGTCGGAGACCCCGTCCCCGCCGGTCAGCTGCACGGCCCGATCGATGACGCGGTAGACGGCTTCGGAGCAGTACACCTTCGCGATCGACGACAGCGAGTTCGCTTCGGCCTGGTCGCCCTCGAGGACGAGGGCGGTCTTCGTGATCATCGCGTCCGCGGTCTCGATGTCGATGACCGACTGCGCGATGAGCTCCTGGGCGAGCCCCTGACGAGCGAGGACCGCGCCGAACACCTCCCGGTGCTCCGCCCGGTCAAGGGCGATGTCGAGGGCGCGCCGGGCCAGGCCCAGCCAGCGCATGCAATGGGTCAGACGCGCCGGGGCGAGCCGGACCTGCGCGTACGCGAACCCCTTGCCCGGTTCGCCGAGGACGGCGGACGACGGCACCCGCACACCCTCGAAGCGGACATAGGGGTGTCCGCCGGCGATCGTGCGATCGACGGTGCGGATCGACCGTCTGACCTCGACGCCGGGGGTGTCGCGGTCGACGAGGAACATCGTCGCCGCCTGCCCGCGCCGTTCCTGCGCAGACCCGGACCCGGACCCGGCAGCCGCCTCGGCGGTGGCGCCTCCATTCGGCGCATCGGGGTCGGTGGCTGCCATGACGATGAAGAAGCCGGACACCTCGGCGCCGGAGATGAACCGCTTGTCGCCGGTGATCACCCAGTCGTCACCGTCTCTCACTGCCCGAGTCGCCAGAGCCGAGGGATCGGACCCGGCACCGGGATGGGGTTCGGTCATCGCGAAGCTCGAGCGGATGTCCCCGGCCGCGAGCGGACGCAGGTACCGCTCCTTCTGCGCGGGCGTGCCGATGCGGGCGAGCATGTGCATGTTGCCCTCGTCGGGGGCCATGCAGTTGAGCACGGCCGGACCGATCGGCGAGTAGCCGGCTTCCTGGAAGATCGGCGACCAGTGCTCGATCGGCACCCCCTGGCCGCCCCATTCGGTCGGCACGTGCGGGGCGAAGACACCGGCGGCCTTGGCCTGTGCCTGCAGGTCGGAGAGCACCTCCTCGGCGAGGTAGACGCCGGGTCTCGGTTCGGCGGGGATGACGATGTCGCGGATGAAGTTCCGCGTCCGCACCCGCAGCGCTTCGACGTCCGGGGGCAGCGTGGTCATGCCCTTCCCCCTGCCGTGACGAGTCCGCCGTCGGCGGTGAGCACCTGGGCGGTGATCCAGTCGGCGTCGGCGGAGGCGAGGTAGGCGACGGCCGCGCCGATGTCCTCGGGTGTGCCGAGGCGACCGGCGGGATAGGTCTGTGCGACCTCGGCTTCGCGGCCCTCGTAGAGGGCGGCGGCGAACTGGGTCTTGACGACGGCCGGGGCCACGGCGTTGACGCGGATGTCGGGGCCGAGTTCGACGGCGAGGGTCTGCGTGAGGTGGGAGACCGCGGCCTTCGAGATCCCGTAGAACCCGATGCCGGGGCTCGGGACGATTCCGGCGACCGACGAGATGCTCACGATCCGTCCCCGGTTCTCCCGGAAGCGCAGCCCGGGGTGGTGGACGGCGCCCTGCACCCAGGCCAGGGTGCCGATGACGTTGACGTCGAGGATCTTCCGCGCCGCGTCGAGGTCGATGTCGATCGTCGGCCCGTAGACGGGGTTGATGCCGACGTTGGTGACGAGGACGTCGAGGCGGCCGAAGCGCTCGGCGATCGTGTCGTAGACCTCTGCGCGGTGGGCGGGGTCGTCGGACTTCCCGGCGATGCCGACCGCGGTGCCCTCTGGGAAGGCTGCGACCGCCTCGGCGAGGGGGTCGGGTTTGCGGGCGGTGAGGACGACGGTGGCGCCTTCGGCGGCCAGGCGCTGCGCGATGCCGAGTCCGATGCCGCGGCTGGCTCCGGTGACGAGTGCGACCTCGCCGTCGAATCGGCGGCCGCTCGTGGGTTCGGTCATGATGTCTCCTCTGTCGTCGGGGTCGATGGCGCTGCAGTCGATGTCGGTGGGTCGGCTGGGCCGGCTGAGCCGGCCGGGTCTGCGGTTGTGTCCGGTGGTGGGGCAGCCTCGGTGCCGGAATCGCGGAGCAGGCGCCGCTGGATCTTGCCGGTGTGGGTCTTCGGCAGGTCGCCGATGATGTGGACGCGGCGCGGATACTTGTAGGCTGCCAGGCGCTCCTTGGCGAAGGCGATGAGGTCGGCCGGCGTCGTCGTCTCCCCGGCCCGCAGCGAGACGAACGCGACGACGGTCTCCCCGCGGTAGTCGTCGGGCTGGCCGACGACGGCGGCTTCGAGTACGGCGGGATGTTCGTAGAGGACGTCCTCGACCTCGCGCGGCCACACCTTGTACCCGGACACGTTGATCTGGTCCTTGATCCGGTCGACGAGGTAGATCCACCCGGCGTCGTCGATGACGGCGACGTCGCCGGTGCGCAGCCAGCCGTCGTCGAAGGCCCGCGCGTTCGCCTCGGGGTTGTGGAGGTAGCCGGGGGTGACCTGGGGTCCGCGGAGTTCGAGTTCGCCGGCGGTCCCGTCGGTGATGACGGCGCCGGTGGCGACGTCGACGACGCGGGCGCTCAGGCCCGGGAACGGCACCCCGATCGCGAGCGTGTCCGTTGCCGGGTCGACCGGCGCGGCGGTGTCGGGCGGGACCCCGATGACCGCCGAGGCGGTCTCTGTCATCCCGTAGATGTTGTGGATGTAGTGCCCGAACCGCTCTCGGAACCGCTCGACCGTGGCCGGTGGGACGGGTGCCCCGCCGGAGTAGAGGTAGCGGACGGAGGCGAAATCGGCTGCGGCAGCGCTCGGGTGTTCGAGGAGCGCGTTGAAGACGGTGATCGATCCGATCGTCACGGTGACGCCGTCGTCGCGGACGGCGGAGACGATCGATTCCGCGTCGGGGCGGCCGATGAAGTCGAGGGCGACGGGGAAGACGAGGGAGGTCGCCGCACAGGCGACGGCGCCGGTGATGTGGAAAAGGGGAGCGACGGCGAGCATGACGTCACCGTCATCGAGGCCCAGCCACTGCCCGTAGCCGAGGGCGACGGAGAGCACGTTCCAGTGGGTGGCGACCGATCCCTTCGCCGGGCCGGTCGTCCCCGAGGTGTAGGTGAGCAGCGCGGGATCGTCGAGTCCGGGAAGGAGATCGGCCCGGTGCTCGGGTGAGTCCGCAGTGCTGTTCGCCGAGGCGGTGGCGGGGTTGGCAGCGCTGCCCGCCGAGGCGGGGCGGTGGCGGTCGAGGAGATCCGCCCAGGCGATCGCGGCGATCGCAGCCTCGGTCACCGTCGCGGTCGCCGGCTCGGCTGTTGGCGTGGATTGGGCTCCGGCCTGCGGCGTGACTTCGGCCCCGGTCGCAGCCGCGTTCTCATCGACAGTCGCCTGTGCGTACTCGTCATCGGTCGTCGTGAGCACCCACGACACGGAGCTGCCCGACAGGGTCGTCGTGACCGCCTCGGCGTCGGAGGCGTCGCAGAGGAGACCCGCGGCACCGGAGTCGTCGATGAGGGCACGCAGCTCACGTCCGCGGTACATCGGGTTGAGGACGAGCGGGACGGCGCCGATCTTCCACGCCGCGAGCAGCGCGATGGCGAACTGCGGGACGTTCTGCAGGTAGATGCCGACGATCGTCCCGGCCCGGCAGCCGAGGTCGACAAGGCCCGTGGCGAGCGCCTCGGCGTCGGTGTCGATCTCCGTCGTCGTCATGGCCCGACCGCGGTAGAGGACGGCAGTCTGGGCGGGGACGGCGGCGACCCGGGCGTTCCACGCGTGGGCCACCGACTCCCAGGGGACGTCGAGGTCGATATCGACGCGATCCGGGTAGAGCTGCGTCCACACGGGAGCGCTGAGGGCTGATCCGCTGTGCTGACTCGTCATCGAACTTCCACTTCGCAGTCTCGGGCGAATGCCCGACCGAGCGCTCGCTCGGTTACTGATGTAGCTTAGGTCACATTCCGGTCCGGCACAAGGGTCGGTCTCGGATCCGCCGGACCGCCTCGGCGACATTCCTGGTCCCCTACCCCGCCGACCGGGCACCGGGGACGTAGATTGGTGTCGGAGGCAGCACCGGCTTCGGGCTGCTTCGCGCACGCTCGCCGGCGCCCCACCCGCCGGCTCAAGACAAGGATGACGACGTGGCCGCCTGGAGAACCTACGACACTCCCCTCTTCCCTCCCCTCCTCACCGCTGCTCTCGACTGCTTCGTCCGCGGCGGCTTCCACGGCACCTCGATCCGCCAGGTCGCGCAGGCCGCGGGCCTCTCGGTGCCCGGTCTCTACCATCACTTCGCCTCGAAGCAGGCGATCCTGACGGAGATCGACCGCCTGGCCATGTCCGATCTGTGGGCGCGGAGCACTGCGGCGCTCGCGGACGGCCCGCAGGATCCGCTCTCGCGGTTCGACCGCCTCGTCGAGAACCTCCTCCTCTTCCACGCCCACCAGGCCGACATCGCGTTCATCGCGTTCAGTGAGATCCGCAGCCTGCCCGCCGATGCCAGGGAGTCCCACATCGCCGCCCGCGACCGCCAGCAGAAGCTCCTCGACGATGCCGTAGCCGCCTGCGTGGCCGCGGGCGTGTTCACGACGCCGTTCCCGCGGGATGCCGCGCGGGCGATCACGACGATCTGCACGGGTGTCGCGCAGTGGTATCGCCCGGGCGGGGAACTCGACGCCGAGGGGGTCGCCGCCCGCTACGGCGACATCTGCCGCGACGCGGCCGGGGTGGCGCCGTGAACGCTCTCGAGCACATCCGCGACATCGGCCCGGCCGCAGGCTTCCCGATCGCGCGCGAGGCGATCCTCTCGTGGCAGCTGCAGGCCGGTGCCGGCGTCATCGTCCGCCCGCAGCGGCCCGTGCGTCAGGGGATGATCGTCGACCTCTGGCTCAATCCGCTCTGGCCCGCCCCGCCGAGGCGGCTGCGCGGTGAGGACCTCATCGTGCCGGTCGGCTCGTGCATCGTCGAGGACGTCATCGACACCGACCGGCAGGCGGGTTTCGTCTACCGCACGCTGCCCGGTCATCTCGAGACGGGCGTGGAGACGTTCCTCGTCTCGATCGATGACGACGAGCGCCTCATCGCCTCGATCACCGCACGGTCGGTGCCCGGCAACCCGCTGCTCAAGGCGGTCGAACCCGTGTCGGTGGCCTCCCAGAAGATGATGGCCGCCCGCTACGCCGCCGCCCTCGAGCGGCTGGTGGAGCGGGCGGCGGGGTGAGCGGCGGCGGTCGGTGACGAACCATGAGCGGCGGCGCGGCGCGACACGCGGTGTCTGTCGGCCAGAAGTGCAAATGCGCTCGACCAGTCGAGTGGCAATTTCACTTTTGGCCGACATGAGCCGGCGTGGCGACGCGCCTCACGCGCCACCGCGCCTCACGCGGAGTATTTGACCTCGCCGCCGACGACGGTGAGGGTGACACGGGTGTCGCGGATCGCCTCGGCGTGGGCGAAGAGCGCGGCCTCCGAGACATAGCCGAGCAGCCCGACGGGACCGGCCGGCGCCTCGGCGTCGATGAGGCCGTCGGCGACATACGGATCGGTGTCGACGACGATGAAGTCGGCATCCATGCCCGGTGCCAGCCGTCCCCGCCGCTCGCCCAAGCCGGCGGCGACCGCCGGTGCCCGGGTGTGAAGGCGCAGCGCTTCGACGGCCGACATCCGCCGCTCGGGCTGGAACGTCGTCGTCGGATCGCCGCCGATGTCGGCCCGCGTCATCGCCGCGTAGATCGCCGCGAACGGATTCGCGTGCTCGACCGGCCCGTCGGAGCCGAAGATCACCGCGGCATCGGCCCGCACGAGATCCGGCCACGCATACGCGGCAAGCTGCGCGGACTCGTCGATGAGGTGGAGGAGGTGGAGGTCGGAGATGCAGTGGCGCGGCTGCATCGACGCGGTGACGTCGAGCGCGGCGAACCGCGCGACATCAGCCGGCTGGATGAACTGCGCGTGCTCGACCCGGTGCCGCAGGCGCCTGCCCAGACGCTCCTCGACTGAGAGCGTGATCGGCCGCAGCCGCTCGAAGACACCGAGCACATGATGGTTCGCCTGATCGCCGATCGCATGGATCGCCACGGAGATCCCCGCCTCCGTCGCGATCCGCGCCTGCTCGAAGAGCTCGTCCTCGCTCATCTGCGCGATGCCGTAGTTGAGGTGGGTCTCGGCCACCGGTGCCGCCGTCCCCGCACCGGATGACGCGACGGCCGCATCGGCTGCGGCTTCCCTCGCCTCGGCGCCGTGGATGCCCACCCCGGCCGGCTCCGGTGCGGGAAACGGGGAGGACATGTGACTCGTGTGCGAGCCGAGCGCCCCGTCGGCGAAGAGCTTGAGCCCGCCGTGCTGCAGCCAGTCGTCCCCGCCGCCGGTCTGCCACCCGGTCTCGATCGCCCACGGCACCTCGGGCCCGCGGAGGAACTTCGTCACCCGGATGTCCTGCCGACCGGACTCGCGCAGATCGTTCCACCCCAGCGTCGAGGCGATGCCGTCGAAGTCGTGGATCCCGGTGAGCCCGAGGGAGAGGAAGAGCCGCTGCGTCCGGTCGAGCATCTCGACCTGCTCCTCCCGGGAGACCTCCGGGATGAAGCGAATGAGCAGATCCGCCGCATCCTCCCTGATGAGGCCCGTGGCGATGCCCTCGGCGTCACGGACGATCTCACCTCCGGACGGGTCGGGGGTCGCCTCGTCGATGCCGGCGATCTCGAGCGCGTGCCCGTTCGCCCACACCGTGTGGAGGTCGATCGACCACATCGCCACAGGGTGGTCGGGCACCTCGGCGTCGAGCAGCGCGCGGTCGGGATACCGCGGGTCCGCCCAGCGGTTGAGGTCCCAGCCGGAGCCGACCACCCAGGTGCCCACCGGCAGGGTCTGCGCGCGTTCGCGGATCGCTGCGACCGCCTCGGTGAGCGATGTCGTCCCCGACAGGTCGAGGTCGACGAGCGAGGCCGCATACGAGACGGAGTGCATGTGCGCATCGACGAGGCCGGGGAGGATGACACGTCCACCGCAGTCGATCTCCTCGACCTCCGCAGCAGTCCCCGCCGAGGCGGTCGCAAGGGCGAGCAGCTCGTCCCGCGTCCCGATCGCGACGATCGTTCCCCCGTCGACGAGAATCGCGTCCGCCGGTGCGGTCGGAGTCGGCGCCGGAGGGTCGAGAGTGCGCACGACGGCGTGGGAGAACAGACGCATGCGCTCAGTCTATGATGGGCCGATGACCGCCCCTCCCCTCCCCATCCCCGCGGCCGCCTCCGACGCTCGAATCCCCCGCCGCGTGCTCGGCGTCACCGAGATCCTCATCATCGCCGCCGTCCTCTCCGTCTTCGGCTTCGCGTTCAACGCGATCGGCCTCATCCCGTTCCTCGCCGCCGGGGTCATCGACCCGCTGCCGTGGTCGCTCACCGACGCCTCCGCCCGCGCCATCGGCTATCTCGTCGGCGTGCTCGGCACCGTCGCCGTCATCGCGATCTACCTGCGGGCGCGACTGGGGGTCGGGCTCGCGTCGATCGGTCTGAGCCGACCGCGCTGGGGCGCCTTCGCCACCGGCCTCCTCCTCGGGGCGGCGGTCAGCGGGCTCGGCACCGCGATCGCATGGTCGAGCGACCTCGTCCGTCCCACCCAGCCGGCGGTGATGCCCGGCGGCGCCGCCCTCGTCCTCGTCGCGCTGCTCTACCTGCTCACCTACGTCCTCCAGGGCGCCGGCGAGGAGATCGTCTCCCGCGGCTTCCTCCTGCGCGGCACGGCGTGGTGGATCGGACTGTGGCCCGCCGTCGCCGTCCAGGCGCTCTTCTTCGTCGCCATCCACCTCGGCAATCCGACGATGACCCCGCTCTATGCGCTCTTCGTCATCGTCTTCGCGCTCTTCGCCGCCCTCCTCGTCATCATCCAGGGACACCTGTGGGGTGTGATCGGCGTGCACGGCGGCTACAACGTCGTCTTCTTCGCCGTCGGCCAGCGCGGCCTCGGCCTCCGCGACGTCGCCGATCCCGACAACCTCTCGTTCCCCGATCTCGCGTCGACCCCGTTCTTCGCGCTCGGTGCAGTGATCCTCGGCGTCGTCCTCTGGCGGCGCCGAGGCGGTTCGCCGACCGCTGCGAACTGACCGTCCGTGCCCCGCCGTCGACCTGTGAGACACAGGTCGACCAGTTTTCTACGCGGAGTAGAATCCAGGGCATGGTCAATGTTCTCGGTCCCCAGGATTCGCGGCTGTCCGCGGGTGCGCGCGTCGTGCTGCCGGCCGTGTGGCTCGGCCTCATCATCGGCATCTCGCTCATCGAGGCGCCGCTGAAGTTCCAGGCGCCGGGCATCACGATCCCGCTCGGGCTCGGCATCGGCCGCCTCGTCTTCACGGCGATGAACTGGGTGGAGATCGTCATCGCCGCCGTCCTTCTCTGGGCGATCCTCAAAGACGGTGTCGGCACCGCGTTCCGGGCGCTCACCTGCACTGTCATCGGCGTCCTCATCGTCAAGGTCGCTGCCATCAGACCGCTGCTCAACGAGCGCACCGATGCCGTCCTCGCCGGTGTCGACGACGGCGGGTCACGACTCCACCTCGCCTACATCGCCGCCGACGGTCTCCTCATCGCAGGTCTCATCGCCCTCGTCATCCTCGCTGTGCGGACCTCGATCCGGATCCCCGCCGAGGCGACCGCTCCGTCCCCAACTGTCGACCGCTGACGCAGCTGCGCTGAGTCAGAAGTAGACGGCGAGCGGCCCCCGCGGACCGTCGACGACCTCGACGGGGGTGTCGAAGACGCGGCTGAGCACCTCGGTGGTCATGATCTCCTCCGGCGTTCCGAACTCGACGACCGCGCCGTTCTTCACCGCGCAGATGTGGTCGGCATAGTGGCCGGCGAAGTTGATGTCGTGGATGACGATGACGATCGTGCGCCCCATCTCCGTGGCCGCCCGGCGCAGGTGCTGCATCATCTGCACCGAGTGCTTCATGTCGAGGTTGTTGAGCGGTTCGTCGAGGAGGACGTAGTCGGTGTCCTGGGCGAGCACCATCGCGACGTACGCGCGCTGCCGCTGGCCGCCGGAGAGCTCGTCGATGAACCGGTCCTCGAGCTCGCCGAGCTCGAGGAAGTCGATTGCCCGGGACACGATCTCCTCGTCGGCGACGGTGAGCCGGCCCTTCGAGTACGGGAAGCGGCCGAAGCCGACGAGCTGGCGGATCGTCAGCCGGGTGATGAAGTGGTTCTCCTGGCGCAGGATCGAGACGATCTTCGCAAGATCCTTCGACTTCGTCGCCGCGACGTCGTAGCCGGCGACCTCGATGGCTCCGGCGTCGAGGCCGAGGAGGCGCCCGATCATCGTCAGCAGCGTCGACTTCCCCGCCCCGTTCGGTCCGACGAGGGCGGTCACTCCGCCGGCGGGGATCTGCAGGTCGACGGGGCCGATCTGCGTGGCTTCGCTGTAGTTCTTGGCAACGCCGGACAGTGTGATCACAGTCGACCCTTCCGCATGATGACGAAGAGGAACACGCCTCCGCCGATGACTTCGATGATGATGGACACGACACCCTCGGCGTAGAAGATGTTCTTGAGGATGAAGTACGCGCCGCCGAGGATGACGAACCCGAGCAGGGCCGCCATCGGCAGGACGTACCGGTGGTCGTAGGTGTCGGAGAGCTGGTAGGCGAGCATCGCGACGAGGAACCCGAGGAAGATCATCGGCCCGATCATCGACACGGACACGGCCATGAGGATCGAGACGAAGAAGAGGATCGTGATGGTCTCGCGGGAATGGCTGAGCCCGAGGTTGCCGGTCACGGACTTCCCGAGGGCGAGGACGTTGAGGCGCGAGGAGCGGAGGTAGATCGCCGCGCACGCGAGCAGGCACAGCGGGATCGCGACGGGCAGGTACGAGGCGTCGGAGTTCGCGATCGACCCGAAGAGGCGGGCGGAGAGGACGTCGAATTCGCTCGGCGTCAGGGTCCGCTGCATGAACGTCGCCACCGATCCCAGGCCGCCGCCGATGACGACGCCGACGAGGAGCATGACCTCGACGTTCGCGTACTTCCCCGACAGCAGCCAGCCGTAGAGGGCGAGCGAGAGCCCGACCATGACGACGAGCTGGACGGTGAAGGGCACGAGGCCGCGGAGTTCGACGATGGCGGTGACCCCGAAGAAGTACATCGCCGAGGTCTGGATCGCGACGTAGAGCGACTCGAATCCCATGATCGAGGGCGTGATGATCCGGTTGTTCGTCACCGTCTGGAAGGCGACGGTGGCGAAGGCCTGGCAGAGGGCGACGATGATGAGGACGACGAGGCTGCGCCCCCGCAGGCCCGCGATGAGCCAGAATCCCTCGTCGGTGATCGGCAGCGGGTTGTCCCATGCGAGGAGTCCGAAGGCGATCGCGATCGCGGCGACGGCGAGGACTGCGATGATCGTCCAGTACCGGCGGCGGGCCCGTGGGGTCGTCAGCGCACCGGAGTGCCGGGGGGTCGTCCTCGCCGCCGAGGCGGGGCCCGGGACCGGTCCCGCGCTGAGTCGGGGACGGGGGTCGGGGGCGTTCATGCTCGTGTCTCTCATTTCAGCCGCGCCTCCTCTGACGCAGGAGGAGGGCGATGAAGACGGCCGCGCCGACGATGCCGAGGATGAGTGAGACCGGGACCTCGAACGGGGCGATGATGACCCGGCCGATGAGGTCGCAGACGGTGACGATCGCGATGCCGAGCAGGCACACCCACGGCAGGTTCGAGCGCAGATCGTCGCCGCGGACCATCGAGACGACGTTGGGGACGATGAGGCCGAGGAACGGCAGGTAGCCGACGACGACGGTGACGACGCCGGTGGCGATCGCGACGAGGATCGTGCCGATGAGGATGACCTGGTTGTACTTGAGTCCGATGCTCGTCGAGATGTCCTTGCCGAGGCCCGCGACGGTGAAGCGGTCGGCGGTGATGAAGACGGCGACGACGACGAGGGCGACGACCCAGAGGACTTCGTACTGGCCGCGGAGGATCGAGGTGAAGCTGCCGGCGAACCAGATGCCGAGGCTCTGGAGCATGTCGGTGCGCACCGCGATGAACGTCGAGACCGCGCCGACGACTGCCCCGAGCATGATCCCGACGATCGGGACGATGAGGGAGGACTTGAGCGAGACGCGGCGGAGGAAGAGGAAGAAGACGATCGTGCCGATGAATGCGGCGAGGATCGCGCCGATCATCCGCTGCACGATCGTCGCGTCGGGGTAGATGATGACGGTGAGCATGAGACCGAGGCCCGCCCACTCGGTCGTGCCCGTCGTCGTCGGTTCGACGAAGCGGTTCTGCGTGAGCAGCTGCATGACGAGTCCGCACATCGCCATCGCCGCGCCCGCGAGGATGAGCGCGATCGTGCGCGGCACCCGGGTGATCTGGAACATCTCCGCACCGTCGGCGGCGCCGAAGATGTCGTAGACCCCGGTGAGCAGGGAGGCGGCGATGAGCCCGAGCACCCCGATCGTCGCGAGCACGAGCTTCCAGCTCAGCAGCCGATTCCCGCCCGCGGTGCCGGCCGACCCGGCTGACCCGGCTGATCGGGTAGGGCGTGGACCGGCGACGGCGGCGACCGCCTCGGCGGGGG
>NZ_BAAAMB010000006.1:0-114261 GCF_039528855.1 Brevibacterium sanguinis | reverse complement strand
TTCGCCGAGGCGGTCGCCGTCACCCGTGACCGGGACGTGTTCTCTGGTGTCGTCATCCTGCCGTTTCCCGTTGTGCCGCGGCGGCCTGCCTGCTTACTTCGCCGCTTCGAGCTTGTCGGCGAAGGAGTTGAAGAACTCGGTGTAGGTCTGGATGCCCTCGTTGAGGTAGGTGTCCTGCGGGAAGTAGACGATCTTGTCGTCCTTGATCGCCGGCACGTCCTTGAGCGCCTCGGACTTCTCGAGCACCTCGGCCGCCGGGGCCGAGCCCTTCTCGCGCTCGTCGGGAGCGAAGGAGGCGTCGCGGTCGAGGACGAGCATGAGGTCGGGCTGCGACTGGGCGATCGCCTCGACGGAGACGTCGTCGCCCTTGTCGACATCGCTGCCGTCTTCGACCTCGAGGGCCGGTTCGAGATCGAGGATGTCGAAGACCGGGCCGACGGTGCGTCCCACGCCGGGTGCGGAGTAGCCGATCTCGCCGGCGGTGGTGATGAGGCCCATGGCCTTGTCGCTGCCGTTGTAGGCGGCCTTAGCGCGCTCGATCGAGGCGTCGAAGTCCTCGACGAGCTTGGCCGCTTCGTCCTGCTTGCCGAAGACCTCGCCGAGGGTCGTCGTCTGGCGGCGCAGCTCCTCGTCGAAGGGCTGGTCGTCACGCGGATCGAGCTCGAGGACGACGGCCTCGGGAGCGAGCTTCTGCAGGTCGTCGTGGTACTGGGCGAAGCGCTGCCCGTTGACGATGAGGTCGGGCTTCGCGGCCGCGACCTGCTCGAGGTCGGGTTCGCGGTGGTTGCCGAGGTTCTTGATGGTCTCGTCCGTCGTGTACGAGAGGCCTTCGGGCATGAGGCTGACGGCGGCGCCGCTGAGCTCGACGCCCCACGAGTCGAGGGTCTCGAACGTGCGGTTGTCCGTGGCCACGACGGAGGTCGGCGGGGTCGTCACGGTCTGCGTCCCGTTGTTGTCCTCGACCTCGACGGTGCCGGCACCCGAGGTGCTCTGCTCGCTGGACTCGGCGCTGGCAGCGCAACCGGACAGGGCCAGGGCCAGGGCGCCGACAGCGGCACCGAGGCGGAGGCGGGTCGAGATCATCGTGTTCTACTTCCTTCAGGGGACAGCGTGCGTGGTCAGATGTGAACCATCTGCGCATTAGCTTAGCCTAAGCTTCAAGAAATAGACGACGTCGATATTGCGTTATTCAGGTCACAGTTTCCCGCGCGGGGATCCTCAGACTCCGGCAGGGTTCAGACCACGTCGAGGAGGCGGTCGAGCTCGGCGGGCGAATCCGCGGCGGCGGTTGCGCCGCGACTGCCGCCTCGGCGCACAGCAGCACCGGACTCCTCGGCGATGAGCGCTCCCCCGGCGTAGTCGTAGATCCCGAGTCCGCGTTCGGCGTAGCTCGTCACCTTGCCTTCGGCGACCATGCAGAGGTCGATCGCTGCCGATCCGCATCGGCGGATGTCGTTGTAGCCGGAGAGGAGTTCGGGCAGCTTCGCGAGCTGGGCCGCTCGCCCCTCCTCGGTGTAGGCGAATCCCGTCGCGAGCAGTCTCCCGCTCAAGCCCGCAGGCTCACCGCTCAGTCGGGTCGCCGGGATCGCGGCAGCGGATTCGCCGGACTCCTGGAGCCGATCGCCGAGGCGGCCGTCGACGCGGTAGGCTCCGCGTCCGCGGCCGGCCAGCCAGGTCGCCCCGAGCCCCGGTGACGCCACGAGCCCGATCAGCCAGCCCTCGTCCTCGCTTCCGGGCACAGCAGCCTCAGGGTCAGTGCCCTCAAAGTTCGCGTCGACACCGCGGCGCACGCCGACGGAGAACGCGAAGTGCTCGATGCCGCGCACGAAGTTGACCGTGCCGTCGATGGGGTCGATGTGCCACTCGAGCTGCTGATCGCCATCGAGGTCGGTCGCCGCGACGAGCGCGCCGGCTCCGGGGTCGAAGAAGCTCAGCCGCCCGAGCAGGGCGCGGTCGAAGAAGTCGACAGGGTCGATCGCCTCGGCGCCCTCTTCGCCGATCATCAGGTCACCCGGGCGTACGGCGCGCAGATATCCGCGCACGAGCGCTTCGATCTGGGCATCCGCGGCCGTGACGAGATCGTTCGGAGACGATTTCGTGTCGACGACCGAGGCATCGAGGTCGGCGCCGAGGACGGCACGCCACTGGGACATCTGCTCCCAGGCGATGACGGAGAGATCTGCCGCGATGCGGACGAGCGGGTGATCGGAGAGGCTGCGCGGCAGCGAACCGGATGCTGTCATGCGGCCACCTTAACGCGCGGTCGCACGCGCATGCCGGGCCGCCCGAGCCCGCCGAATGTCACACGATCATCACAATCGGAAATTCTCGGACGCGCGGAATCTCCGCGACGCTATCGTTCACCTGACATGGATCGAACGCTCAGCTTCCGTCCACTGAAAGTCCAGCGGAATGGGTTAGTTTAACGCCGAGAATTAATCCTGCTTTACCGTGTAAATATCAATTCGGAATACTCGGAGAGATTATTCCGGGACAATACATGGGAACTGTCGATTTCCGCATCCCGCGGTGTCGCCTCCGCGCCGCACCGGGCGCCGGAGAGCGCGCGCGAGCGCAGGGCCGCCGACGGCGGCCCCGCGCTTCACGCGTTCACATGACTCACTCGGCAGCGACGGCCGATGTCTCAGCGGCCGGGACCGAGGCACCGGAGCCAGCCGCTCCGGCCTGCGATCCGGCCTTCTCACCAGAGTTCTCTGCGCGTTTGACGCGACCATGGCGCCGCACGATCTCCTGCACCGCCTGAGACGAGGTGCCGGCGGCCTCGGCGATGGCGCCGAAGGTCGCTCCCTCCTCGCGAGCGCGGAGGATCGACATGACGTAATTCGTGTTGATCTTGGTCCGCTGTCGGGAAATTCTCCTCACAGCCGCAACCAGGGCTGTCTGATCTACTGTTAATTCACGAGCGCGACGTGACATTGTTCTTTCCTTGCCTGCACATGTGGCCCACCGCCACAGGAAAATGTCCTTCCATTAAATACCACGACGCCTATGCGACGCCAATTTTTCCCGAATACTGGAAGCGGGGGAGCTTATGCTCCACCGAATAGTTACAAAACGGTAACGGAGTGCAATTGCACCTTATGGCAACGCTATTTGCCCATTCGGTGCACTCGATCGCCTGCGCTGACGGTGGCAGAATGCACATCATGACGACTTCGGAGCGCCCGCTCACCGGGCAGTCTGCCGCTCTGCCCGCCGTCGCGGACATCGTCGCCGAACTCGCCCGGGCCGGTCTCGAGGTCACCGCTGATCCCGCCGACCGGGCGGCCTACTCCTCCGATGCCTCGCTCTTCCGTCTCGTGCCGGCGGCCATCGTCTTCCCGCGGGGTGCCGACGACGTCGCGGCGGTCCTCGCGGTGTCCCGCCGCCTCGGCGTGCCTGTGACGAGTCGCGGTGCGGGCACGTCGATCGCCGGCAATGCGATCGGCACCGGGATCGTCCTCGACTTCTCCCGCCATATGACCGCGGTCCTCGACCTCGATCCGGCCGCGCAGACGGCTTGGGTCGAGCCCGGCTGCGTCCACGCCACCCTGCAGGCGGCAGCCCGGGTCCACGGTCTGCGCTTCGGACCCGACCCCTCGACGCACACGCGCTGCACGATCGGCGGCATGATCGGCAACAACGCGTGCGGCCCGCGTGCGCTCGGCTACGGCCGGACGGGCGCGAACCTCCTGGCGCTCACCGTCATGCTCGTCGACGGCACGATCGTCGACCTCGACGAGACGAACCCGGAAGCGCTCTTCCCACGCCTCCACGCGCTCGTCGCCGACCGCCTCGGCGTCATCCGCACCCATCTCGGCACGTTCTCCCGGCAGGTCTCCGGCTACGGACTCGAGGCCCTGCTGCCGGAGAACGGCTTCGACGTCCGTCGCGCCTTCGCCGGCTCCGAGGGCACATGGGGCATCGTGCTCGCAGCGAAGATGCAGCTCGTCAGGGAACCGGCCCACACCGCAGCGGTCGTCCTCGGGTACCCGGACATGGTCGCCGCCGCCCATGACGCGCCGCTGCTGGGCGACTTCCCCGTCGCCGCGTGCGAAGGGCTCGATTCGCGGATGCTCGATCGCGTCGTCGCGGCCAAGGGCGCCGAGGCGGTCCCCAGACTGCCTGACGGCGCAGGCTGGCTCGTCGTCGAACTCACCGGCGACGACGAGGCTGTGCTCGCCGGTCAGACGCAGCGGCTCATCGCCGAGGCGCGCGCCGGCGATGCCGCAGTCCTCGATGCCGACGCCGCCGCCGAGGTATGGGCGATCCGCGCCGACGGGGCCGGACTCGTCTCCCGCACCCCCGACGGACGGGACGCCCACGCGGGGTGGGAGGATTCCGCGGTCCCGGTCGAGCACCTCGGCGACTATCTCCGGGATCTCATGGATCTGCTCGACGGGCACGGTCTGTGGGGCATCCCCTACGGGCACTTCGGGGACGGGTGCCTGCACATGCGCGTCGACTTCCCGCTCGAGGCGGCCGGCGGGACGACGGTGATGCGGGACTTCCTCGTCGCCGCGACGCGGCTCGTCGCCCGCTACGGCGGGTCGGTCTCCGGCGAGCACGGCGACGGACGGGCCCGGTCGGAGCTGCTGCCGCTCCTCTACCCGCCTGAGGTCATCGACCTCTTCCGCGCGGTCAAGGAGCTCTTCGACCCGCGGCATCTTCTCGGCCCCGGCGTCATCGTCGATCCCGATCCGCTCGACGCCGCGATCCGGCTGACCCGGCTGCCTATGCGCGAGCGGCTCCCCGGTGAGCTCGCGATGGCCTATCCCGGGGACGCCGACGGCTTCGCCTCAGCCGTCCACAGGTGCACCGGGGTGGGCAAATGTCGCGCGGACTCCGCCGCGACCGGCGGGACCATGTGCCCGTCGTTCCAGGCCACACGGGATGAGAAGCATTCGACGCGGGGCCGGGCACGGGTGCTCCAGGAGATGGTCTCCGGCGATCTGCTCGCCACCGCCTGGGACTCCCCCGCCGTCGCCGAGGCGCTCGACCTGTGCCTGTCGTGCAAGGCGTGCGGCAGCGAATGCCCGACCGGCACGGACATGGCGACGTACAAGGCCGAGGTCCTCCACCAGTCCTACCGGGGACGGCTGCGGCCGCGCTCGCATTACTCGCTCGGGTTCCTCCCGCAGCTGGCGCGAGCCGTGACTCCGCTCGCGTCGCTCGTCAACCGGGTGGCGCGGCTGCCCGGGATCGGCACGGTGGGCAAGCGACTGGCCGGCATCGACTCCCGGCGGACGATTCCCGTGTTCGCGTCGACGACGTTCCGGTCGTGGTGGTCCTCCCTCGCCGAGGCGGGGGCGGGCAGATCTCGTGCGGGCGCTGCCGCGAGATCCCGTGCGGGCGCTGCGGCCCGTGCGGACCGCCTCGGCGAGGTCGTCCTCTTCGCGGACACGTGGTCGAATCACTTCTCCCCGCGGATCCTCGGTGCGGCCGTCGCGGTCCTCGAGCATGCCGGCGTCACGGTCCGGGTCGTCGAGCAGACGGTGTGCTGCGGTCTGCCGCTCATCTCCACCGGTCAGCTCGATGTCGCGCGGAGGAATCTCGGGGAGACCATCGCGGCCCTCGACGCGACGGGCGATGTCCCCATCGTCGGGGTCGAACCGTCGTGTCTGGCCGCGCTGAAAGACGACGCGCAGAAGCTCCTCGGCGGGGAGGCCGCCGCGCGGGTCGGATCGCGCGTGCAGACGCTCGCGCAGTTCCTCCTCTCCGTCGGCGCCGAACTGCCGGATCTGCGCGGGGTGAGTGCGACCGTGCAGCCGCACTGCCACCAGTCGGCGGTGCTCGGCACCGCCGCCGATCGCGAGCTGCTCTCCCGCGCGGGAGCCGACGCGACGTTCCTCGGCGGGTGCTGCGGGCTGGCCGGGAACTTCGGGGTCGAGGAGGGCCATTACGAGACCTCGGTCGCCGTCGCCGAGGTGGCCCTCCTCCCGGCGCTGCGCGACGCAGGCGACGGCGGAGCAGAAGGCGGAGGCGACCGACGCGGGTCCTCCGGCGAGCTGGGCGTCGTCCTCGCCGACGGCTATTCGTGCCGCACGCAGATCGCCGATCTCAGCGACGCTCAGGGAGTCTCACTCGCCGAGCTCCTCGCGTGGGGTCACGGCCTCGACTCACCCCGCCCGTGAGCTGTGCCTCCGGGGACAGTCGAGCTCAGGCCTTCGCGGTGAGACTCAGGCCTTTGCGGTGAGACTCAGGCCTTCGCGGTGAGGACGGGGACTTCGGCTTCGAGGAGGATGCGCTGAGCCTGTGAGCCGAGGATGAACTTCCCGATCGCCGAGCGCTTCCGCAGCCCGATGACGATGAGCTGGGCGTCATGCTCGGCGGCGAGGTCGTTGAGGGTGCCCGGCACGTCGTCCTCGTGGTCGGGCTGGAGGACGCTGACGGCGACACCCGACTCCTCGCCGAGGGCGACGATGCGATCGATGTCGTCCTGGTCGATCTCGGTGGGAGCGCCGCTGGCTCCGCGTCGCTGGGAGTTGACGACGACCGCGCTCGAGGAGCGCAGCGCCGCCTCCGCGAATCCCGCACGCAGTGCCGCTTCGCCCTCCGGGGCAGGAAGATAGCCGATGAGTATCGTCATGAGTTTAAGTATATGGATGACCGCACGGGCGGTTCACCGCGCGGTCACTTCCCGGACACCTCGGCGTTGCAGATCGCGTCGACCCGGGTTCGCAGCGCGCGCAGTTCGGCGATGAGCTCACCGGGGGCGATGACCCGGCAGGCGGCGGGGATGCTCCCGGTCAGCGCGGCCGCCCACCGCAGGTCGGTGACCCCGAACTCGATGCGCACACCGCCGGGCACCTCGGTGATCGTCGCGGCCCGGGTCGGGAACCAGGCCTCGGCCTCGCTCTTGACGGCATCGACGTCGAGGATGACCGTGTGCTCGTACGCGGCGGCGGTGACCGCGCGCCGGACGGCCGCCTCGGCGTCGGGGACCGTGCGGGCCGGGATCGGAAACGTCGTCGCCCGGACCGCGCTCATCCGGTCGAGGCGGAAGACGCGCCAGTCCTCGCGGTCGAGGTCCCAGCCGAAGAGGTACCAGTGGGCCCCGAGCACGACGAGCTGGGCGGGTTCGACACGACGTTGCTCCGCCTCGGCGTCGGTCCACGGCTTCGCATACGCGAACGTCACGCGGCGGCGGGAGGAGATCGCCGAGGCGATCGTCACGACGGTCTCGTGGTCGACGTCGGGTGCGTGGCCGGGGGCGACGGTGACCGCGGTCTCGACGGCACGGACCGTCGCGGCCATCGTCGGCGGCAGCATCGTTGTCAGCTTCCGCCCGGCCGACTCGGCGGTCGCCGTGCTCAGTCCGGCCCCGCGCAGGAGGGCGAGTCCGAGGCCGGTGGCCATCGCCTCCCCGGCCGCCAGCTGCAGCGGCGGGAGCAGGGTCCGGCTGTGCGCGCGGTAGCCGCCGGCGACGCCGGGCGCCGCGTCGATGGCATACCCGAGCTCGCGCAGGGCCGTGATGTCCCGGCGCACCGTGCGTGTGGTGACGCCGAACTCGGCGGCGAGCTCGGCCGCGGTCAGACCGCGCCCGGAGCTCAGCAGCGCGAGCATGCGCAGCAGTCTGACCTCGGTTCGCATGCGGACATCATATGTCCGCAAAACGGCAGACGATTGCGGTGTTCGATCAGTGCCACCCGCTCAACCGCCAAGGAGTCAGCCATGCCGTTCTTCGCCCCTTCCGTGACCACCGAAGCCGATGCCCTCTTCTCGTTCCTCGAACAGCAGTGCGGGCAGCTGCGGCTCACCGCCCTCGACCTCACCGAGGAGCAGGCGCGCAGCACGCCCACGGTCAGCGCCCTGTCGATCATGGGGCTGCTCGCCCACAGCGCCCAGGTCGTCTACAGCTGGCTGCAGCAGGTCCGCCGTCCGGACTTCGTCCCCACCGAGGCCGACTACGCCGCGTTCAACGCGGAGCTCGGGCTCTCCGGCTCATTCGACGGCGGGACCCGGCCGGACCAGACACTTGCCGAGGTGCTCGCCGCCTTCGACCGCGCCGTCGCCGAGATCGCCGCCGCCCGCCGCGACGTCGCGGACTCCGGCATCGACCTCGCCACTCGGGTGACCGTGGCCAATCCGTGGATGCCGCCGGACTTCGACATGAGTCTGCGCTGGATCCTCAACCACCTGACGACGGAGATCGCCCGGCACGCCGGTCATGCCGACATCATCCGCGAATCCCTCGACGGTGCGGTCTCCTACCAGCTCAACGCGCAGGCCGAGGGCCAGCCGTGTCCGCCGGAGAGCTGGGGCGGGGACGAGAGCTGAGCCCCGACGCACATCGGCACCCGCGCCCCGTGACGACTCGCTGTGCAGGACGAGTCGGACGGGTTCAGGGTGCCGATGCGGATCGGGGCTGAGCTCTTCAGTTGTGCGGGCCGGTTGTGCCGTGCCGGTCGAGCCGAAGGGCTCAGGCGGCGTGGACGGCGCCCTTGGCCACCCGGTCGACGAGGTGCTCGGTGTAGGCCGGGACCGTGAGGTACTCGGGGAACTCGTCGGTCAGGGCACTGGCACGGAAGATCTCGACTGCCTCGGCGAGGTGGTCAGCGGGCTGCTGCTCGAGGACGGCGAGCTCCTCACCGAGGTAGCGCTCGACGAGCTCACGGGTCACCTGCTGTCCGTTGTCGAGGGTCACCTCGTGGTGGATCCACTGCCAGATCTGCGAACGGGAGATCTCCGCGGTCGAGACGTCCTCGAGGAGGTTCTCGAGCGCGACGTTGCCGTTGCCGCCGAGCCACTCGTTGAGGTAGCCGATGGCGACGCGGATGTTGACCCGCACCCCCTCCTCGGTGACGATCGGCTCGAGACCGGTGATGTCGAGGAGATGCTCGGCGCACGCGCGGACGTCGGGTCGCAGGTTGTCCAACTGGTGCGGACGCTCACCGAGGGCGGCATCGTAGACGGCGAGCGCGGCGGGCACGAGGCCGGGGTCGGCCACCCACGTGCCGTCGAATCCCTGCCAGGCCTCCCGCGCCTTGTCCTCGCGCATCCGCGCGAACTCGGAGGCGACGAAGGCCTCGTCCGGGTGGTCGGTCATGAGGTTGCTCATCGTGCCGATCGCGTGGGCTCCGCGGCGGTGGCACGTCCACACGAGACGGTCGGTGAACGCCTTCATCAGCGGCAGCGCGTTCGTCAGGCGCTCCCGGTCGGGGAGGACGAACTCCGGGGAGTGGCGGAGGTTCTTGACGACGGAGAAGAGGTAGTCCCAGCCGGCGGCCTGGAGGCCGGCGCAGTGGTCGCGCAGCTCCCAGAGGATCTCCTCCATGTGGAACGCGGCGTCGATCGTCTCGATGTGGACGGTCGCGCGGATCGTGCCCTGGTCGATGCCGAGTGCGTCCTGGGCGAAGACGAAGATCTGGTTCCACAGGCGGGCCTCGAGCGAGGACTCGAGCTTCGGGAGGTTGAAGTACGGTCCCGATCCGGAGTCGATGAGCTGCTTCGCATTGTGGAAGAAGTAGAGGCCGAAGTCGACGAGCGCCCCGATCGCCGGCGACTGCTCGCCGCTCTCAGCGGTGACGATGAGGTGCTTCTCCGGCAGGTGCCAGCCGCGGGGGCGCATGCCGATCGTCGGCTGGTTGCGATTGCTCACCCCGGGCAGCCGATCGCGGATCGCGAGGTAGAGGGCGCGCTGACCGCCGATCATGTTCGCCCAGGTCGGGGACGTCGAGTCCTCGAAGTCCGCGAGCCACACCTTGGCCTGGGAGTTGAGCGCTGCGACGACCTCGGGTTCGGTCACCGGGCCGACGAGTTCGACGCGACGATCTTCGAGTCCCGGGGCGCTCGTCGACCCGGCGACCTGCCAGGTGCGGTCGGCGCGGACGGCGGCGTAGTCGGGGGTGAACCGGGGCAGCGTGCCGTCGTTCATCACGGCCGCACGGTTGTCGCGCTTGGCGAGCAGAGCGCCGAGGCGGTCACCGAACTTCTCGTGCAGGTCGGCGACGAAGTCGAGCGCGTCTGCGGTGAGGATCGTGTCGGAACCGGAGTCGAGAGGGGCGTTGATCGTGATGCGTGACATGGGACTTCTCCTCACTCGTCGTGAGTGCTGTGCGGGACTGATGAGATGGTGATGGTGCGGGGCTGGGGAAGTAGGAGGTGCCGGCGCGGATCGGCGGTGCAAACCCCGTGAAAACACCGTCGATCCGCGCCGAGTCTGTGGGCCGGATCGGCTCAGTGGAACTGGGCCTCTTCGGTCGACCCGGACAGGGCCAGCGTCGAGCCCTCCGGGTTGACAGCGGTCGAGACGAGGTCGAAGTAGCCGGTGCCGACCTCGCGCTGGTGCTTGGTGGCGGTGTAACCGCGGTCCTCGGCGGCGAACTCGCGCTCCTGCAGCTCGACGTAGGCCTTCATCTGCTCACGGGCGTAGCCGTGGGCGAGGTCGAACATCGAGTAGTTGAGGGCGTGGAAGCCGGCGAGGGTGATGAACTGGAACTTGTAGCCCATCGCACCGAGTTCGCGCTGGAACTTCGCGATCGTGTCGTCGTCGAGGTGCTTCTTCCAGTTGAACGACGGCGAGCAGTTGTACGCGAGCATCTGGTCCGGGTGCTCGGCGTGGATCGCCTCGGCGAACTGCTTCGCGATCTCGAGATCCGGCAGCGACGTCTCCATCCACAGCAGATCCGAGTACGGAGCGTACGCGTTGCCGCGGGCGATGCAGGCCTCGAGGCCGTTGCGGACCTTGTAGTAGCCCTCTGCGGTGCGCTCCCCGGTGAGGAAGGGCTTGTCGCGCTCGTCGACGTCGGTGGTGATGAGCGTCGCTGCGTCGGCATCGGTGCGGGCGATGATCACCGAGGGGACGTTCTCGACGTCGGCGGCCAGGCGGGCCGACTGGAGGGTGCGGATGTGCTGCGAGGTCGGGATGAGGACCTTGCCGCCGAGGTGGCCGCACTTCTTCTCGCTCGCGAGCTGATCCTCCCAGTGGACACCGGCCGCACCCGAGTTGATCATGCCCTTCATGAGCTCGAAGGCGTTGAGCGGGCCGCCGAAGCCGGCCTCGGCGTCGGCGACGATCGGGACCATCCAGTCCTCGACGGTCTGCACGCCTTCGGCATGCTCGATCTGGTCGGCGCGCATCAGGGCGTTGTTGATGCGGCGGACGACCGCGGGTACCGAGTTCGCCGGGTAGATCGACTGGTCCGGGTAGGTATGGCCGGAGAGGTTCGCGTCGGCGGCGACCTGCCAGCCGGAGAGGTAGATGGCCTTGAGCCCGGCCTTGACCTGCTGGACGGCCTGGTTGCCGGTGAGCGCGCCGAGGGCGTTGACGAAGTCGAGATCGTGGAGTTCCTCCCAGAGCTTCTCGGATCCGCGACGGGCCAGCGTGTGCTCCTCGATGACGGATCCGCGCAGCTTGACGACATCCTCGGGCGAGTACTCGCGGGCGACTCCCTGCCACCGGGGGTTGGTCGCCCAGTCGCGGCGGATCGCTTCGATGTCGTGCAGTTCGTTGGCGCTCATTCTTCTCACTCCTGATTGCTTGCCGAGGTGGTTCGTGTCATCCATCTTGGTGGGGCGGCAAGGGGTGCGACAGAGGAAAGTGGGAAGAATATTCTGCGCTTTTCCCGTTGGTGAAAATTCTCGGTTCTGTCATACTGGTCACACTCGCGCACCACCCGCCGATTCGACGCCTCGGAGGCCGTTGTGACAAGCACACAGACGCAGGGAACCGATCTCGACCAGCCCGTCGACAGCCTCAGCATCGGCAGAAGAATCCGATTTTTTCGCAAACAGGCGGGGATGACTCTGAGCGAGCTCGGGGAGAGGGTGGGGCGTGCGGCCTCGCAGATCTCGACGATCGAGAACGGCAAGCGAGAAACTTCTGTCACGCTCCTCGCCGCGATCGCCGCGGCGCTCGGCACCGAGGTCGCCGAGCTCATCGACCCGACTCCCGTCGACGGCCGGCAGGCGCTCGAGCTCGAGGCCGAACGCAATCAGGCCTCGCCGATGTACTCCTCGCTCGGCCTGCCGCAGGTGCGCATCAAGTCCCTGCCGCAGGATGCGCTCGAGGCGATCGTCGGTCTCCAGCGGCAGCTCGCCGAGGTGCTCACCCGCAGAGCTGCGACCCCGGAGGAGGCCCGGCGGGCCAACCGGGAGCTGCGGGAGATGATGCGCGAGAAGAACAACTACTTCGCCGATCTCGAGAAGCAGGCCGCCGAGCTGCTCAGCCTCGCCGGGTACGAATCGGGAACGGTGTCGCAGCGGGAGACGGCGACGATCGCCGAGAAGCTCGGCTTCAGCCTCCACTACGTCTCGGATCTGCCGAGTTCGACCCGGTCGATCTCCGACACGGCGAACCGCCGCATCTATCTCCCCAACGCCGATGCCGCGTTCGATCCGCGCACGCACCTGCTCACGAGCCTCGCCCCGCATGTGCTCGGCCATGATTCGCCGAAGGACTTCCATGAGTTCCTCCAGCAGCGCGTCGAGGCGAACTACCTCGCCGCAGCGGTGCTGCTGCCGGAGAGTGAGGCCGTGCCCGTGCTCACCGAGGCCAAGCGCAAGCGGCAGCTGTCCGTCGAATACCTCCGCGACATGTTCGGCGTCGGCTATGAGACCGCGGCGCACCGGTTCACCAATCTCGCGACCGAGCACCTCGACCTGCCCGTCCACTTCATGAAGGTCCACACCTCGGGGACGATCCACAAGGCGTACTCGAACGACGGGCTGCCGTTCCCGACCGATCCGCTCGGGGCGATCGAAGGGCAGTTCGCGTGCAAGCGCTTCACCTCGCGCACGGTGTTCCGCGTCGCCGACCGCTTCAGCCCGTACTACCAGTACACCGACACCCCGCAGGGCTCGTTCTGGTGCACCGCCCGGGTGCTGCCCGGCGGTGACTTCGCGATCAGCGTCGGCGTCCCCTTCGCCCACGTCAAGTGGTTCGAGGGCCGGGAGTCGCCGATCCGCTCGCAGTCGCGCTGCCCGGACCCCTCATGCTGCCGGACGGCCCCGGACGATCTTGCCGCGAAGTGGGAGGACAACTCGCTGCCGTCGGCGAAGATGCACGCCTCACTGCTCGCCGCCGTCCCGCCCGGTGCGGTCCCCGGCGTCGACGACACCGAGGTCTTCGAGTTCCTCGAACGCCACTCGGGCTGAGCCCCCTCAGCGCCCGGCTGCGGCCTGCGCGCGCTCGACGAGATCCTTGATCGGGCTCTGACCTGCAACTACACTGGCGGGCCCGAGCAGTCAGGAGGTTGAGCGGTGTCCTCGTCCGAGACAGGCGCGCTGCGGCGGTTCTTCACCAAACGGCCAGAACGCCCCGTCGACTTCGTCCTCACCTGGATCGGGATCTGCCTGGTTCCCGTCGTGGCGTGGCCGATCATCGGCATGCTGACGGGCAGCATGAGCGAAGGCTTCCAACGGGTCCTTCCCACGATGATCGGCGCGCCGATCGGTTCTGGGATCGCCCTCACCGCAATCTATGCCCTGCGGTCGACGAGCAAGCGCGATTCCGAGGGCTGAGCCGCCTCAGCGCCCGGTTGCAGCCTGCGCGCGCTCGACGATGTGCTCGGCGATCGCGAGCGCCATCGTCGCCCCCGACGCGGGAACGCTGCGGACCTGGGTGAGTCGGCCGCGGGTGGTCACGGTCAGTCCGGTGACGAGGTCGCCCTTGGCATCGATCGTCGCGGCGCGGATCCCGCGCGGTCCCGCCGTCATCTCCGCCGTGTCGAGATCGGGAGCGAAGCGCCTGATCCGCTCGACGAGCGCCGAGGTGCTCGTCGCCGACCGCACACCCTCGGCCGCGGAGCGCACATTGCGCTTCGCGAACTTCCAGAATCCGGAGAACCCGAAGGACGAGCCGAGGTCGCCGAAGTCGATGTCACGGGCCGACCCGGCATTGCGACCGAGCGCGATATGCGTGGTCGGGCCCAGCAGCAGCGCACCGTCGACGGTGCGCACGAGCATCGTCTCCTCGAGGGGATCATCCGGGTCGGGCACGGAGCCGATGATCCCGTGGACCGCCTCGGCGGCGGGCAGCACCAGCTGCGAATAGCTGCTGGCGAACGGCACGACCCGGGGTTCGGGGTCGAGGCCGGCCGCGGCGGCGAGCCGATCCGACTGGAGCCCGACGGCGACGAACACGAGGTCGAAGACCCCGGCGTCGAACTCCGCGGGCGGGGTCGGCCGGTTCCGGTCGACGGGTTTGGTGCCGGTCCATTCGTCGATCTTGTCCTCGGCGCTGCGGAACCAGTCCTTGTCCCCGAACCGGCGGTGCAGCTCTTCCCCGAGCCGGCCGCCGCGTCCGCCCCTGCCGGCCTCGACCTGCGGCTCTCCGTCGTCACCGCGATACGTGCGCGGCCGGTCGACGACCTGGTCGTCGTCGGTGTGAGGCCGTTCGCCGGGCATGGTCTCGAGGTCGGTCGAATAGCCGGTCTCGCTCGACTCAGAGCCGTCCTCGTCGTCGGTCGGGGCGTTGCGGGCGCGCACCCGCACCTCGTTGCTCATGACGTCGATGCCGGTGACCTCCGTGCCGAAGCGGAAGCGGCCCCCGGCCTCCCGGACGTCGGCGGCGAGCGCCTCGGCGAGGCTGCGATAGTCGGTGATCGCGGTATGGGGTGAGTAGAGGGCCTGCACGCCCCTGGCCTGCGGTTCGATCTCGCGCATCTCGGCTCGATCGACCACCCTCACCCCGGGCACGCCGGTCTTCTCGGCCCGGGTGAGCAGGTCCTCGAGGCGTTCGACCTCATCGGTGTCCTGGGCGATGACAAGCTGCCCGCACTCGCGCAGCGCGATCCCCTGCCCGGCGGCGTAGGGGATGAGGAGTTCGAGGCCGCGGCGGGCGAGCTTCGCCTCGAGCGTGCCCGGCGCCTCCGTCAGTCCCGCATGGACGATGCCCGCGGTGTGCCCGCTCTGGGCGGCCGCGACGCGGTCGGCGCGGTCGAGGACCGTCACCTCGGCGTCCGGGAACCGGCGGGTGATCTCACGGGCGAGAGCCACACCGATGATGCCTGCGCCGACGGCTGCCACTCGTGAAATACTCATACAGCCATCTTGGCACCGTCGAGACGATCAAGCGAGGTGATGACGACCGTGACCGCCCTGACCTGGCCCGGCAAAGAGGAGTCGTTCGCGCTCGGTCACCACCTGAGCCGCACGCCGGGGGCCGGGTTCACGGTTCCCGGCGGCCGCCTCGGCGCGGGACTGCCGGGGACGGATGAGCACAGCCTGCGCACCCACGTGCCCGACCCGCACGAGAACCTCCTCGTCGTCGGGGACAATCTGCCCGCGCTGCAGTCGCTGCTCGCCACGCATCGGGGCCGGGTCAAGGTCGTCTACATCGATCCGCCGTACAACACGGGCAACGCGCACGCGTACAAGGACGACGGCTACGATCACGGCAGCTGGCTCGACTTCATGGCTCCGCGGCTCATCCTCGCCCGGGAGCTCATGCGCGATGACGGCGTGCTCTACCTCCACCTCGACGATGGGGAGAGCGCGTGGGCGCAGCTGCTCGGGCACGAGGTCTTCGGGGAGGCGAATTCGCTCGGCACCCTCATCCACCAGCGTGCGAAGGGCGGCGGCAACTCCCCGTCGTTCGTCCGCGGGCACGACTACATCCACGTGTGGGGCCGGGACGCGCGCGCGGCCGGGGCGTTCCTCACGGAGAAGAAGGCCCCGGCGAAGGTCGAGGTCATCGACGGGCGGAAGATGCTCGTCGAGACCGATGTGCTGCGGGCGAGCTTCGGCCGGTATGCACGCGGGTCGGAGCGGCGGCTCATGTACGAGGACATCCGCGCGGTCAAGGGTGAGAGGAAGCTCGCCGAGGTGGACGCGAAGCTGGCCTCGGGCGAGTACATCCTCCGGCCCTGGGGTCCCGGCAAGCACGCGGTGGTGCGCGTGACGCCGTACGAGCTCGCGAGCTCGAAGCTCTACTCGATCATCAAGGCCCTCGGCGGGCAGAACGACCTCGAGGACCTCGGCCTGGGCGGGGTGTTCGGGTATCCGAAGCCCGTCGACCTCGTCAAGACGCTCATCACCGCGCAGACGTTCTTCGACCCCGAGGCGATCGTCCTCGACTTCTTCGCCGGCTCCGGGACGACAGCGCAGGCGGTCATGGAGGCCAACCTGCGCGACGAAGGACGACGGTCGTTCGTCCTCGTCCAGCTCCCGGAGAAGCTGCGCGGCAAGTGCGGCGGCCGCGGCGTGCGCGCGTCGGGCGAGGCGGGCGAGGGTGCGGGAGATCCCTCGGCGAAGACTGCGGGCTCCGGTGCCGGTGCTCCCGCGGGTGCCGGTGGCGGTGAGGCAGGCGAGGGTGCGGGCGCCAGCGATGCAGTGGCGGAGACCGCAGGCAACAGCGCACGCGCGGGCGGCTTCGCGACGATCAGCGACCTCACAGCCGAGCGCATCCGCCGCGCCGCCGACGAGCTCGCCCCCGGACTGACCTTCACCGAGGTCACCGTCGCCGATTCCTGACCTCTCGCCGCTTCTCGGACCGTTACTGAGCCACGTTGGGGGCTCTGCGCCAGGTTGAGGGTGGCACTGAGAGATCTGCGCCAGATCGAGGGTGGAATCGGCGCGAGAATCGCCATGGACGTGGCGCACAATCGCTGTGGAGGTGGCGCAGATGCCTTCGTCCTCAGCCCCTCGTCCCCACACCCGCCTCACGAGCGCCCCAGTCCCTCCATCCCAGAGTTCAGGTCGCAGAGTGTCGATTCGAAGCGCTGCCATCGACACTCTGCGTCCTCGGTTTCAGCGAAATCAGTGAGCGGGTGCACCGAGGCGGCTCTTTCCCGCCCTGGCGCGGCCACTCTCCCGCTCCGAGGCGGCCGCTCACTCGCGCTGCGAATCTCTCAACAGGTCTTCCCAGGCTCTCGCCGCGCTGACAGAATGCTTGTACGGTCACATCAGGCCCTCCACCAGCGAAGTCAGGGGTGATGCAGTGCCCACATACGTCTACCGCTGCGATGCGTGCGGCGACACCGAGCAGACCTTCCCCATGCTCGAGAAGCCGTCGACGATCGCCTGCCCCCGCTGCGCTGGGACGGCACGGTCGGTGGTGAGTTCGCCCCACCTCGGCGCGGGGAACACCACGGCCCACCGACTCCTCGATGCGACCGCGGCCACCGCAGACGCCCCTCCCATCGTCGATCGTCTGCCCGGTTCACCACGCGCTCCGAGGCGGGTGAGCCGAGATCCTCGGCACCAGACCCTCCCGCGCGCCTGACACCGCTCGCCGCTCGTCACTGCACAGCCGTCCTGCACCGCCCAGCTGCTCCATCAGCACCGTCCTGCTCCGCCGCCCGTCACTGTCGACTCCACGCAAAGGACACGCCATGCCAGACGTCATCTTTCCCCTCGACTCGACCAAGCCGTTCACCGACCAGAAGATCACCGGCCATAACCGCTGGCACCCGGACATTCCCGCGGCCGTCCACGTCAAGCCCGGGGAATCGTTCCGGCTCGACTGCCGGGAATGGTTCGACGGGTTCATCAAGAACGACGACAGCGCCGATGACGTCCGCGATGCGCCGGTCGACATCGTCCACGCCCTCTCCGGACCGGTCGGCGTCGAAGGGGCGAAGCCCGGTGACCTCCTCATCGTCGACATCCTCGACGTCGGACCGATCCCGCAGGAGGAGGGTCCTCTCGCCGGGCAGGGCTGGGGGTACACGGGGATCTTCGCGAAGGAGAACGGCGGCTCGTTCCTCGTCGAGCAGTTCCCCGATGCCTACAAGGCCTGCTGGGACTTCTCCGGCGGCACGGCGACATCGCGCCACGTCCCGCACGTGTCCTTCACCGGAATCGTCCACCCCGGCCTCATGGGCACGGCCCCGAGCGCCGATCTGCTGGGGACATGGAACACCCGTGAAGCCGCGCTCATCGCCACCGACCCCGATCGGGAACCGCCGCTGGCCCTGCCGCCCGAGCCCAACGGCGCGATCCTCGGGTCGCTGACCGGGGAGGACTTCGACCGGGTCGCCGGCGAGGGCGCCCGCACGGCCCCGCCTCGGGAGAACGGCGGCAACCAGGACATCAAGAACCTTACGAAGGGCACCCGGGTGTTCTATCCGGTCTTCGTCGACGGCGCGAACTTCTCCGTCGGCGACCTCCACTTCAGTCAGGGCGACGGGGAGATCACGTTCTGCGGCGCCATCGAGATGGGCGGGTTCATCGACCTGCGCGTCGACCTCATCAAGGGCGGCATGGATACCTACGGGGTGAGCGAGAACGCGATCTTCCAGCCCGGCAACTCCGACCCGCAGTACTCGGAGTGGCTGGCGTTCTCCGGCACCTCGGTCACCCTCGACGGCGAACAGCGCTACCTCGACTCGCAGCTGGCGTACCAGCGGGCCTGCCTCCATGCGATCGACTACCTCACGAAGTTCGGCTACAGCCCCGAGCAGGCGTATCTGCTGCTCGGCGCCGCCCCGATCGAGGGTCGGTTCTCCGGGGTCGTCGACATCCCGAACTCATGCGCCACGGTCTACCTGCCCACCGCGATCTTCGACTTCGACGTCACACCGAACTCCGACGGCCCCGTGCAGATCGACCCGGGCATCGGCGCCGCGCGCACCACCCCGTGAGAGTCAGCGCGTGGAGTCGGCGCGAGACGCACCGCGACCGCATCCGGACACCCCAGCGTGGATCCAGGGTGCGGTCGTAGTCTCGGGAGGACAGACACTCATCGCCGACCCCACGGAGGAGCAGATATGTCCGTCGTCGCCATCAACACCCTCACGGTTCCCGAGAACGCCGGCCCGGAACTCGAGAAGCGCTTCGCCGCCCGCAAGCACTCCGTCGACGGCGCGCCCGGCTTCGAGGGCTTCCAGCTGCTGCGTCCCACGGCCGGCGGCGACCGCTACTTCGTCTACACGCAGTGGGCGACGAAGGAGGACTTCGAGAACTGGAAGGCCAACCGCTCCTCGGCCCACGAGTCGAACGGCCAGGCGCCCGTCTCGAGCGCGGCCGAGCTCCTCGAATTCGAGGTCGTCGACCTCGGCGACTGACACCACACTTCACCTCTGACTGAGCTGACGAACGGCGCCGCTCGTCAGCTCAGTCCTGCGCCGAGGCGGTTGCGATGCCGGCGATCTCGCGATCGAGGATGCCGTAGGCCGCCTCCGGGGTCCGCACCTCGAGCATGACGTCCTGAGCCAGACCCTTCGCGAGCGCTACGAGCCGCACCGCCGCCTCGGTGGCCGGCTCAGCGCCCACAGCGACCTGGCCGGCCTCGCTCCCCCGCGCGAGCACCCGCGCCACCCGCCGGGCCGCCGCCTCCGCCGTCCGCCGATCGTTGTCGACGACGATCTCGGCGATGAGCGGGTCGCCCACGGCCTTCGCGACATACGTGAACCACACCGACGCCCCCACCCGCATCGCCTCACCAGCGGGGATGAAGGCGCGCACGAACGTTCGCAGGGCATCGACCGGGTCGGCCCCGGCGACATCCCCGGCCTCCTCCATCTCTCCCGAGCCGTCCCCGGCCTCGTCAACGAGCTCAGCCTCGTCGTCGATCTCGGCCCCGGCGACGAGCTGCCGGCACCCCTCGAGGACGAGCGCCTCACGCGACGGGAAGTAGTGCTGGACGCGACCGATCGAGATCCCCGCGGCATCGGCGACGGCCCTGAAGGTCACCGCATCGATCCCCCGGGTGTAGATGACGAGCCACAGCGCGTGGACGATCTCGGTGCGGCGGGCGGCATGGTCGACGATCTTCGGCATTCCGCCACTTTACAATACGATCAACTTGCATCACTATTGCGATATGAACATATTGCAAAACGACGATGCGGGTGTCAGCGTCCGCGGTCTGACGAAGCGCTTCGGGACGGCGACCGCCGTCGACGATCTCAGCTTCGACGTCATGCCCGGCCACGTCACCGGCTTCCTCGGCCCCAACGGCGCCGGGAAGTCGACGACCCTTCAGATGATCCTCGGGCTGACGGCTCCCGACGCAGGGACCGCGCTCGTCGCCGGCGCACCCTTGCGCGATCACCCCAACCCCGCCGCCGTCGCCGGCTCGCTGCTCGGCACCGAACGCCTCCTGCCCGGCCTCACCGTCGACGCGCACCTCGAGTGGGCGGCCCGGCTCTCGGGCCTGACCGGCGACGAGCGCACGACGAGAATCGCCGCCGTCCTCGCCGAGGTGGGGCTCGAGTCCGCAGCGACCCGTCGCATCTCCGCGCTCTCGCTCGGCATGCGCCAGCGCCTCGGCCTCGCCGCCGCGATCCTCACCGACCCGCAGGTGCTCCTCCTCGACGAACCGCTCAACGGCCTCGACCCCGAGGGGATCACGTGGATGCGGACGTTCCTCAAGCGCTTCGCCGCCTCGGGGCGCACCGTCCTCTTCTCCAGCCACCTGCTCACCGAGATGGCGCTCACAGCCGACCACGTCGTCATCATCCGCGCAGGTCGCCTCGTGGCCGACCTCCCGCTCGCCGACCTCGTCTCCCACGCACAGGCCGGGGTGGTCGTCCGCGGTCCCGATCTCTCTGCCCTGCTGGCCAGCCAAGCGGCGGCGGGCCGACCGAGCACGCCGACTCCGGACGGAACCGGCGCGGTCATCGCCGACGCCGAACCGCGCGAGATCTTCCGCGACAGCGTCCGCCTCGGCGTCGACCTCGATGAGCTCCGCCTCGACGAACCCGGCCTCGAAGAGGTCTTCCTCCGTCTCACCACCACCCGGAAGGCACGCTGAATGTCGACAACCCCTCAAGCCCGCGCCGCATCGGCAGAATGGGCGAAGCTGCAGTCCCTGCGCGCCCCGCGCATGCTCGGCGGCACGGCCGTCGTGCTCGCTGCGGTCTCCGCCGCCGCCTTCATCCTCAGCTTCCCCGTCACGCAGGGAACCGCGCTCGACCGCGCCCCGCTGACCGATGTCCTCACCGCCAGCGTGCTCGGCGTCGATGTCGCGGCGATCGTCCTCGTCGTCTTCGCCGCATGGTTCGTCGGCATCGAGTTCCGCACCGGCGCGATCACCGAGGCGCTCCTGCGTCTGCCGCGCCGCTCCGCGGTCATCACCGCCAAGGCCCTCGTCATCGCCGCAGTCACCGTGCTCACCGCGGTGATCGCGGCACTTGCCCTCACCGTCGTCGCCGTCGCCCTCGCGGCCACGCTGACCGGGACGAGCTGGTCGGAGGCCCTGACTGCGGCCGTCTCACCCGAGCATCTCCGGCTGCTCCTCGGCAGCGCGCTCATGCCCGTGGTCTTCGCTCTGCTCGCCGCGTTCGCCGCCTTCGCCTTCGGGTCGATGGCGGCGGGCGTCCTCGGCGCGCTCGGCCTCATCGTCGCCTCGATGCTCGCCGGCTGGCTGCCGGCCGGCGCTGCCGCGGTCGTTGCGCCCGTGCTGCCCCTGGCCGCCGTCCACACGATCAGCGGTGCCGCCGAGGCGGGGTCGACGGAGTTCCTCGGCATCGTCCCAGCGGTGATCGTCCTCGCGGCGTGGGTTGTCCTCGGCTGGGTCCTCGCCGCGTGGCGGCTGCGGCGACGGGACTTCTGACTGCCGCACCGGAGCGGCTCCGCCCCACGCGAGGCACCGGCCTCAGCCCACGCCAAGTCTCAGTTGTCCGTATCCTTGTCGAGTTCGCTGAACCGCTCGACCTCACGGGGGTGGCCGGCGATGAGGATCTCGTCGTCGGCGTAGAGGGTCATGTCGCGGTCGGCGATGTCCCACTGCCTGCTGCCGGCCCGTTTGACCGCGACGATCGTCACCCCGTACGTGGCCCGGACGCCGAGGCTCGCGAGCGGCACATCGGCGACGCGCACCGGCGGGGTCGTGCGGGCGAGGACGAAGTCGTCGTCGATGGGCAGGAAGTCGGAGATGTGGCCGCGGATGAGGTGCGCGAGCCGGCGCCCCATGTCGTTCTCGGGCCGGATGACGTTCTTGATCCCGAGCTGGTGGAGGATCTCGCCGTGGGTCTCGCTGATCGCCTTGGCCCAGATGTGCTGGCAGCCGATCTTGAGGATGCGGGAGGCGGCGAGGATGCTCGCCTCGAGGTCGCTGCCGATCGCGATGACGACCCGGCTGACCTCGTCGATGCCGAGCTGACGGAGGACCACCTCGTCGGTGGCATCGGCTCGCGTCGCGAACGCGAGCCTGTCCGCGTATTCGGCGACGACCGCCTCGTCGTTGTCGATGCCGATGACGTCGACTCCGTGCTTGGCGAGCTCGAGCGCGAGCGAGCCGCCGAAGCGACCGAGGCCGATGACGGCGACCGCCCCGGCTTCGGCCATCGGCTCGGAGTCGCCGGCGAAGAAGGCGGCGGAGCGGGCCAGCCAGGTCTTCTCATTCATTGCGGTGTCCTTTCCTTGCGATGCGGACGTGTGTCAGTGGGGGCGAGCGCGATCAGCCGATGAGCGGGCGCTCCTTCGGCAGTTCGTAGCGGATGGGGCGGTTGCGCAGGGCCAGCGCCGAGGCGACGGTGACGGGCCCGAGGCGGCCGAAGATCATCGTGACGATGAGGACGGCCTGGCTGAACGGCGGCAGCTGTGCGGTGATCCCGGTCGACAGGCCGACGGTGCCGAACGCCGAGACGACCTCGAAGAGGATCCGGTCGAACCCGAGCTCCTGCGCATCGAGCATGATCGCCATCGTCGAGACGACGATGAGGCCGAGACCGAGGACGATGACGGTGGTGGCCTGGCGGTGGACAGAGCGGGAGACCCGACGGCCGAAGAGGTTGACGGCGCGACCGCCGCTGATCTCCGTCCACGTCATCGCCGCGAGCACGACGAAGGTCGTGATCTTCACACCGCCCGCGGTGCCGGCGGGGCCGCCGCCGATGAACATGAGGATGTCCATCCCGAACCACGTCGCCGGGTGCATCTGCCCGATGTCGATGGTGTTGAAGCCCGCCGTGCGGGTGATCGTCGACTGGAAGGCCGCGGCCTGGATCTTGCCCCACCAGTCGAGGGGGCCGAGCGTGCCGGGATTGTTCCATTCGATCGCGCCGATGAAGATCGTGCCGGAGATGAGCAGGATCGGGGTGACGACGACGACGGCGCGCGTCGTCATGCTCCACGTCAGCGGGAAGCGGTACTTGCGGAAGAGCTCGATGAGCACGGGGTAGCCCAGGCCGCCGAGGATGACGGACAGGGCGATGGGACCGGTGATGAACGGATCGGCCACGTAGGCCATGAGGTTGTCGCGGTTGAGGCCGAAGCCGGCGTTGTTGAACGCGGAGACGGCGTGGAAGATCGCACTCCACACGGCCTCGCCGTTCGCCTCCCCGTAGAAGAACCGCAGCCGGAGGTAGAGGAGGACGGCGACGACGAACTCGGTGCTCAGCGTCAGCGCGGTGATGCGCAGCACCATCGGCATGACACCGCCGATGTCGGAGCTCTTCGTCTCCGAGGCCACCGACTGCCGCAGCTTGAGTCCCGCGCGCCCGGCGATGACGAGGGCGAGCAGCGTGGTGAGGAGGATGACGCCGAGCCCACCGGCCTGGATGAGGATGAGGATGACGAGCTGGCCGAAGAAGGTGAAGTCCTGCCCGGTGTCGAGGACGACGAGGCCGGTGACGCTGAGCGCCGAGGTGGCCGTGAAGAGTCCGGACAGCAGGGAGATCCCGCCCGGCGCCACGGTCGCGGCGGGGGTCATGAGGAGACCGGCCCCGACGATCAGCGCGGACAGGTATCCCGTGACCACTCGGACGATCGCATTTCGATGTGTGCTGTGCACAGAGGAAATCTAGCACCCGCCTCGGCGGACGTGGGAAATCCCTGTCATACCGCCGGGTAAACGCTCCCTGTGCTGTTACTGTGCAGATACCCACGGGATCGGCACTGCTGCCGGCCACCTCGGTGGGGCATGGACCGACGGATGAGGAAGGCGAGTCATGAGCACTCAGCACACAGAGACCGAGGACCGGGGGCACGGCTTCGTCAAGGCGCTGGGCACGGTGGATGCGCTGTTCATCGGATTCGGGGCGATGATCGGGTTCGGCTGGGTCGTCCTCACCGGCGAATGGCTGACCGGGGCGGGCACCCTGGGGGCGATCCTCGCGTTCGCCGTCGGCGGCATCATCATGTGCTTCGTCGGCACCGTCTACTCCGAACTCGTCGCCGCGATGCCCCATGCCGGCGGCGAGCACAACTACCTCATCCGGGCGATGGGACCGAAGATCTCGCTGTTCGGGTCGTGGGCGATCACCGGCGGCTACATCAGCGTCGTCATGTTCGAGGCCGTCGCCGTCCCGCGGACCGCGCTCTACCTCTTCCCCGACCTCGAGTACATCAAGCTGTGGACGATCGCCGGCACCGACGTCTACCTCACGTGGGCGCTCATCGGCACGGTCACGGCGATCGTCATCGCGTGGATCAACATCCGCGGCGTCCGCCTGGCCTCCCTCGTCCAGACGTTCGTCGTCTCGTTCCTCATCATCGTCGCCCTCCTCCTGCTCACCGGCGGCATCGTCGGCGGGGATCCGGCGAACACGGAACCGCTGTTCACCGGCGGGGCGGCCGGCTTCATCGGCGTCGTCGCCGTCGTCCCGTTCCTCTTCGTCGGCTTCGACGTCATCCCCCAGTCGGCCGAGGAGATCAAGCTGCCGGCGGCGAAGATCGGCAAGCTCGTCGTCATCTCGGTGCTCATGGCGATCGTCTTCTACATCGTCATCATCTGGATGACGTCGCTGGCGATCCCCGCCTCCGAGCTGACCGCCCACGACCTCGTCACCGCCGACGCGCTCTCGGCGATGTTCGGCTCCCCGGTCTGGGGCCAGATCGTCATCGCCGGCGGCCTGGCAGGCATCATCACCTCGTGGAATGCGTTCCTCATGGGCTCCTCGCGACTGATGTGGGCGATGGCCGTGGCGGGGATGATCCCCGCCTGGTTCGGCCGGCTCCACCCGAAGTACCGGACCCCGGTCAACGCGATCATCTTCATCGGCGTCCTCTCCGCCCTCGCCCCGTTCCTCGGGGCGGCGGCGCTGGGCTGGATCGTCGACGCCGGCTCCCCGGCGATCGTCATCGCCTACTTCCTCGTCAGCCTCGCCTTCATCGTGCTGCGGCGGAACGAACCGGACATGGCCCGCCCCCTGCGCATCGGCGGGCGCGGCAGCGGCGGCATGGTCATCGGGGTGATCTCGGCGATCCTCACCCTCGTCCTCTTCGTCCTCTACCTGCCGATCACCCCGTTCTCCGCGCAGCTGGCCTGGCAGTCGTGGGTGATGTTCGCCGCGTGGCTCATCGTCGGCGTCTTCTACATGTTCCGTCTGCCCGGTGGGGTCAAGGCCGGGCCCGACGCCGAGGCGGAGCTGCTGTCCAAGGTCAAGGCGCGGATGCGGCGGTGACCCCGTTCGCCCGGACGATGCGCCGGCTCAACGACCGGTTCCCGTGGAGCCACAACGACCACTTCCACCCGTGGATCGTTGCCGGTCTGCCTGCCCGCAGGCGCGGTGCGATCGAGGTCGGCTGCGGCCAGGGCGCGCTCCTGGCCCGACTGGCCGGGGAGTTCCGGCACGTCCACGGCACCGACACCTCGGCGGCGATGCGCGCTGATTCGCTCCGGCGCTGCGCCGGCCTGGGCAATGTCACCATCGATGTCGCCCAGCTGCGCGACCTCGATCCCGGGATAGAAGCTCATGGCACCGAAGCTCCTGGGACAGAACCGGAGCCGATCGATCTCATCACGATGGTCGCCGCGCTCCATCACCTCGATGTCGAGGAGACCTTCGCTCAGGCGGGCCGTCTCCTCTCCCCCGGCGGTCGGCTCCTCATCGTCGGCCTCGCCCTCTCGGCGACTCCCCGGGACTACCTCTGGGAGGGGATCTCGGTCGTGACGAACCCGCTCATCGGGATGGTCAAGAACGCCCCACCTCGGCGAGAGGGCGAGCGGGGCGGCGGGCCGGACGTGGACCCACCCAGGTCCGCGGGTCCGCGCGACCCGTTCCCGGTGACGGATCCGACGATGACGTTCGATGAGATCGCCGAGGCGGCCCGCCGTCACCTGCCGGGCGCGCGGTTCCGGCACAGGGTCGGGTTCAGGTACACGCTCGAGTGGACCAAGCCGGGGCGGTGAGCGCCACAGTCATGTGGGCAGGACCGTCGACTTCGCGAACCGGTCGATGACGTCATTTCAGCTACTGTGCTTCGGCAGCGCCCCGAGCTTCATCGACAAGTTCAACGAGTAGAGGGACCAGCGCGGGGATATCGGTCGTCGATGCTCGCCACACGATCTCGTAATCGATGTTCCCGTACTCGTGAGCGATGATGTTCCGCATTCCGATGATCTTCTCGAGTCCCGGCACCCTCTCTGACGTCTCCCTGTCGTCCCTCCGCAGCCGATTCAGAGCCTCTCCGAGAATCTCCAGCTGACGCTCGATCGCCGACCGGAGGACAAGGTCGGAGTTGAACTCGGTCTCGGTCCTGCCGTCGACGAAGTCCCTCACATTCGTGGCCGAGTCCGCCGCATCCCACAGGTGCGCCCCTGCCTCAGGCCGCATAGACGTCCTGTGCATTGGCGAAAGCGGATGCCCTGAAGAATGGATTCCTCACAGAACGCTCGACTACGAGGTCGACTCGTCTGCCGACGATTCTCTCCAGCTCGAACTTCAGATCGAAGTAGTCATGGTAGACGTTCTCACGCCCGGGTTGAAAGACCACAAGGAAGTCGACATCGCTCGTTTCGCGATCGAACTTCTCGGTGGCATACGAGCCGAACACCCGAAGCCGTTTCACGCCGTAGCGCTCACACGCACGACGAATCGCCTCGATATCCAGTCGGTCGGCGGGCTTCATACCAACAGTCTGGCAGATCTGGCACGACTCGGCGAGAGATTCGGTGTTCGTCCCGCCGCTGAGGGCCGCACCGGTCTCACACGGCGGCGAGGGGGAAGCGAATGCTCATCAGCGTGCCGCCCGCGGCCGGCCAGTCAGCGACGATGCGCGTTCCGTGGGCCGCCGCGATCTGCTGGGCGACGGCGAGGCCGAGCCCCGAGCCGGTCTGCCCTCCGCTGTCCGGGGCGCGATAGAAGCGGTCGAAGATCCGCTCGCGGTGCTCAACGGAGACGCCGGGACCCTCGTCCCTGATCCGGAGCATCACACTGTCCGCCGAGTCGGCTGCGGCCGCGTGCCCGTCGGGTCCGCAGAGCACGCCCGTGACGTCGACGGCCCCCGGGGAGTACTTGAGGGCGTTGGCGACGAGGTTGCCCGCCAAGCGCCCGAGATCCGGCTCGCTGCCGACGATGACGACCTCGGGAACGTCGACGCGGATCGTGCGCTCCGGCCAGGCCGCGCGCAGTGAGGTCACTGCCGACTCCACGACGGCGTCGAGGCGCAGGGGCTCGACGAAGGGATCGGGTTCGGCACCGCGCGCCAGGTCGAGCACATCGGAGACGAGACCGGACATCTCGTCGATCGCCTCGTGAAGGTTCGCTTCGGCCGACTCGCGGCGGCGCTGATCGAGCTGCGGGTTCGTCGCCAACTGGGCGTTGGCCTTGATCGCGGTCAGCGGCGTCCGCAATTCGTGGGACGCGTCGGCGACGAGCTGCCGCTGGGCCTGCAGCGAGGTGTCGAGCGCGGCCACCATGGAATCGAAGGACCGTCCGAGCTGAGCCAGCTCGTCGGTGCCCGGCATATTCAGCCGCAGCTCGGTGTCCCGGCTCTCCGCGATCGCCTCGGCGGTCGAGGTCACCGACCGCAGATCCCGCAGCAGCGCGCGCGACACCAGCGCACCGATGAGCAGGCTGGCGAGCACGCTCGCTCCGCCGAGGGCGAGGAACAGCCACCGTGTGCGCTGCAGCGAGGTCTCCACGCTGTCGGCCCGGTAGGCGACGGTGACGGTGCCGGACCGATCCGCCAGCGGTGCGGTGTAGAGGCGGTAGTGCGCACCGGCGATCGTCTCGGTGTGGAACTCCGGAGGCGCCTCGCCGCTGGCGATCGCGGCGCGGTCGTCGGGGAGGACGAGACCGCCGGGCGGGACCGGGTCACCGGTGACGGCGACCTCGGTGCACGCGGGTGCGCCCAACCACCGGCAGTCCGTCGTCGTCGGGATCTCCTCACCCTGCCGCTGTTCGAGCACGACGGCATTCGCCGACCGCACGAGCGTGAGGTCGAGGCTCCGATAGCTCTCCCGGGAGACGAGCCAGTACGCGCCCAGCAGGGCGAGGACGAGCAGCAGGCCGATGACCGCGGCGACGGTGAGGGTGAGAGCGCGCGTCAGCCCCAGGCGCCGGCGCAGGGGGACCCTCATGCGCGCACCCCCAGCCGGTAGCCCAGTCCCTGGACCGTCTGGATGAGCGGTTCGTCCCCGTCGGCGTTGAGCTTGCGCCGCAGGTAGCCGATGTAGACGGTCAGCGAATTCGATCCCGGGTCGAAGGTGCGGTCCCAGACCTCCTCGGCGATCTGCGCGCGGGTGAAGACCCGGTCGGGGGCGGTGATGAGGAGCCGGAGGATGGCCGCCTCGGTGGCGGTGAAGTCGATCCGCCGACCTCCCCGCTGACCGGTCCGCTCACCGGGATCGAACTCGAGATCGCCGAATCGCAGCTGCGCGGCGGCCGGATCGTCGACGCGGCGCAGCAGGGCGCGCAGGCGAGCGAGCAGCTCCTCCATGTCGAAGGGCTTCGTGAGGTAGTCATCCGCCCCGGCATCGAGACCGTCGACGCGGTCGCGGACGCTCGTGCGGGCGGTGAGCATGAGAATCGGCAGCCGGTCCCCCGCCGCGCGCAGCGCCCTGGCGACGGCGAGCCCGGACAGACCCGGCATCGAGACGTCGAGGACCAGAGCATCGACGTCGTGCTCGGCCATGAGGACGAGCGCGTCCTCCCCGCTGCCGGCGCTCAGCGTCTCATGCCCGGCGAGTGCCACCGCTGCGGAGACGGCCTCGACGATCCGGGGCTCGTCATCGACGATCGCAATTCTCATGCACCCCATCGTAGGACCGGCCGCATCCGCTGCTCTTATATCCGTCTTATGTCCCCTTCCCACCATTGAGGGCATGAGCATCCTCAGCAGCGCCCGGCACGACGGGCACATCAGCACCTCGAGCGCGGACCGCCCCCGGACCATCGCGATCGCCGCAGGCGGAACCGGCGGACACATCTATCCCGGGCTGGCCGTCGCCGACGAACTCCGGGCACGCGGTCATCACGTCATCTTCTTCGGCAGCGACGACCGGATGGAGAACCGCATCGTCCCCGCGCGGGGCTATCACCTCGAAACCTCGCGCATCCACGGTCTCACCGGTCCGCGTTCGGCCCTCACCCTGCCGGGGACGCTGTCCGCGGCGGTCATGCGCAGCGCTCGCGCCCTGCGCCGCGCCGGGGTCGAGGCGGTCCTCGGAACCGGAGGCTACCCGTCGATGCCGGCGCTCATCGCCGCACGGCTGCTCGGACTGCCGGCCCTCGTCCACGAATCGAACTGCGTGCCCGGCCTCGCCAATCGCACCGCAGCCCGCCTCGGCGCCGAGGTGGCGGTGAGCAGCACCGCCGCCGCCCGGGGGTTCGCCGCCGTGTCGCGCACAGCGGGGCAGCGGGCGGCGGCGATCACCGGAATGCCGATCGATCCGGCGCTCGTCGGCCTCGACCGCCGGTCGCTGCGCACCCGCGCGCGGAAGCAGCTGGGGGTGCCCGAATCCGGCGTCCTCGTGCTCGTCTCCGGCGGCAGCCTCGGCGCACAGGCCGTCAACGACGCCGCACTCGAGCTCGGAGTCGCCCGGAACGGCGACCCGGGGATCCACTTCCTCATCAAGACCGGCGCCGCAGCCGCCAGGGACGTCGACTCCACCGCGGTGACGACGGTCGACTACCTCTCCCGCATGGACCTCGCGTATGCCGCCGCCGATCTCATCGTCGCCCGCGCAGGCGCCTCGACCGTCGCGGAGCTCGAGCATCTCGGACTTCCCGCGGTCCTCGTGCCGCTGACCACCTCGGCGGGCGGACATCAGCAGGCCAATGCCGACCACCTGCGGTCGCAGGGCCTCGCCGACGTCATCGCCGAGGACGAGCTCAGCCCCTCCCGCCTCGACGCGGCGATCACCGACCTCCTCGCCCGGACCGGAGAACTCCGGAACAGGGACCGCGGCGAGGCGGCCGGGGGCACCGCCGACTCGATCCACGCGAGGGCGGCGGCCACCCTGGCCGATTCGCTCCTCGCGCTCCTTCCCGCCCCGCGGCGCTGAGCTCTGCGCCGCCCCACCCCTTCCCACCCCGCACCATCGATCACGAATCAGAACAGGACTCATCATGGACACCAGCTTCTTCTCCTCCCGCCGCGTCGTCGTCACCGGCGGCGAGGGATTCATCGGCTCCCACCTCGTCGAATCGCTCCTCAGCGCCGGAGCGGACGTCACCGTCTTCGCCCACTACAAGCCCTACGGCGAGAACGGCCACATCGCCCATCTCCTCGATGACGTCCGACTCGTCGGCGGCGACATCCGGGACGCCGATCAGGTCTCGCGCGTCGTGGCCGGGGCGGACACGGTCTTCCACCTCGCCGCCCTCATCGGCATTCCGTACAGCTACGTCGCCCCCGACTCCTACCTGCAGACCAATATCGCCGGGACCCGCAATGTCGCCGAGGCGGTCCGCCGTCACGATGTCCGCCGCCTCGTGCACACGTCGACGAGCGAGGTCTACGGGTCCGCGATCACCGTGCCCATCAGCGAGGACCATCCGCTGCAGCCGCAGTCACCGTACTCGGCGTCGAAGATCGGCGCCGACATGATGGCGATGTCGTACTTCCACAGCTTCGAGACCCCCGTCTCCGTCTGCCGACCGTTCAACACCTACGGTCCCCGGCAGAGCGCCCGCGCCGTCATCCCGGCGATCCTCGGGCAGATCCATGCCGGAGCCCGCACCCTGCGCATCGGCTCCACGACGCCGACGAGGGACTTCACCTATGCCACGGACACCGCGGCCGGCTTCATGGCGATCGCCGCCGCGGACGCGGCCATCGGTCGCACCCTCAACCTCGGGACCGGACACGAGATCTCCGTCGGCGACCTCATCACCCGTCTGGTCGAGATCTCCGGCGCCGAGGTGGCCCTTGAGCAGGACGCAGAGCGCATCCGTCCCGCCGGCAGCGAAGTCGACCGTCTGCTCTCCGACAATTCGCTGGCCCGCGAGCTCACCGGGTGGGCTCCGACGACGAGCCTGCGTGACGGGCTGGAGAGGACCTGGGAATGGGTCCAGCGCCAGCCCGTCAAACCGCTCGGCTATGAGCGCTGACCAGCCCCGACCATCACCGCGAAAGGACGAGACCATGTCAGACCATCGCCCACCGTCACACCGTTCACCCCGCCGTTCGTCATCGCGCCGGCTGCGCTGGACGCGGAGGACGGCGATCATCGGCGGGGCGCTGATCCTGCTGCTGGCAGGGAGCGCCGTGATCGCCCTCAACCGGGTCGAGGAGAGGATCCGGACCGAGCCGCTGCTGACGAGTTCGCTCGCCGAAGAGGACGGGCCCGGGCTGAATATCCTCGTCCTCGGTTCCGACTCGCGGGAACTGACCACAGAGCGCTACGGGAAGGACGACGGGGCCCAGCGCAGCGATTCGATGCTCCTCGTTCACCTCTCGCAGGACGATTCGCGGATCTCCGCCGTGCAGATTCCCCGCGACACCCTCGTCGAGGCCCCGCAGTGCACCGGCCGAGCGTCCGGCACGACGATGATGATCAATTCGGCGCTCAACGCCGGACCGGCGTGTTCGGTGCAGGCGGCCGAAGAGCTCACCGGGGTGCCGATCCAGCACTTCGCGCTCGTCGACTTCGACGGCTTCGCCTCCGTCATCGACGCGATCGGCGGTCTGCCCGTCCGCCTCGACGCGCCGATGAAGGACACCGCGGCCGACCTCGACCTGCCGGCGGGAGACCAGGTCCTCGACGGCAGGCAGGCCCTGGCCTGGGCGCGGGCCAGGCACTCGATCGGCGACGGTTCGGACATCTCCCGCCTGTCCCACCAGCAGGAGGTCATCGCCGCCATCGTCGACCGGGTCAGGGAGCAGAACCTCCTCACCCGCCCGGACCGGGTCCTCGACCTCGCCGATTCCGCTGCCGAGGCACTCACGGTCGACAGCGACCTGGGCACGTCAGCGGCCCTGGCGTCGGTCTTCACCCGCCTCGCGCAGGTCGATGCGAACCGGATCACGGTCGTGACGATGCCGTGGCAGCCCGCCCCTGAGGATCCCAACCGCGTGGTGCCCTCTCCCGAGGCCGCGACGCTGTTCGCCGACATCAGGAAGGACGTTCCGGTCACGGGCTGAGGCAGGTCACGGGCTGAGTGACGCCGCGGTCTGAGGACCGGCCCACAGGTCGAGAGCCCGCCTGTCGGACGTGCGAACGCGGCCACCGGCTTCTCGCACAGTGACCGCGCCCGGATCGGTGGGACAGCCTGCCGGACTGTCCGGGAGCGCCGGCTCAGATCGCGGCGTCGAGTCCCCTGACCTTGAGGCGTTCACGCTGGTTGGGGTTGACGCTCGGACGGAACGGCATCTCGACCACCTCGGCGCGCACCGGCACTCCGGGAGTGTCCGCATACGGTTCGGGCAGGTGCACCCAGAATTCGGTGCCCAGCTCCGCCTTGCCGACGGGCACGTGAGCCATCGCGATGTTCGACTCGAGCTCCGGCGAGTACCACGGCGAGGTCACGTAGCCGACGGGATCGGACTCGGGATCCTCGCTGACGAGCCAGAAGTCCGGGGCGTAGTCCGTGATCGGATTGCCGCCGAGGACGAGTCCGACGAGCTGCGTCCGATACGGCGGGTCGCCCGCCTCGATCTGCTCGCGGACCTCTTCGAGCCGTGCCTTGCCGATGTAGTCGGCTTCCTTCTTCCGCGGCACCTGATAGCCGAGGTTGACCTGGAACGGCAGGGTCTCGAAGTCCATGTCCTGGCCCCACGAGAGGATGCCCGCGGCGATCCGCCGGTGGTGGCTCGGGGCGACGACGCGGAGGTTGTAGGGCACGCCCGCGGCGAGCACAGCGTTCCACATGTCCTCGGCGTACTTCGTCGCGTCCTTGAGGTAGATCTCGTACCCCTTCTCCCCGGTGAATCCCGTCTGGGAGATGATGACGTCGTGGCCGCCGACCTGGGCTTCCATGAGGCCGTAGCTCGGGAGGTCGCGCCCCTCGTCGCCGACGAGATCGGCGATGACGTCGACTGACTTCGGGCCCTGGACCTGCACGGGCGCGACGTCGATCTCCTGGATCGTGACGTCGAACTTCTTCCCGACGTTGACGCCCTGGAGCCAGAGCATGAGATCGGTGTCGGAGAGGCTGAACCAGAACTCGTCGATCGCCACCCGGAGGAGGATCGGGTCGTTGAGGATGCCGCCCTGCTCGTTGCAGAGGATGACGTAGCGGGCCCGCATCACCGGGATCTTCGTCGCGTCACGGGTGATGACGTAGTTGACGAACGCCTCGGCGTCGGGGCCCTTGACCTGGATCTGCCGTTCGACGGCGACGTTCCACAGGGTGACGTCGTTGACGAGGGGCTGGTACTCGGCCATCATCCCGCCGTCCTCACGGGAGATGTAGCCGCGCGGGTGGTACATGCGGTTGTAGATCGATGCCCGCCAGCACCCCTGCTCCATCGACAGCTCCCAGTACGGGGACTTCCGCACGCGGGTGTCGATGAGCATCTCCACTGGGGTCGGGCCGGACTGCCTCAGGTTGATCGGGACGCCTCTGTCGCTCTGATCAACGGTTGGAACATTGTTGTCCATGGGTTTCCCCCTGCTTCCACAGTTTTATATTATGGAACTCAACTCCCATATTATGGGTGATTTGAGTGTAGAATCGTCGGCACAGCAGAAGCAAGGACTTCCGACCGGTAATTTGGCCGGCGCGCAAGACGGCGGATCGGCTGCCGCCGCGATCGGGTCCCTGCCCCGCCGGAAGGAGACAATGGTGTCCGTGTCCGCTCTTCGCACACTTCTCAAGTCCGCCCGCTACGAGGTCCTCCCCACTGCCGGGATCGTCGACCGCATCAGCGACCACGTCGCCCCAGGTCGGACGATCACGGTGACCGCATCGACGAGCATGGGCCTTGATGCGACCCTGTCCACCGCCGAGGCGCTCCAGGCCCGCGGCTACACCGCCGTGCCGCACATCGCCGCCCGCATGGTCCAGGGCCGGACCGAGCTCGAGGAGATCATCGATCGCCTCGGGCGCGCCGGGATCGACACGATCTTCGTTCCCGCAGGGGATGCCACGCCGCCGGCCGGAGGCTATGCGAGTGCGCTCGACCTCCTCATCGACCTCACGAGCCTCGCCCCGCCGATCTCGCAGATCGGGGTGGCCGCCTACCCCGAGTCACACCCGCTCATCCCCGACGACGTCACCGTCCAGGCGATGTGGGACAAGCGCGACTACGCCACGCACATCGTCTCGAACCTCTGCTTCGACCCGGGGATCGTCAGCACGTGGCTGGCCCGCGTGCGGGCGCGCGGGATCGAGATGCCCCTCATCCTCGGCATCGCCGGCAAGGTCGAGCTCGCGAAGCTCGCCAAGGTCGCGACGAAGATCGGCGTCGGCGAATCGACGCGGTTCCTGCGCAAGAACACGGCGACGTTCACCCGGATGGCCAAGCCCGGCGGCTACAACCCCCGGAAGTTCCTCGACCGCCTCTCCCCCGTCCTCGCCGACCCGTACATGGGGGTCTCGGGACTGCACATCTACACGTTCAACCAGGTCAAGGACACCGAGGCGTGGCGACGCAGGCAGCTCGAGCTGCTCGGCGACCCCGATCCCGCCTCGGTGACGTCGTAAGCCGGTGAGGTTCTGAATCGGTGAGGTTCTAGTCGTCGACCGCACTTCCGGACGACACGATCGACCGCCTCGGTGCGGGACGACGCCCGCACCTCCCCGCCGAGCCTACCGGTGGCTGACCTTGCGTTTGAGGCTGCGGGACAGCAGCCCCGCCTCGGCGATGAGGAGCTCACCGAACCGGTCGTGGTGCTCGGCGATGCGCATCGTCGGGCCGGAGATGCCGACGGCGGCGATGACCTGGTCATCGGTGCCGAGCACGGGGGCGGCGAGGGCGTCGAGACCCGGCTCGAACTCCTCGTGGACGATCGCGAACCCGCGGTCGCGCACCTCGGCGAGGTCGGCGAGCAGCTCCTTCCGCGATCCGAGCGTGCGCGGGGTGAGGCGTTCGAGACGCCCCGTCGGCACGGGGATCGCGCGGAATGCGAACATCACCTTCCCCAGCGCCGAGGCGTGGGAGGGCACCTTCACATCGACCCAGTTCGTCGCCCCGAGGACGTACGTCGAGTCGACCTGCGCGATCTGGACGACGGCGTTCGAGCTCGGCACGGCGAGGTTGACGGTCTCGCCGGTCTCCTCGCTCAGACGCTGGAGGATGGGGTCGGCGGCGGCGACGAGCGCCTCGACCCGATCGAAGCGGGAGGCGTACGTCGCGAAGAGGGAGCCGCCGCGGAAGTGACCCTCGGCGTTGCGTTCGACGAGGCCGTTGCGCTCGAGCGCGGAGAGCAGGCGGGAGACGGTCGACCGGGCGAGCTCCGTGGCCTCGACCACCTCGGTGAACGAGATCGGGTCGTCGGCCTTGACGACCAGCGACAAGATCTCTGCGGCTCGATCGATCGACTGGGTCCCATTGCTCATACTGCTTCGCTCCGTCGGGGAAAGGGGCGCCGGGCGGTTCTCGACCCTCCGGCGCCATTCACACTACCGCACCCGATTTGGGCCGCAGGTCACGATTGGCACACGGTTGCGTTGCAGGTCACGTGCGGTCTGCGCTGAGTTCCGCGGCGACCGCGGCGGTGTCGTCCCCGATCTGCGGAGCGCGCCGAGGCGGCTCCGGGGCACTCGTGCCACCGAACCTCGGGGCGGGGCTGGGCTGGTCGACACCGGCGGCATCAGTTGCGAAGAGACCGCGGGCCCGGTTGTGCTCGTCGTGCTTCGCCTCGGCCATCGTCAGCACGGGTTCGACGCACGCGTCGACACCGGTGAAGAGGTCGTCGAGCTCGGCGAGGCTGCGGGCGGCGATCGCTGGGGCGATGAGGGCGCGCAGGGCCGGCCAGTGCTGCGGGTTCCAGTGGTCGAGGGTGCCCAGCGGCTCGGGGAGATCGTCCTCGAGGTCGAGCGCGCGGACGAACGCGGCGAAGAACGGCGGCTCGATGCAGGCGACGGAGAGGTGTCTGCCGTCGGCAGTCGGGTAGACGTCGTAGAACGGCGCCCCGGAGTCGAGGAGGTTGCGGCCGCGGGCGTCGTGGCGCCAGATGCCCATCGCGGCGAACCCGTGCATCATCGCGTAGAGGAGGTTGGCGCCGTCGACCATCGCGGCGTCGACGACGGTGCCCTCGCCGGTGGCGCGGGCATGCGTGAGGCCGGCGAGCACGCCGACGACGAGGAGCATGCCCCCTCCCCCGAAGTCGCCGAGGAGATTGGCCGGGAACTGCGGCGGTCCGTCGGCGCGGCCGAGTTGGGCGAGGAGTCCCGTCGAGGCGATGTAGCCGAGGTCGTGGCCGGCCTTCTGGGCCTTCGGGCCGTCCTGTCCGTAGCCGGTGATCCGCCCGTAGACGAGGGCGGGGTTGAGAGCGCGCAGGTCGTCGGGCCCGAGGCCGAGGCGCTCGGCAGCGCCGGGCCGGAAGCCCTCGACGACGATGTCGCTGCCGGCGGCGATCGCCTTGGCCAGCGCGATGCCCTCGGCGGTCTTGAAGTCCGCGGTCACCGAGCGCTTGCCCCGGTCGAGGACGGGATTCATCGGCTGACCGATGCTCGTCGGCGGGTCGAGGCGGATCACCTCGGCGCCGAGGTCGGCGAGCATCATCGTCGCGAACGGACCCGGTCCGATACCGCCGAGGTCGAGGACGCGCACCCCGGCGAGCATGCCGGGGGACGGGGTGGTGGGGGCAGGGTTTGTGCCGTATGAGGTCGCGGGGGCACGGTTCGCGTCATTGTCGTCGGCGCTCGCCGAGCCTGCTCCTGCGCTCGACGGGCCCGCTCCTGGTGGCATCTCCATTGATCTCCCTTTCGTCGATTTCACCTTCGCCGACAGATCCTGATTTACTGTAGAACGTTCGATCAGTTTCGACAATGACGCACAGCGGCGGAATCGTCGTTGCCGACAGGCGAAGTAATCGTCGTTGCCGACACGCGAAGTGTCGTGCCCGACAGGAACGGAAGGGGTGGCCGTGAGGACGTTCGAGTACTCTCCCGAGGTGCGGTGGTCCGATCAGGATCTGCTCGGCCACGTCAACAATGCCCGGATGATCACACTCATCGAGGAGTGCCGGGTCCGCTGGATGCACCACGTCAGGGCATCGCACATCACCTCGGGCGGACTGCTCGTCGCCCACCAGTCGATCGACTACCTCGTGCCCGTCATGTACGGCCCGGAGCTCAAGCTCACCGCCGTGGTCAAGAAGATCGGAAACTCGTCGTTCACGATCAGCACCCGCGGCGACCAGAGCGGACGGAAGGTCTTCGACTCCGACGTCGTCCTCGTCCACATCGACCGCGAGACCGGCCGGCCCACTCCCCTCACCGACGAGGTCCGCGCCGTCTTCGAGCCCTACCTCGCGGAGTAAAGCAGCGGCTTCGCAGTACAGCACCGGTGCGGAGCAGAGTTGCGACTGCGCGGGGCAGGGTTGGGGCTGCGGAGCGGCTGTGCGAAGCGGCGGAGCGATTGTGCGGGACGGCTGCGCGGCGCAGAAGTGAATTGTGCACGCACGAAGCGTTGAAGCGGCCACGCAGGGTAGAGCTGCGGCTTTATGGAGCGACGCCGTGCCCGCGCGAAGTTGCGCTGTGCCCGCGCGGAGTTGCGGCGCGCCTGCGCTGGCCCAATGGCTTTACAGCTCAGCGGAGCAACGCGGAGTTGCAGCTGCGCGGGGCCACGAAATGCCCGCGGGGAGTTGAGGCGCGCCTAGACGGTGCAGCCACGCATTGCAGCACGGCCCGGAGCCGCGGCTCTGCGGGGCAACGCGGAACGGCGGCTTTGCGGAGCAGCGCTGCGCCCACGCGAAGCAGCGGGCCAGACCTGCAGCGAGCGACCAATTCACTCAGTGGGCCGATGCAAAGCAACGCGCACAGAGCGAACTTGAACAGGACAGTTGAATCGACCGCGGGCCTTCGACCACCCTCCTGAGGGGTCCCCTGCTTCAGAAGGATTCCGCCTCTGCTCACCTCTGCCCGCACTCTCATCAGGCTCGCCTGTGAGGCCTCACAATCACGGCACAGCCCCCGATCGGCTCGCACGCTCCCACGCCCTCACGCCGCCGCACACGTCCGCTGAGCACACCCTCACAGCACCTCACGACGACGATCTCCGCGCCTGAAAATCACTGAGCACCACGAAATGAATGAATCATTAGTTCGAACGAGTTTCGAAATACCCATTGACATTGATTGTGACGTGAACTACACTCTTGTTATCAGCCACGCTGACGTGGGAAGACAGGTGAAACCCAGTGACCGACACAATCGCATCCGCTCCTTCCGGAGACACACCTGGCCCTCTTCCGGCCCGTGTCGACATCGACGCCTCCTCCCCCTACGCCGCGGCCTTCACCGTCTACGCCGCCAGCGACCAGGCCCAACTCGCCGCGCTCGAGACCACCGCCAGCCTCTTCCTCACCGACACGATCGCCCACCTCAATCTCCTCAATCCCCGCCCCGGCGCCCCCTACCAACACGCCGCCTTCACCGAGACCGTCCGCCGCTTCGCGCGAGCTCAGGGCTGCACCGCCGACTGGGTCACCGATGGCGACAGCGACGCTGACACCGGGGACGGGGACGCCGCTCTCGGTGGTGGCGATGATGCTCCCAATGACGCGGGCCAGGCCGGCACCGACTCACAGGCCGGTTCGGCAGGCAATTCCATTCCGGACCCGCAGGCCCAGGAGCTCGCGCCACCGGCACTGCCCGGGTTTCCCCGCTTCGCCCCCGACCGCACCTTCAACGCCTGGGTCCACACCTACTCCCACGCCGAAGACATCGCCGAACTCACCGCGATCCGCGGCACCACCATCGCGCACACCTACAGCCACGTCACCGACGCCATGACCCTCATCCACGGCCTCCCGAAATTCCACGCCCGCTGCCAAGCCGGAGACTTCACCATCGAGCACGCCCTGGCAGCCACCCGCCTCTGCGGCAACGTCGCCTTCCGCCACCTGCCCCTCATCGACGACTACCTGTGCCAGCGCCGCCCCGACGTGACCATCCAAACTTTCAGGAAGTCACTGTCCCTGAAGATCAACGTCATCGAACCGGCAGACGACCGCACCCAGACCGCCCATCAGCGCCGACGAGTGTCACTGACCACCCACGACGACGGCACCGCATGCCTGATGCTCACCGGATCCGCCCTCGAACTCCACGCGTGCTACCTGCGCATCGAAGCCTTCGCCAAAGCCATCCGCGCCGGCAACACCGCCGCCTTCGCCGACCAACTCCCTGAAGACGCCGCCATCGAGGACGTCCGCAGCATCGATGCCCTCATGTTCGACATCCTCACCAGCACCACCCCGCGCCTGAACCTGACCATCCGCGCCCACGACACCGACACCGGAGCCACCGCGGACCGCAGCATTCCTCTCGACCTCGACACCGCGGCCACAATGGACGATATCGCCACCGCCATCACCACTGCCGCCAACGCAGCAGGCCTGCCCCACCACGAGGTCCCTTCCGGCAACGCCGGCCCGACAGACGACACCACCGCCGAGGCAGTCGCCGGCGACACAGAGACAGCGCCCACCGAGGATGCAGAGACCGGATCGAGTCACTCGGACGATCACGACGATGCATCAGCACCAACAGTCCCCGGGATAGCCGGCAACGACGACAACGAAGTCGACGAAGAGTCGCCTCCTCCGCCGCCGCGGTCACCGAGTGCCGCGCTGCGGGCGGCTCTGACCCGCATCACCGACGCCGGACTCGACGACCAGGGACGATCTCTGTTCTCCCTCACCCTCGAAGCGCCCACCAGCCCCTACTGGATGGCCATGCAGGCACGCATGCTCATCTCCGTGCCCTGCACCACCCTCACCGGCCACAGCAACCTGCCCGGAACCCTGCCCGACGGCACCCCTCTGCCCGCTGACCAAGCCCGACTCATCGCCGGGACCTGCCGTACCTGGACCAGAATCCTCACCGATCCCGTCACCGGCACCCCCATCAACGCGAAAGCCAAGACTTACCACATCCCCACACCCGTGAGAACGACGTTGGCCGCGCAATGGCAATGGTGCACTGTGCCCGGATGCCGCCGCCGTGCCGCGACCGCGGAGATCGACCACATTGACCCGTTCAATCACGACAACCCGGACGTCGGGGGCCTGACCGTCTTCGGCAATCTCCACCCCCTCTGCAAACAGCACCACCAGCAGAAGACCGACCGGCTCCTTACCGTGCGAATGAGAACTCCGGGAATCGCCGAATACACATTCGCCCACGGCACCCGCGTCACCGCTCGCCCAGGGGACAACCCTGTCAACGTCGAGAACGCACGCCTCATCAACACCCTCACCAGCAGCAGCACCGGCATCACCAGCAGTACCGGTGATCGGCCCGACGCCGTCAGCAACACTGATGATTCCGACACGAACAGCCTCGCCGGAGACCCGGACGACCCGTTCACAAGCAGTCCCGGCACGAGCAGTCCCGGCGCGAGCAGCCTCGATGACGACCTCGATGCTCCCGGCATTCCACCGCTGGTCGTTGACCCACCCGATGCGACGTCGGCCCGTGGCGAAGTGCGCACCGGACCCGAATGCCCAGGGCCGGCAGGTGGCGAGGACGGAACTCCGGGGTGGATGCCACGGACAGGCGGCATCCGATGGAAGAACCCCGCGCAACAGGAATGGGTCTGGGACAACGGCGAAGCCCCACCCTTCTGAATCTGGATCGACGGCCAGCGGCACTTCACGGCCCTTATTCGGTCGAGGCCTGATTCGGTCGATCTCCGGAACCGGATCACGACCTCGCTTCAACCATTCATCGCCACCCTCATGCATGGGAACAGGACGATGACACCAACCGCACCGCACGCAGCCGCGGGATCCTCACCTCGCGATACATGCCAACGCCTCTCGGTGCATGGCGCCCCGACTTCCTCAGTCCTCAGCTTCGAACGGTATTCTGAAACACGTCACAGACCTGCCGCCAGGCTACCGGGTCGCCCCCGACACAGGAAGGAACGATGGCAGCTGCATCACCGTCGCCGGTCTCGGCGCGTCGGCAGGCCCGCCACGTCACCATTTTCCTCGATGTCGACGGAGTGCTCAACTCCTACCCCGTACCGGCGCTGCGTCTCATGACCGAAGGGCGCAAGAAGCTCCAGGCGTGGGACTACGAACTCCACTACCGACCGTCGGTCATCGCCTTCTTCGATCGCCTCGTCGAGACCCATGAGGTCGACATCGTCTGGCTCTCGACGTGGTCGCAGCGCTGCAAAACCGAACTCGAACCGAAGTTCGGGATGCGCAACTCCTTCGACGTCATCGAGATGCCCGACGACACCCACAACCGCTATGCCAACGACCCGCAGCTGTGGTGGAAGGCGCGAGCGATGGAGGACTGGCTCGACACCCACGAACCCCAGAAGGCCGTGTGGGTCGACGACGATCTCGCCGCCCCGACGACACGGCGTTACTTCGTCGACCGCTACTCCTCCGACCGCCTGAAGATCATCGCCCCCGAGTTCGCCCAAGGGCTCACCCGCGCCCACCTCAAGGAGATCAAGGACTTCGCGCACCCCCGCCCGCAGCCGATCGTCCGCGAGAACCAGAGCGAAGACGACACTGTCGCCGAGGCGGACGCTCCCTCCCACAGAGATGTCCCCACTGATAGCGATGTCCCCACCGATTCCGCCGCGAAAGAGGAATCATGACGCGCATCGGACTGCTCGACTCGGGTCTCGGGCTCCTCGGAACCGCCGACGCTCTCTTCAGTCTCGCCCCGCAGGCCGACCTCGTCCTCGCCATGGACCCCGATTTCACCCCTTACGGCAGCCTCAGCCCGCAGGCCCTCGAGGAGCGGGCCCTCGCCTCGGCGGCGGTGCTCGCCGACTGGGAACCCGACGCGATCGTCATCGCCTGCAACACCGCCTCGGTGCAGGCCCTCGACGCGGTCCGGGCCCGCTACGAACCGACGATTCCCGTCATCGGAACCGTCCCCGCCGTGAAGATGGCGGCCGGCACCGGCGAAGACTTCGCCATCTGGGCGACCCCGGCCACGACCGGCAGCGCCTATCAGCAGGACCTCATCGACTCCTTCGCCGGCGACCTCACGGTGGCGAAGATCGCCTGCCCCGGACTCGCCGAGGCGATCAACGACGCGGACATGCCGACGATCGACGCCGCCATCGACGCGGCTCTGGCCCAGATGGACCCCGGCACCGAGGCGATCGTCCTCGGGTGCACGCACTACGGACTCGTCGCCGACCGGATCATGGCCGCCCGCGCCGGCATCACCCTCTTCGACTCCCCCGTGCCCGTGGCCAAGCAGACGCTGCGCCGCCTCGGCGTCGAGACCGCCACGGCGCAGATCCCCATCGTGACCGCCGACGGTCAGGTGGGAGCGGAAGCCGAGGACCGCCTCGGCGAGATCATCGCGACCTATGCCTCGGGACGGCGCATCCGCCTCCCCGACACCCTGGCCGCCTACCCGGCAGGGCGTCGTCTCCTCGCCCGCGAAGCCGCTGCCTGACACCATCCCCACTGTCTGACACCATTCCCGCTGCGTCACCGCCGAATCTTCACACCTGTCGACAATCCGCCGGGCATTGTAGATGAGACGGGTTCATCTGACCAGAGCGGTGCTACCGTTGAAAGGACCAGCAAGCGTCGCAAGGGGGCGATGACGATGTTGTTCCTCTACATCCTTCTCGGACTGGTCGCCGTCGGAGCCATCACGCTCGGCAACAGCCTCAAGATCGTCAAACAGTACGAACGCGGCGTGGTCTTCCGCTTCGGCCGCGTCACCAGCGATGCGCGGGATCCCGGGCTCACCGCGATCATCCCGTTCGTCGATCACCTGCAGAAGGTCAGCCTGCAGATCATCACGATGCCGATCCCCGCACAGGACGGCATCACCCGCGACAACGTCACCGTCCGCGTCGACGCCGTCATCTACTTCAAAGTGGTCGACCCGCGCCGCGCGATCGTCGACGTCGAGGACTACCGGCTCGCCGTCGGTCAGGTCGCCCAGACATCGCTGCGGTCGATCATCGGCCAGAGCGAACTCGACGACCTGCTGACGAACCGCGAACGCCTCAACCAGGGCCTGGCGATCATGATCGACAGCCCCGCCGTCGACTGGGGCATCCACATCGACCGCGTCGAGATCAAGGACGTCGCCCTGCCCGAGGCGATGAAGCGCTCAATGTCCCGGCAGGCCGAAGCCGAACGCGAACGCCGCTCGCGCATCATCGTCGCCGACGGCGAACTCCAGGCGTCGAACAAGCTTGCCCAGGCCGCGAGCGCGATGTCGGAGACGCCCTCAGCCCTCCAGCTGCGTCTCCTGCAGACGATCGTCGAAGTCGCCTCGGAGCGGAACTCGACACTCGTCCTGCCGTTCCCCGTCGAACTGCTCCGCTTCCTCGAATCGAACTCGCCGAGGCCGGCGGACCGGCAGGGCCGTGCCGACGACAGCGCGGACGGCTCGGACCACTCGGCTGACGCGGACGCACCGGCCGCTCAGCGCATCCGCGAGGCGATCGACACCGCAGCGGGTGACCATGACCGGCTCACCGGGCTGACCGGCACCCGCGACATCACCATCGCCGAGTTCATGAAGACGACCGGCTACTCCCTCGAGGAGCTCGACAGCATGGTCCGCGCACTGTCGCAGACGGTGCGCTCCGACGCCGGCGACGAGGAAAGGCAGGATCACGAGGCACAGAGCGCAGACGAGCCGACCGCCTCGGCGGACACACCTGCACCTCCCGCCCAGGCACCGTGCTTCGGACCGGCCGTCGGCTCCGAACCCACACCGCCGCCCGTCGTCGGCTGGGACTCGGTGACGAGGGACCACCGCCAGCCGACGTGACCGAGACCGCCCGCGATTCCCAGCGTTCAGACTCCTTCCATCCCCGCTGACTACGCTTGGTCCATGGACCTCAAACGCACCGGAACCGCCGTCATCGTCAATGGCGTCATCGCCCTCGCCGTCGGAGTCCTCATGATGGTCTGGCCCGGCGCGACCGCCGAGGTGGTCGCCCGGATCTTCGCCTGCTGGGTCGCGCTCATCGCCATCACCTCGCTCGTCCTCGCCCCGCGCGGCACCCGCGGCGGCGGCCGCATCCTGCGGACGATCCTCATGCTCGCCTTCGCCGCCATCGTCTTCCTCGCCCCGATGCTCTTCGCCGCCGTCGTCACCGTCCTCGCGGGCCTGACGATCATCGCCGTGAGCACCTTCGGCATCGGCATCTCCGTCTTCGTGCGCCAGCTCGGCGTGCGTGCGTGGTGGCTGCTGACGATCATCAGCGTCGTCGGCATCGTCATCGGCGGCTTCTTCCTCTTCGCCCCCGAGGCCGGCATCGCCGCCCTCGTCGTCACCCTCTCGATCTTCATCGCCCTCGTCGGCATCGCCCTCGTCTGGCTCGGCTGGCGCCTGCGGAAACTCGAAGCCCGCATCGCCGCCGACCCGCACATCAACCGCCGAGGCGACGGCGGCGGAGAGATCATCAGCGGCGAAGTCATCGAATGACTCCCTCAGCGACAGGACCCTCACCGATGTCGGACATCCAGCAGCTCGCCCCGTTCCTCATGTTCCAGAACGGCCGCGCCGAGGAGGCCCTGAACTTCTACATCGACCTCTTCGGCGGTGAGCTCCTCATGATCGACCGGTACGGGCCGGAGACTCCCGGCATGGCCGGCAAGGTGCGGCTCGCGCGGTTCGCGATCGCCGACGAGCAGATCGCCATCATCGACAGCTCGGTCCGGCACGGCTTCGACTTCACCCCGTCGACGTCCCTGTTCTACCGCGTGACCTCGCAGACCGAGCTCGACCGACTGTGGACCGGCCTCCTCGGCGAGGAGGGGCGCGCGCTCATGCCGCTCGGGGACTACGGATTCGGGCCCTTCGGGTGGCTCAACGACCGGTACGGGGTGTCGTGGCAGCTCAACCTCGTCGCACCGGATCCGGACGCCGACGGCCGCGAGGCCGGTACCGGTCCCGACGCTGCGGAATGATCGCGACCGCCGGCCACCTCGGCGATCACCCTGGCCCCCGTGCGCGGACCTGTGCTAGCTTGATGACCATGGGTACATTGATTCGCTGCGCAGTGACTGCGTCCGGCATCGCCTACATCCGTGACCGCCGCGCCTGACAGCGCGCACGTTCCTCACCTCCTCCGGTCGTTCGACCGAGTCCGCCGCTGAGCCCGGCTCAGGGCCCGACTCCCCGCCGACCTCGCCGAGGCGGTCCCTCGTGACTGTCCCCGACAGCCACACCGTCAGGAACTCCCGATCCATCGGATCGGTTCGTCACCGATAACGCTGCTGCGCGCTGTCCTCCCGGAAGACCATCGGCATCCGGGCCTCCGCTGAACCGCTGTCACCAGCGACGACGCAGCGCGCAGCCTTGGGTGCTCTCCATTCCACTTCTGGAGCGCCACATCATGCGACCCCATTCCCAGGCAGGCGGCCGACACGAACTCGGCCAGAACTTCCTGCATTCACGCCAGACCATCGCCACGATCGCGGGCCTCGCCCGGGCCACCAGCGGTTCGATCCTCGAGATCGGACCCGGGGCCGGAGCGGTCACTGCGGAGCTCGACCGGCTCGGCCGACCGCTCACGCTCGTGGAGATCGACGAAACGAGGATTGAGACCCTTGCCCACCGTTTCCCCCGCGCCCGCGTCAGGCACGCCGATGCTCTGAGCACCGACCTCGACGCCGAGGTGGTCGTCGGCAACCTGCCCTTCCACCTCACGACGCCCATCCTCCGGCGCCTGCTCCGTGCCCGCACGTGGCAGTCGGCGATCCTGCTCACGCAGTGGGAGGTCGCGCGCAAGCGCGCCGGGATCGGCGGATCGACGATGATGACCGCGCAGTGGAGTCCGTGGTTCGACTTCCGCCTCATCACCCGCGTGCCCGCGCACGCGTTCACCCCCAGACCGAGCGTCGACGGCGGCCTGCTCACCGTCGAACGCCTCGCGACCGGACTGGTCCCGCACCGGGATCGGGCCTCCTACCAGCAGTTCGTCCGAGCGGCCTTCACCGGTCGCGGACGCGGAATGAAAGGGATCCTCACGCACATGAAGCTCACCGATCGACCCCACCTGCAATCGACCATGGACCGCAACGACATCAGAGGAGACGCCTTGCCACGCGAACTCACCCCCGCACAGTGGGCCGGACTCTATACGGCGCTGGCCGCTGACAGGACCACCACGCCGACGACGGCACAAGGAAAGGAAGAGACAATGCAGAAGAAGAACGGCAGCGGAGCGAAGAAGCCCGCAGACCAGAAATCCCTCGCCGAGGCGGTCGCGGAGTCCGCCCCGATCACCGGATCCCAGCCGGTGATCACCGGGGAGATGCCCATTGTCGGCGCCGAGGCGCCGGCTCGGCTCGAGGCTCCGATCCCCGGTGCCGACAACTCGGCGAAGAGCCATGACAAGGCTCATCTCCAGGCCGAGCGCGGCTACATGCCCCAGCACGGCAAGAGGTCCCAGCCGCAGCCGCGCTGGAACCTGCCGCGCCGCCAGGGGTGAGCCGACCCTGCGGGTCCATCCGGATCGGGTGGACCCGCAGGGCTGTTCCGCCCTCACAGCAGCCTGATGTTGTCCTTCGCCTCGTCCCACAGCTCGGGGATCTCCCCGCGGAGGGCCCGCTTGAAGACGCTGAGAGTGAACTTGCCGACGAGGTCAGCGTTGATGGTCGACGGCAGGGCGAGCGCGCGCTTGTCGACGACGACATCGACGACGACCGGTCCGTCCTTGTGGGCGAGCGCCTCGGCGATCTGGTCGCGCAGGCGCGCGGGGTCCTCGCAGCGGATGCCCTTGACGCCGAATCCCTCGGCGATCGCCGCATAGTTCGCGGCCGGGAACTCGGTGCCCCAGGGTCGGAACCCGGCCTCCTGCTGTTCGATGTTGACGAAGTCGAGCTCCTCGTTGTTGAGGATGACGTGGACGATCGGCGACCTGTGCTGGCGCTCGGTGAGCAGGTCGCCGAGGCCGAGCATCGAGAACCCGCCGTCCCCGCAGAGGGCGACGACCTGCCGTCCGGGCAGCGCCTTGGTCGCCCCGAACGCATACGGCGAGGCGTCGGCCATCGACGCCCATGAGTACGACCCGAACTGGAACCGATCACCGCCGAAGCTCATCTGGTGGGCGACCCAGATCACCGAGGTGCCGGTGTCGGCGGTGACGATCGCATCGTCGTCGAGGAGGTCGTCGAGCACGGACGCGAGGTATTCGGGTCGGATCGGCGAGCGCTTCTCGCCCCCGTCGACGTAGTGGCGCAGGCGCTTCCGCCAGCTCTCGGTGACGTGCTGTGCGGTGCGGAGGAACTCGTCGTTTCGCTTCGGCTCGATGAGCGGGAGGAGCTTCTCGAGGAAGACGCCGACGTCGGCGGGGATCGCCAGCTCGAGTGCCACTCGACGACCCAGGTGGGAGGGGGTGTTGTCGACCTGGACGATCGCCGCGTGACCGCGGTCGAGGAAGTCGGGGAACGGGAAGTCGGCCCCGAGCATGAGCATGACATCGGCGTGCTTGATGCAGTCGGCCGCCGCCCCGTATCCGAGCAGGCCGGTCATGCCGACGGCGTTGGGATTGTCGGCCTCGAGCCAGTTCTTGCCCTTGAGCGTGAAGCCGACGGGCGCCTTGGCCTTGTCGGAGAGCTGCTTGACGAGGTCGACGGCCCCGGCCGTGCCGTTGCCGCCGAAGAGGAAGACCCGGTCGTGGCCGTTGATGAGATCGGCGACGGCCTGGACGTCCTCGTCGTGCGGGGTGAGGACAGAACCGCGGGAAGAGGCGTAGACCGCGGGCTCTGCGAGCGGCGACTTCGCATGGGCGACGTCACCGGGCAGGGCGATGACCGTGGGACCGTGCTCCTCGGTGGCGACGGTGATCGCCTGCTGGAAGACCGCGCGCGCCTGGGTCGGGTTGACGACGCGACCGGTGTAGAGCGAGGCCGTGCGGAACAGGTCGTACGGACTGACCTCCTCGATCGCCTCGGTGTCGATGATGTTCGTCTCGACGTCACCGGCGATCGCGATGACCGGGGCCATCTCATGGAAGGCGTCGAGCAGGCCGTTGAGGAGGTGGGTGACACCGGGGCCTGCCGTGCCGCAGACGACGACGGGACCGTCACTGAGCTGGGCGTCCGCCGAGGCGGCGAACGTGCCCCACTCCTCGTGTCGGACGTGGATGAACTCGATCTCCGGGTGTCGGGCGAGTGCATCGATCGTCGGATTGAGTGCGTCCCCGACGATTCCGTAGCATCGCTTCACGCCGGCCTGGATGAGCATGTGCCATAGGTCGTCAGCCACTGTTCGCGCCATGATCTGTCCCTCACTTTCGACGTTGTCTTCGAGCCTAGTCCTGATTTTCGAACTTCTGAAGAGGGTTGTCGGTGAGTGACCTGACCGTGACAGTGGGGTGGGATAGCATCGGTATCACGTTCGCGAGCTGTGGCCAACGGTACCTGGCCGGCCACACGGCAACCCGTCATCGACCGGGTGCCCCAGGGGAAGAACGGGCCCGCGCCGCACGGCAGGGCAAGACTCGATCCGGGTGGCCCGTCACCCGAGAAAGGCCGCACAATGCTGCCAGAACGCCATGACATGTGGACCGACTTCTCCCCGCAGGACGCTCTGCACTGGTGCCGAGTCCTCATTCGCCATTCGCCTGATCCTCGTCCGGCGGGGATCAAAGCGGTGATGTGGACGACTCTCGAAGAGGGTCGACCCCTGGGAGTTCCCGCGTGGGTGACAGTTGCGACCGCCGCTCGAGACGACGGATTCACGCCGGTCCTCTACGAATCGCTGTTCCGAACCTTCACATCGATCGAGGCCAGCGCGTTCACGTCGCACCCGCACCGTCGCCAGGTCACGCACCCACGATCTTTGCCGGGCACTCCGTATGAGTCAGTGCTGTGGCAGCCGTGGCCGCGGCTCGTCCTCGACGAAGAGTTCTCTCCGCGGGATGCCACGACTCTGTGTCTGCTCTATGGGGAGCGGCTGTTCCCTCACCGCAGGGGCTGATCGCCGCCATACCTTCCGCAGTGCCTCGGCGCCGTCTTCGAGTACGTGCCGGAATCCTGAGGGGGCGCGCTCAGGCCAGATACACCGCCGAGGCGGCGGCTGCGTCGATGACGGAGGTGCCGGCGGCGCCGATGACGGCGATCTCGACCGTCCCGCCCGCGGCCGCGCGTCTGACGACGACGGTCGAGCCGGGGCGCACGCGCGCCTCGGCGAGGGTCGCGAGCACCTCGGGGTCGGCGTCGGAGACCCGCAGGACCTCGTACGACCCGGGGACCGCCTCGGCGAGGAGAAGCGAGGAGTCATGGCACTGCACAGCCCCATCGGATCCCGGGATCGGATCGCCGTGGGGGTCCGCGGTGGGGTGGCCGAGGAACGCATCGATCCGGTCGATGAGCAGGTCCGATGCCGCATGCTCGAGCGCCTCCGCCTCATCGTGGACCTCGTCCCAGCTGTAGCCGAGCGACTCGACGAGGAACGTCTCGATGAGTCGGTGCCGGCGCACCATCGCCACCGCGATCTCCTCCCCCGCCGCCGTCAGCTCCGGTGGCCGGTAGGGCACCCGGTTGACGAGGCCGAGGTCGTCGAGGCGCTTGAGCACCTCGGTGACGTTGGCCTTCGTCGTCCCGAAGCGCTGCGCGAGCTCGGTCGCGGTCATCGGATCCCCGCCCCATTCGCGTGCCGACCAGATCGCCTTGAGATAGTCCTGGCTGACCTCCGACACTTCCCCTGCGCGCATGTCGTCAGCGTAGCGGATCGCCGGGACGCATCCCGACCACGGTGAAGACGTTGGCGACGGCGCGTTCGACGCCGCGGCACGTGAGGAAGTGCGGGTCCGACCGGGACACCGTGATGTCGACGTCGACGTTCGCCGAGGCGGTCCGCCGATCGATGACCCGCACCGTCCACACCCCGTCGGCCGAGTCGACGCCGCCGATCCCGTAGGCGAAGCGTCCGGCCGGGCCCCGTTCCTTGAGCACCGCGGCGACGGCGACCTGTTCGAGCGAGTTGAGATCCGTGTAGCCGCGCAGGTGGAAGCCGTCGATCTCATCGGCGAGGTGCCCGGCGATGACGTCGACCGCGGTGTCCTCATCGAGATCCCCGTAGTAGACGCCGTCGGGCACGACGAGGATGTTCGCCGCGAACCGATCCCCGCCGACGTGGGTGCACTCCCACACGAGATCCGGCCACCGCTCTGCGAGCACGGCGGCCACGGGTCGCCCACGCACCGCACAGCAGACATCGTGCTGCCCATGGGCGCAGACGAGGACGACCGGCGGCAGCAATCCCGTCTCGGACTGTGAGGTCTCGGACTGCAAGGTCTCGGACTGCGCGGCACAGGCCTCGAGTGCCTCGACGATCGCGAGGAGGTCGGAGTCGTCCTCCCACTCTCCCCACATCTGGTGGAGGCGGCCGGGACCCTCGAGGTGCATGACACCCCAGACACCCGGCCCACCGCGGGTGCGCCGTCCGGGTCGGCGGATGAGGAGGATGCGGGCGCGCAGGGACTGTGCGGCATAGAAGACCTCGGACCGCACGCGCCAGTCGATGTCGAGGCCCTCGAAGCCGTTGATCGGCCAGCCGCCTCGGTGTTCGATGAGCACCCAGTACGTCCCCCGCGGGGCCGTGCCCACGATGCTGTCGCCGCGGTCACGGGCGGCGTTCGAGCAGCGGAAGCCCCGGACCTCGCTCATCGTCACCTCAACCCCAGTGCTCAGCCGAGCGCGGGCACGAGCGCACCGGCAGCGAGCAGCCGCTCCGCCAACGGCCGACCGATGTCGGCGACCGACGCCGGATCGCCGTCGAGGAGGGTGCGGACGACGGGCAGCTCGGCGTCGCTGAAGTCGAACCAGCCGATCCGGGTGCGCAGGCGGTTCCCCTCGAGGGTGGCATCGAGGCCGGCGCGCAGCGTGAGCGGCGACGCGTCGTCGAGGTCTCGCATCGCCGCATGCTGGGCGAGGGGACCCAGGGGCGCGGGGCGGGCCTGCGACCGACTGATCCGGTCGATGCTCGGACCGGGGTCAGCCGCGGTGAGCGCGGAGACCATTGCCTGGCGGATCGCCTCGAGGACCTCGGGGCTCGGGTGGCTCTCCCCGAGCGGCAGACTCGCCCGCATCGCGGGATCGTCCTGGAGCTGGGCGAGCGCCGCCTGCGCGAGCTGTTCGGCGACCCCGTACCGCGTCCAGTTGTGGATGCCGAGGGTGAGGTGGATGGAGACCTCGCCCTGGGCGGTGGCGGCATGGAGCCAGCCGCGCGGCAGGTAGAGGGCGTCACCGGGTTCGAGCACGGCGTCGATGACCGGGTCGGTCTGCGCCGCCCGGCCCACGGCCTCGCGTCGGTCGGTCCACGGCTGGTCGCGCAGCGGCGCATCGAAGACGGGCGCGTGGATGACCCACCGTTTGGTGCCCTCGATCTGGAGGACGAAGACGTCGTGGACGTCGTAGTGGTCGTCGAAGCCCTGGTTCTGCGGCGGGGTGATGTAGGCGTTCGCCTGGACCGGGTTGCCGAGTTCGCGGCTGAGCGCGCTCGAGAACTCGCCGATGGGCTCCCATGTGCGCTGCAGAGCCTGGAGGACGAGGGTCGCTCCGGCATGGAACTGCTTCCACAGCTTCGTGTCGTCGAGCTGGTCGCCGATCGTCGCGCCGACCCCGGCCGGGGAGGTGAAGGACGCCGTCGGCAGGGTCGCGCCGTCCTTGGCGACGCGCAGGAACGGGGAGCGCAGGCCGCGGGCGGAGATGAGCTCGTCGACGGCGCGGGAGGAGAAGAGGTCGGAGAAGTCGGAGACTCCGCGACTGAGCAGCGCCCGCCTGCCCCAGTAGTCCTTGGCGAAGGTCTCGCGCGAGCAGTCGATGAGCCGGGATTCCAGCACCCCGGCGCCTGCAGCGGCGTCGGGGTGCTGGACCTCAGTGGTGGGACTGCTCAAGACCGGTCGGCTCCACCGTCGGCACCGCCGTCGTGGACACCGGGTTCACCCGAGGCTCCGCCGTCGGCCGGACCTTCGGCACCGCCGTCGGCGCCACCGTCCTGGACACCCGGGGTGCCCGAGGCTCCGCCGTCGGCCGGACCCTCGGCGCCACCGTCAGCACCGCCGTCGTGAACGCCAGGCGTGCCCGCGGCACCGCCGTCGGCCGGGCCTTCGGTTTCGTTGGGATCGAAGTTGGATTCCGTCATGATTCCTCCTTGATATCGCATGGCATCGGCGGCACCCGATCGGCACTGAGATCTGGCCGGGAGCGGGCCAGCGTCGTCCCCGGTTGGGACGAGCCGCCTTGCTGACAGGCTACGTGTCAAACCCGCCGTTGTGAACAGGGCGGACAAGGATTTCCGCCGAGTTCACCCAGCCCGGTCCGATGCCGTCTCCGCAGCGCCGAGGCAGTCCGCGCAGCACGAAGACAGTCACCGTCCGGCGAGCTCCTGCGCCTTCTTCTCGATCTCCGGCTCACCGGCGGCGCTGAGGTCGATGACGCCTGCGGCGATGATGTGCTCGTGCAGCGGCTCGTGCCGGTGGGCGAGGAACTTCTCGAAGTCGTCGGCGGCGTTCGAGGTTCCCGTGCCGTGGCCGAGGAGGACGAAGTCGCGTCCCGCCGCGGCCTTGTCGATCTCGGTGACGAGGTCGTCGAAGAACCGGTCGAGGTCCTGCTTGTCGTCACGACCGGTCTTCTTCTCCACCGTGCGCATGTGGTGGCCGCGGGAGTCCGGGTTCTTCTCGTGCTCGTGCTGGTCGACCTCGACATCATGGGCGCTCAGGTCGAAGTCGTAGAAGCGCGCGTCCTCGTCGGTGAGCGTGACGACGAACAGGTGCCCCTCGCCCTCGGTCGATTCGTGGGCGGCGAAGAGGTGACGGGCGCGTTCGACGTCCTCGATGCTCACGAGCCCGTCGTGCTGACGGCGGAAGACGACACGGTGGCCGTTCATGTTCACCGCCAGGCGGTCACCCGACTCCTGCTCGACCCGATCGGCATAGTTCTCCCACATCGTGATGAAGTGCTTCCACTCGATGTCGCGCGGAGCGGGATGGCCGAGGATGGACTCCTTGGTCTTCTGGGGATGATCGCTCATGATGCCTCCTGGGGTGTGATGAGCGCGGGGATCGCGCCTCAGCCCCGACAATAGCCGCTTTTCGCTGTTGCCCCCATCCCCGATTCGCGCGATAGTCGACTGCAAGGGCACCTGCGAGGCGAGGAGGATCCCGTGGACGTCACCGCTCTGCTTCCCCTGCTCGACGCGGGCGACTACACGATCGCCCGCGAGATCCTCCAACGCGGCTTCGCGGTCCTCTTCCTCATCGCCTTCGTCAACGCCTGGAACCAGTTTCCGCCCCTCCTCGGCGAGCACGGCCTCCTCCCCGCGCCGCGCTTCATCGCCCTGACGACGGCACGGCAGGCCCCGAGCCTCTTCCGCTGGAGACGCACTCCGTACTCCGATCGCAACCTCCGCATCGTCTGCGCCGTCGGCATCGTCCTCGCCCTCACCGTCATCGTCGGCCTCCCCCAGGCCGGTCCCGCGTGGGCACCGATTCCCGTGTTCCTCATGATGTGGTGGCTCTACTTCTCGATCTCGGCAATCGGGCAGCGCTTCTACGGCTTCGGCTGGGAGAGCCTGCTCCTCGAGGCGGGGTTCTTCGTCGGGTTCCTCGGCTCCCACGCGGTCGCCCCGCCCCTGCTCATGATCCTCCTGCTGCGGTGGTTCACCGTCCGCGTCGAGTTCGGCGCCGGGATGATCAAGATGCGCGGGGACAGTTCGTGGCGCGACCTCACGGCGATGAACTACCACCATCAGACGCAGCCGATGCCCGGTCCGCTCAGCCGCAGCGCCCACCTCAAACCGACATGGTGGCACAAGGGAGAGACGCTCGGCAGCCACATCGTCCAGCTCATCGCCCCGTGGCTGCTCTTCCTCCCCCAGCCCATCGCCTCGTTCGCCGCGACCGCGATCATCATCACCCAGCTCGCGCTCGTCATCACCGGCAACTACGCGTGGCTCAACTGGGCGACGATCCTGCTCGCGTGCGCGGGCATCAGCGACTCCTTCCTCCGCTGGATCATCGGCGGGCCGTGGCCGGAGTGGGGCATCGACGCCGCCGTCAGCACGATCGCCGAGGCGGCCGGCAGTTCCGCTGCCTACCCGCCGTCCCCGCTGTGGTGGGTGCTCCTCACCACCGCGTTCGTCATCTGGCAGGCCATCCTCAACATCCCGGCGCTGCGCAACCTCTTCTCGCCGCGGCAGCTGATGAACGCGCACTTCAACCGCTGGGGACTCGGCAACGCGTACGGGGCGTTCGGGTCGATGTCGGAGACCCGCCACGAGATCGCCATCGAAGGCACGCTCGACCCCTCGGGCACACACGGGTGGAAGGAATACGTCTTCAAGGGCAAGCCCGGTGACGTCACCCGGCGCGGACCCATCGTCGCGCCCTATCATCTGCGGCTCGACTGGCTCATGTGGTTCGCCGCCCTCGGCGACTACCGGGATTCCTGGTTCCTCGTGCTCCTCGAACGCCTCGCGACCGGAGATCCGCTCATCCGTCGGCTGCTCGGCCCCGACCCGTTCGACGGGGAGGCTCCCGCCCTCATCCGCGCCCGGATGTTCACCTACCGGTATGCGACACGGGAAGAGCGGCGCGCGGCGCGGGCGGCGGGCGAGCCCGTGCCGTGGTGGGTCCGCTCCGACCCGGTGACGATCGTCCGGCCCGTATCGCTGCGCGACCGCTGACTCCCCGCGGGGTCGCTGACTCCCTGCGGGGCCGCCAATGTACCTCCGCCGAGGCGGGCCTCAGGTGCGGTGCCCGGCTCCTCGACCTAGTCGATGCCGGCGACGAGGAGGGCGATGAGGACGACGTTGAGGACGATGATGAGGCTCGCGGCGGCGAGCGCGGCGACCGTGATCGCCCGCCCGTTGGCGAACTCGCCCATGACCGTGCGCATCCTCGTCAGCCGCACGAGCGGGACCATCGCGAAGGGGATCCCGAGGCTGAGGACGACCTGGCTGAGCACGAGCGCCCACGTCGGGTCGACGCCGATCGCGAGGACGGCGAGGGCCGGGAGCATCGTCACCGCCCGCTGCCACACGATCGGCACGTCGATGCGCAGGAGACCCTGCATGATCGAGGCCCCCGCATAGGATCCGACCGCTGAGGAGGCGAGCCCGGAGGCGAGCAGGCCGATGCCGAAGAGGAGGCCGACGACCTCGCCGAGGTTGGCCGTGACGACCGCATGCGCCCCTTCGATCGTGTCGGTGCCCGACTCCCCGCGCAGCGCCGCCGCGGCGAGCAGGAGCATCGCGATGTTGACGGAGCCGGCGACGACGAGGGAGAGCGCGACATCCCACCGGTTCGCCCGCAGCAGTCGCGGAATCTCCGCCCGCGGCACCATCCCGTGCCGGTCGACGGCGAGGGCGGAGTGGAGGTAGATCGCGTGCGGCATCACCGTGGCCCCGAGCATCGAGGCGGCGAGCACGAGCGAGTTCGTGCCCTCGAGCTGCGGGACGAGGCCTCCGGCGGCCTGCCCCCAGTCGACGTCGCCGACGACGAGTCCGGCGAGGAAGCCGATCGCGATGATCGCGAGGAAGCCGATGATGACGAACTCGAAGGGACGCTGCCCGCGTGTCGACTGGATGGAGAGGAGGACGAGGGAGACGACGCCGACGATGACCCCGCCGAGGAGGAGGGGCACGTCGAAGAGGATCTTCAGGGCGATGGCACCGCCGACCACCTCGGCGAGATCGGTGGCGACCGCGACGATCTCCGCCTGCCCCCAGTACGCGAGCCGTGACCTCCGGCCGAGGCGATCGCCGAGGAGGGCCGGCAGCGACCGCCCGGAGACGAGTCCGAGCTTCGCGGACAGGTACTGGACGAGGACGGCGATGAGGTTCGCGGCGACGAGCACCCAGACGAGGAGGTAGCCGTACTGCGCGCCGGCCGTGAGGTTGGCCGCGACATTGCCGGGATCGACATAGGCGACGGCGGCGACGAAGGCAGGACCGAGGAGGAGCACGAGCGACGAGCGGGGCCGCGCCCGTGGGGTCGTGGGGCTCGCAGTGTGAGCCGACGGAGAGGTCCTGCGCATAAAGTTAAGGTACATTAACTTTCATCGGCCGGCAACACGGACGGTCGGCAGCATCGTCACCGAGCATTCACCTCGGCGCCTTGGCACCCGCGCACAGGCGGCGTATCGTGGAGCCATGTCCAGTGAACGTGTTCACTCAAATTCTCCGCGCGCCGCGGAATCCCCGCGCTCACTCCAGCGCCGACGGACCGAGGACCGGATCGTCACGGCCGCCGCCGAGCTCTTCCTCGCCGCGGGATACCGGGCGACGACCATCCGCAGGGTCGCCGAGGCTGCCGGGGTGTCCGTGGGCCGGGTGATGGCGGTCGGGGACAAGGACGCTCTCCTCATCGCGTGCTACGACCGGTGGATCGGGCAGCTCCAGGACGGCACCTCGGAGGTCCCGGCGACGATCGCGCGCACGGGCACCGCCTCGGCGGTGCAGGACCATCTGCTCGGGATCTTCCTGCCGTTCCTCGAGTTCTTCGCCGCCCATGAGGACCTCTCCCGGGACTATGCGGCCGCGCTCATCCGCATCCACGGTCGACCGCAGGTCTTCGACGGCCTCGCCCGGGATCTGCAGGCGGCCCTGCGGGACAACCTCGTGTCGATCGGGATCAGTGAGGACAATGCTCGGGCGAGCGCCGCGGCCCTCTACGACTCCTACATGGGCGTGATCTTCCGCTGGGCGGCCAGCGACATGAGCGCCGCCGACGCGGTCACAGCGCTGTCGGACATCATCGCCTTCCACACCCGCTTCCGGAGGACGCCGTGACGCTGCTGCCCGATCCGTGGTGGCCGGTCGCGGTCATCGCCGTCATCGTGGCCGGCGATGCGGCGATGACGTTCCGCCCGCCGGCGTTCATCGCCGCCTGCCTCGACGGGGTGGGCCTGCCGCGGGACTGGTGGTGGGTGCTCGCCGTCGTCAAGGTCACCGCCGTCGCCGGTCTCATCGCCGGTTTCTGGATTCCCGGGGTCGGACTCGCCGCGATGGCCGGGCTCGTCGTCTACTTCCTCACCGCAGCAGGCGCCCACCTCCGAGCCGGTTACACGGGCCGGGACTTCTGGCTCAACTGCCTGGGCATGCTCGCCCTCACCGTCCTCGTCCTCATCGGGTGCTTCCTCGTGTGAGCTCGCCGCCCGCGGAACTGTCGTGACGACCGTGAACCGATTGCAACATTGCGGTGCTTCGGATCGCACGACGACTCGGCTAGGCTCGAAGTGACGGCCGCCACGCCAGACGAAGGAGTGTGGAAATGCCCGAATTCGCCGACAGCAGCCGCGCTCGCGCCGAATCCCCGGCCGAACGCCATTCCCGGTGGACCTGGATCCACGAGACCGCCGCCATGACCGGGTGGAACTTCACCGCCCTCGAGGGCCGCCTCGTCGCCGACGATCCCCCGTGGGACTTCGACACGATGTGCCTCGAGGCCTGGGACGACGCGAGCACCGTCCTCGACATGGGCACGGGAGGCGGCGAGCGCCTCATCGCCCTCGTCAAACGCTTCCGCGGCCGCCACCCCGGGACCGCGCCCGACCTCTCGATCGTCGCCACCGAGGGCTGGGCGCCGAACGTGCCGGTGGCCGCCGCCGCGCTCGAGCCCTTCGGGATCGAGGTCAGCGACTACGACAGCGGCGACGGCGAGCCGCTGCCGTGGCCCGATGCCTCCTTCGACGTCGTGATGAACCGGCACGAGAGCTATGACATCGCCGAGGTGGCCCGTGTCCTCTCCCCCGGCGGACTCTTCCTCACCCAGCAGGTCGACGGCACCGAGGCGATCGAGTTCCGCAACTGGTTCGGCGGGGAGCCCGAGCATCCGGAGATCCAGCTCGAACCGTGCGTCGACGCCGTCGAGGAGCAGGGGCTGCGCGTCGAGGCGGCCCGCCGCTGGCAGGGGACGATGCGCTTCACCGATGTCGAGGCCGTCATCGAGTACCTCGCGTACGTGCCGTGGGACGTGCCCGACTTCGTCGTCGGCGACCACCTCGGCGGTCTGGAGCGCCTCGCCGCCGAGCGCCGCCCGATCGAGGTGACGCAGAAGCGCTTCCTCATCGCCGCGATCAAGGAGTGAGGATATCCCGACCCCACCCATTGGGAAGCCGTCTGGGCCCCGGGATCGCGGTTCCGTAGCGTCGGGGACATGACCTCGCCGAACTTCTCGTTTCCGCAGCCCACCGATGACGAATTGGCCGCGCAGATGCCGGCCGCACCCTCCGCCCTCCGCACGTCGTCTGCCCCAGTGCCCGGCCCTGTCAACCCAGTGCCCGGCCCTGTCGACCCAGTGCCCGGGTCCGCCCCGGTGGGTGCGCCGTCGCCGCGGCTCGGGAAGTGGGCGCTCGGACTCACCGTCGGCGCTGCGGCACTCTCCCTCATCGCCTCGATGATCCTCGGGGCCACCGCGGGGCCCGCCGAAGCCGCGAACGGACGCTACTTCTCCGACGCACCGGCGTGGCTGACGGTGCTCGGCACGACCCTCTTCGCCCTCCAGGGCCTGTGCACGCTGGCCGGGCTCAGCGGCCTCGTCATGGGAATCATCGCGACCGCCGCCGACCGCGGCCGCACGCAGGGCATCATCGCCACGGCCGTCGCGATCTTCGCCCCCGTCATCTCCTTCGCGCTCTTCCTCATCCTCAGCTTCGCCCTCCTGTGAGCCGGCGGGCGGACGTCCGCCTGAAGAATTCTCCTTGACAGTTCTCCGCTGCCCGTGCACGATTGAACAAATCGATTTGGCCGCAGCAGTGAACAGGCCACTCGTGCGCCTCGGCGCTGGACGCGATGGGCTTCGACGACGAAGCCACGAGCGAAGGAGAACTGATTCGATGTCCGCCGACACCACTGCCTCAGAGATCCACCCCGTCGACAGGCTGCGCCCGGTGCACAGCCTCCTGCCGTTCGCGATCCAGCATGTGCTCGTCATGGTCGCCACACCGATCTCCTCGGTGTTCCTCATCGCCTCAGCGCTGTCGCTGCCGGCGGGGACCACCTCGGCGATCCTCTCCGCGGTCTTCGTCTTCTCCGGACTCGGCTCGATCCTCCAGTCCGTGGGCGTCTGGAAGATCGGGGTGCGCCTGCCCTTCGTCATGCTTCCCGGCGGGGCCGCGACGATCCTCTTCATCACCATCAGCCAGGACACCGACCCCTCCACCGCCGTCGGCGCCGTCCTCATCACCGGCGTCTTCTACATCGTCGCCGTGACGCTCTTCGTCAAACTCCTCAAATTCTTCCCTCCGCTGGTCATCGGGATCATGGTCGTCGTCATCGGCATCAACCTCATCCAGGTCACCGGCGGACTCATGGTCGGCGAACCCGGCAGCGACTCGTTCGGCGACCCGCGCAACCTCTTCCTCGGCTTCATCACGATCCTCATCACCGTGCTCGCCTTCCGCTTCCTCCGCGGCATGGCCGGCCGGCTCTCGATCGCCATCGGCCTCGTCGGCGGGACCGTCGTCGGCGGGTTCATGGGAATGACGACGTTCGGGAGCCAGCTCGACGGTCCTGTCGTCGCCGTGCCCACGCTCTTCCCCTTCGGTCCTCCGACCTTCGACCTCATCGCGGCGATCCCCATGCTCCTGTGGGCGCTGGCCTCGATGGCCGAGGCCACCGGACAGACGATCATCAACGGCGAGATCGTCGAGAAGAAGGTCGAGCCGAGCCGCGACGTCCCCCGCCTCATCCGCGCCGATGGCCTCGTCACACTCGCCGGCGGCCTCTTCGGCACTCCGACGATGGTCACCAGCGGCGAGAACGTCGGCATCGTCCGCGCCTCCGGGGTCCGCAGCCGCTACGTCACCGCGTTCGCCGGCATCCTCCTCATCCTCATCGGCCTCAGCCCGCTCGCCCGCATCCTCAACGGGATCCCGCCGGCCGTCGTCGGCGGCACCGCCGTCGTCGTCTTCGCGATCATCGCGGTGCTCGGCATCCAGATGCTCGCCCGGGTCGACTTCACTCAGACCGGCAGCCTCATCACCGCGACCGTCGGTCTCGCCGCGGGACTGCTGCCCGTCCTCATCCCCGGCATGTACTCCCAGTTCCCGCCGAACGTCGCCTCACTGCTCGGCAGCGGCGTGGCGATGGCCGCCTTCGTCTCCGTCCTCCTCAATCTCCTCTTCCATCACACGGGCAAGCGCAATCGCCATCCCAAGGCGCGCACCCCCATTGACGACCCGAGCGCGCTCGAACAGCGACCGGGCGACTATCGGATCTGATTCCTGCGCCGAGGCGGCTGACCGGCCTTCATGCCCCGCCGGCGCTCATCCCGCCGGCCGTCGAGGCCCGCGGGATGAGGGTCGGTGCCGGCGGCTCCGCCGTGGCAGGCTCGCTCGCCTCCTCGGGTTCGGCGTCGAGGACGGACAGCAGCGACTCCACGGCACTCTGAGCGACGGCATCGAGTCCGAGATGCACCGCAGTGAGGGGCGGCGTGCTCGTGCGTGCCCGCAGACCGTCATAGCGCGTGGCGATGAGCAGGTCGCTGCCGACCCGGCGTCCCGCCTCGGCGGCCGCCCGCACCGCTCCGGCGGCGAATGTGTCGATGGGCACGAGCAGGGCATCGATGCGCGGATGGTCGGCCAGCACCTCGGCGGCGGCCCGGGCTCCGCCGTCCTCGCCGTCGGCCTCATCCGCCTCGGCGATGATCGGGGTGAAGCCGTGGGCGGCCGCCGCGGAGAGATAGACGTCGCGGGCGGCGACCTGCGCCCCGCGATCGCTCGTGCCGACGATGAGCGCAGGCGCCTGCGCCCCTTGGGCGATGAGGTGATCGATGAGCAGCGTCGCGGTCTGCGTGTGATGCAGATCGACCGAGGCGCGTGCCTGGGGGCTGTCGACCGCTTCCGGTCCGTCGATCGTGACGAAGGGGATGCCGCGAGCGGTCAGCGCCGCGGCGATCGGATCGTCGGCCTCCGGTTCGAGGAGGATCGCTCCGTCGATGTCGAGCCGGTCGACGGGGCTGTCGCCGTCCGCCGGTGGGGCGAGCACGAAGACATAGCCGCTGAGCAGGGCCGTGCGGGCGCAGCTCATCGCGAGTTCGGTGAAGAAGCCGAGCTGGGAGGGCCCAGCCGACACGGCTGCGGGCATCGACGAGAGGAGGGCCACCGCGCGAGACCGGCCTTTGCGCAGGCCCTGGGCGCGCACGCTCGGACGGTAGTCGAGGGCCTCTGCGACGGCCCGGACCCGCTCGCGGGTCTGCGGGTTGACCTTCCCGAGGCCGTTGAGCGCATGGGAGACGGTCGTCCGGGAGACGCCGGCCTCACGGGCCACATCGGCGATCGTGGCGCGGGGCCGCCGGGTGGGTGCTGACATGGGTTCAGCGTACTGGACGGGGTCGCGCAGCCCGGAGCGGATGGTCCCGGCCGAGCGCCGTCGGCTCTCACGCCTGGATGATGACGATGGCACCGGAGATGATCGCGAAGCCGAGGACCATGTAGCGCAGCACCGGGCCGTCGAGGCGATGGTGGACGTAGCGGCTGATGAACGAGCCGATGGCGAGGAAGGGCAGCATGATGAGCGTCGTCTGCAGCGTGGCGCCCGTGACCTGACCGCTGATGGCGAGGACGACGAGGGAGATGACCTCGCCGACGAGGAAGCACACAGCCACCGTCGACCGCAGCTCCGGACCGGGACTGTGCTGGTAGGCCAGAGCATACGGCGGTCCGCCGACGCCGGTCGAGGTCTCGGTGACCCCGGTGACGAGGCCGACGGAGGCCAGCACCGTGCGGTTGGGGGTGAACTTCGGAGCGAGGAGGGCGATGACGGCGGCGACGAGGGTCGACCAGCCGATGAGCAGCGAGAGCTGCTGGAGGTTGACGATGAGGAGGATCCACAATCCCGCGAAGGTCCCGGCGAAGCGCCCCACGCTGATCCACTTGACGCCGTGCCAGTCGATGGCGCTGCGCTCGCGCGCGGCGACGTAGAGATTCAAGGGGATCATGAGGACGAGGAGCATGACGGGGATGAGGCTCGGGTCGATGAAGCTGACGACCGGGGCGACGATCATCGCGAACCCCATGCCCGTCGAGCCCTGCACGAACGCCGAGACGAGGACGGTGCCCGCGATGATGCCGAGGGCGAGGAGCGTCACTGTGCGACCTCGACAGGGTGCGCGGTGGCCCGCGCCGCGTCGGCGGCATGCTCTCTCACCCACGCAGCGCGATGGTCGGCCGAGAGCGGGTCGACGCGGGTGATCGGCGAGGTCTCGACGACCCGCTGGGCGATCTCCCGCACCCGTCCGAGCAGAGCACGTCCGTCCCAGTCGACCGGCCATCCGCGCTCGAGGCGCAGACGACCGCCGACGATGACAGCCTCGATCTGGTCGCGATTGCCCAGGCGCACGAGCTCCCACGGCAGGTCCCACGAGGGCGCGAACTCCGGCGTCTCGAGGTCGACGACGAGGAGGTCCGCGTAGGCCCCCGGGGTGATCTCGCCGACTCGCCCGGCGAGGCCCACGGCGTCGGCTCCCCCGCGCAGGCCCAGCTCGAGCCAGGTCCACCCGCCGCCGGTCGATGAATCTCCCGCGGCGAGGCCGGCGGTCAGGCGCTGGGCTGTCTCGGCGGCGTCGAGGAGGCGGAAGGCATCGGAGCGGGTGCCGTCCGTGCCGAGCCCCAGCCGGGCCCCGAGTTCGTGGAGGAGGAGGGCGGGCGCCACGGCATTGCCCTTCCACGAGCTCGCCACCGGGTTGTAGGCGATCGCCGCGCCGGTGTCGGCGAGCAGGCGGATCTCTCGCGGAGTCAGGAGCGTCGCATGGGCGGCGAGGAGCTGCGGACCGAGCACGCCGAGGCGCGCGAGACGTTCCAGCGGTCGCTCGCCACCGGCGACGAGGGAGCGCTCGACTGCCGCCAGGTGCTCGTTGAGGTGGGTCTGGAGGACGGCGCCGGCCTCACCGGCGAGCCCCGCCAAGGCGATGAGCGCCTCATCGGAGGCGACCTCGGGGATCGAGACCGCCAGGGACGGGTGGACGAGCTCTATCGACTCCCAGCGACTCAGATGGTGGGCAGCCGCTGCCGTCACCTCGGGCACGGACGCGGTGCGCACCCCGCCGCCGAGGTCGTTGCCGATGAGTCCCAGCACGCAGCGCATCCCGACCTCGACGGTCGCCTCGGCGATCGCTCCGACGTCGGCGGCGGCCCGGGTTCCGGCGTCGACGACCGTGGTGAAGCCGCCGCGCAGGGACTCCCATGCGGCCAACCGGGTGGCGACGTCGAGGGCCTCGGCATCCATCTGCCCCTCCATCGGCACCCACACGCGGGAGAAGATCTCCGAGGGTTCGCCGAAGACGAGGGATTTGCCGAAGGACTGCGAGAGGTGATGGTGTGCATCGACGAAGCCGGGCATGAGGAGGCGGCCGGGAAGCTCGATCCGCCGAGCCGTGCGACCGGCGGCGGTCGCTGCGAGCTCGGCGGTCGGACCGGCCGCGGCGATGAGGCCGTTCTCGATGAGCACGGCGTGATCCCGCTGCGGTCCGGTCGGCAGCAGCAGCTGTTCGGGGACGAGGAGCGTCGCAGTGTCGTCGAGGGTGCGCAGGGGATTCATATCGTCCTTCGGGCTCTGGCGGTCCGACCCGCAGCATCGCGGGATCTCGGGGTGCCGTACGATCGTGGCCAAATCGATTTGGTTCATTCAATTGTAGGCCTCCGAATCGCGTCGGTCAACGGCACTCACCATGACGGTGACAGTGCAATAATCCCTGTCATGGCCTCCCACCCTCTCACCCTCGTCTGGTTCCGCGATGATCTGCGCGTCGCCGACCACGAAGCGCTCACCGCCGCCCGTGAAGCCGGCGACGTCGTGGCGATCTGGATCCGCGAGACCCGGGATGCCGAGGGCCGCGGGCCGCGGCCGCTCGGGGCGGCAGCGCGCTGGTGGGCCCATGAATCCCTCCGGGTCCTCGAGGGGGAACTCGAGTCGCTCGGCATCCCGCTGCTCCTCGCCGCGGGGAATGCCGCCGACATCATTCCCGACGTCGCCGAGGGCCTCGGGTCGACGACGGTGCGCTGGTCACGCCGGTACGCCCCGGCCTCCCGCGCCCTCGACGAGGTCGTCGCCGGGACGCTGAGCGCTCGCGGCATCGCGGCGGAGGGCTCGCGTGGCGCCCTCCTCGTCGAACCGTGGGAGGTCACGCCGTCCTCGGCGAGTGAGCACTACAAGGTCTTCACCCCGTTCTGGAACGCCGCCCGGGAGATCCCCGTCGACCCGCCGCTGCCGGTCATCGAGGCGCAGTCGCCGAGCGCTGCGACCGCCGAGCGTCTCGCCCGCGTCCGGCAGGACAGTCCCCACCTCCTCACCGGCGTCGCCGACCTTCGCCTGCTCGACGCCGTGGCCGGTGATCCGGCCTCCGGCGACCAGGACGGGTTTCCGTGGTGGACGGACACCGTGGCCGCCCACTGGACACCGGGGGTCGTCGCTGCCGCGGAGGCGCTCGACCGCCTCGGCGAGCGCATCGACGGCTACGCCGAGGACCGGGACGTCCCCGGTGATCCTCAGGGGACGTCGGCGCTGTCGCCGCGCCTGCGCTTCGGTGAGGTCTCGCCGCGGCAGCTCCTCACCGCCGTCGCGGACCTCACCGATGTCGGGGCGGCGGATCGGCAGGCGTGGGTGCGGCAGCTGTACTGGCGGGAGTTCGCGTGGCACCTCACCCACCATGTGCCCGACCTCGACTGGCGGCCGATGCGGCCGGAGTTCGCGCACTTCCCCTACGAGGACGATGACGAGGCGCTGCACGCATGGCAGGCGGGCCGGACGGGGATCGCCCTCGTCGACGCGGGGATGCGGCAGCTGTGGGAGACCGGGTGGATGCACAACCGGGTCCGGATGGTCACGGCGAGCCTGCTGACGAAGAACCTGCTGCTGGCCTGGCAGTCCGGGGAACAGTGGTTCTGGGACACCCTCGTCGACGCCGATGAGGCGAACAATCCCGTGTCCTGGCAGTGGGTCGCCGGGTGCGGTGCCGACGCCTCCCCCTTCTTCCGGGTCTTCAATCCCGAACGGCAGCGGATCCGCTTCGACCCCGACGGGGTGTACGTGAGGCGATGGCTCGGTGCGTCGGGGGACGCGGGCGACCCGCTCGTCGACCTCGGCGAGTCCCGTCATGCCGCGCTCGCCGCCTACGATGCGATGAAGAGCGCGACCGCGGAGGACTGAGCCCACTCCCGCCGGGTGCCGGCGATGGTGCCGCGTAAAATGGCAGGCATGACCACGCTGCCGCTCGCTCCTGCCACGACCGTGGACGGACGCCTGGTCTGCCATTACTTCGAGGCCGACCGGTGTCGGTCGTGCGCGCTGCTCGGCACCCCGCACGACGAGCAGATCACGGACAAGGAGGCCTGGTGCCGGGAGGTCCTCGCCGCCCACGCCCCCGCCGCGTGGCTGCCGGCGGCCTCGGGTCCCGACCACGACTTCCGCAACCGGGCGAAGCTCGCCGTCGGAGGGGTCGCGGGTGCGGTGACGCTCGGCATCCTCGACGGGGACTTCCACGGCGTCGACCTGCGCGACTGCGGGATCCAGGTGCCGACGATCCGCGCCGTCATCCCCGTGCTCGCCGATTTCCTCGACGCGACCGGCCTCGACCCCTACGATGTCTCCGCCCGCCGAGGCGAGCTGAAGTTCGTCCACGTCACCGCGGCGCCCTCGGGGGAGCTCATGGTCCGCTTCGTCGTCCGCTCGCAGTTCGGGCTCGAGGTCATCGCCTCCCGGACCGCGACGCTGCGCGCGGCGATCCCGCAGGCGTCCGTCGTCTCCGTCAACCTCCTCCCCGAGCACAAGGCCGCACTTGAGGGCAGCCGCGAGGTCATGCTCGTCGGTGAGTCGCTGTGGATGAACCTCGAGCGCGTCGACCTCCACCTGCGGCCGCAGAGCTTCTTCCAGACGAACACCGGGGTCGCCACCGCGCTCTGCGATCAGGTCGCGGACTGGGTCGACGAGATCGCACCGGCCGCACTGTGGGACCTCTACTGCGGGGTCGGCGGCTTCGCCCTGTGGAGTGCGGCCGGCAGCGACGATGGCAGGCTGGCGCCGAGGCGCATCACCGGCATCGAGATCAGCGACCAGGCGATCGAGTCGGCGAAGCTCAGTGCCGTCGAACTCGGCGTCGACGACATCACGGAGTTCATCGCCGGGGATGCCACCGAGGTCGCGGAGGCCCGCCTCGGTGCCGGGGAGCGCCCGGACGCGATCATCGTCAACCCGCCTCGGCGAGGGATCGGGTCGCGGCTGTCGACCGCGCTCGAGACCTCCGGGGTCGAGCACATCGTCTATTCGAGCTGCAATCCGCTCACCCTGGCGAAGGATCTCGACCGGATGCCGAGCTACGAAGTCACCCGCGCCCGCGTCTTCGACATGTTCCCGCACACGAAGCACCTCGAGGTCGCAGTCCTCCTGCGCCGCCGGGCGGGAGCGGTCTAGCGCGGCGGGGGTCCGAACTCCTCCAGGAGATTCCTCAGTGAGACGATCAGCTGGGGAAGGTCGTCCCGAATCATCCTCCAGACCCGTTCGGAGTCGACAGTCGCATAGCCGTGAGCGATGACGTGTCTGGTGGCGATGATCTCGTTGACCGATGGGATGCGCAGAGCAGTCGGAAGATCGGTCTGGCGAATCCGGTTGAGCGCTTCGCCGAGGATCTCCAACTTGCGTTCTGCGGCCGCTTGGAGAATCCAATCGTCGGAGAACTCACGGCGGGAGGATTTCTCTGCGATTGACTGCGCGAACTCAGCGGCTTCGAGGGCGTCCCACAGATATGCCCCGGTCTCAGGCGGCATAGACTTCGCGCGATGTCGACAGTGCATTTCGGGTGAAGTAGGGATTTCGGAGCGTGCGGACATCCACGAGATCCACTGGTCGACCGACGATTGCCTCCAGCTCTGCGCGCAATGCCAAGTAGGACGAGAACGTCAGGTCTGCGTCCGGCTTGTACTCGACAAGAAAGTCGACGTCGCTGGTCTCAGAATCGAAGTCGTCTCGGAGCACCGAGCCGAATGCGCTCAGACGTGCGACACCGAATTGCTCGCACACACGTGCGATGGCAACTTCGTCGAAAGGCAGGTCACCGCTCACGTCGTCAATTCTCTCACCCCTTGGCACGCGCCGCCAGACAACTCTCATCGGCGGGAGACGCCTTGACCGGACCGACAGTTCAATGGACCCCAGCCACAGCTTGCAGGGTGGTCAGTGCCCGGTGGGCGCGTTAGAGTACCCGCATGTCGATCGCAGTGAACACCCAGGGCGTCGAACAGGCGCGCACCCTCATCCGAGACGGCAAGGTCGATCGCAACGATCGCGGTGACTGGTCGAAGGATCGCCCCAGCGCCGAAGACGAGGACGTCTTCATCTCCGACAACGGGTGGGACGCCTACGCGAAGTGGCACCTCGGCATCGACGAATCGGCTGACCCGCGCACGAAGAAGGCCTACTCGTTCCCGTACGGCGACTTCGTCGTCGTCCACCGGGCCGGTGTCATCGCCGCTGAATCGCGCGCCGGGGAGTACAAGCACGGCGAGATCGAGAAGGCGGCGAAAGAGCTGCTCACCCTCATCGACGACGGCCGGTGACGGCCTGAGATCCCACGGCTGAGTCGCCCCACGCACATCACAGAGTCAGGTCATTCCCACATGTCAGCCACGTTCAACCACACCATCATCGCCGCCACGGACCCGGTCGAGTCCGCACAGTTCTACGTCGACATCCTCGGCGCGGAGCACACCCAGTCGTGGGGCGTCTTCTCCAACATCATGCTCACGGGCGGAGTGATGCTCCAGTTCGCCGCTCCCCCGCCGCCGTCTGAGATCTCGCCCGTGCATATGGCGTTCCTCTGCACCGACGACGAATTCGACCGTGCCATGGCGTTGCTGCGGGAGCGCGGCCTCGAGTTCTGGGCCGATCCGCAGCGGACGCGCCCGCTGGAGACGAACACCGAACACGGCGGTCGCGGCGTTTACTTCCTCGACCCGGCCGGCCACTACCTCGAGCTCATCACGCGGCCCTATCTCTGAGCGGCGCGGCGCGAAGCAGCCTTGGCGGTCTCACCGCACGCGGCGGGCCAGTTTCATGAGCTCCTCGGTGACGGTGATGTGACTGTTGCGCCGGACCGTGAGGTTCCGCCACGTCACCACGGAGACCCCGGCCGCGGCGAGACCGGCGATCGAGACCCCCTTGACCGTCGGTCCCGTCCGGTTCGCCAGCAGCTGGGAGGCGGCGAGCAACGACGACGACGCCATGAGGCCGTCGATGAGCTTGTCAGTGAGCTCCTCGGGGTCGCGCAGGTTGATCTCCAACCGCGTCTCGCCCTTGCGCAGTTGCTGAACGAGGATCTCGATGTCGCGGGGCAGCTCACGGGCCATCCGGGTCCAGCTCGTCGTCGACCGCACGAGCCGCTCGAGCATCTTCTTCGGACTGTTCTCCCTGATCATGTGCTCACGCAGGTACGGCCCGAGGTACTCCTCCATCGTCACGGTGCTGCCGAGCTGGATGCCGAATCCCTCGAGCCGCCCCATGACGCGCACGAGCATCGCCAGGTCGCTCGGGAAGCTCAACTCCTTGTCGTGGAGCAGCTGCATGCACGCGGTCATCGCGGCGTTGAGGTCGATGTCCGTCGACGCCGTGTCCTCGGGCAGGTACTGCGCCATCCACTTGTCGACGGCCATCTCGAGGTCTTTGACGTCCGTCGAGGCGGGGGCGTTGCAGACGATGAGGAGGATGTCGGTGAGGTCGGAGACGTCACGTCCGACGACGGCCGTGAGGAGGCGGATGACGTCGTTGCGCCGTGGGCCGGCGAGGTAGCCGACGTCCCCGTAGTCGAGGAGCACGACGTGCTCGGCATCGGGGATGAGGAAGTTCCCCGGGTGCGGGTCGGCGTGATAGAGGCCGTTGTCGAAGATCATCGTCATCCACGCGTTCGTCACGTGCTTCGTGAGATCGTCGACACTCCACCCGGCGCCCGTGACATCCGCGCTGGTCTTCGTCTGAACGCCCGGCATCTGCTCCATCGTCAGCACCCCTGTCGCGCTGAGCTCCGGGTAGGGCGTGGGCACGAGCAGCCAGTCGAGTTCGTCGAGTTCCCGTGCGAAACGCTGCATCGCCCGGAGCTCGTTGGTCAGGTCCATCGCCTGGCTCATCATCTCGGCGAACTCGTCGACCATCTGCGCCGGGTTGAAGCGCGCGAGCTCCGGGTCCGCGGATTCGACGAACCGCGCGACCTTCTTCATGAGGTCGAGGTCGCCGCGGACCTTCTCCTCGGCACCGGAGTGGAGGACCTTGACGACGGCCGGGGTGCCGTCGGTGAGCACCGCGTGATGCGCCTGCGCCACCGATCCCGAGGCGAAGGGCTCGACGTCGAAGGAGGTGAAGAGCTCGCTCACCGGGGCACCGAGGTCGGCTTCGACCCGCTCCTTCGCCCTGCCCGGCGGATCGGCGGGCACTTCGGCTTGGAGCCCGGACAGCGCCTCGGCGATATCGGCGCCGACGAGGTCGCCGCGCATGCTCAGCGACTGGCCGAGTTTGATCCACGTCGTCCCGAGTTCGGTGAAGGCCGCGGTCAGCCGTGCACCGGGCGCGAGTTTGACGAGGTCGGGATCGGCGAACCGCGTCGCGAGGTTCGTGCTGCCGTCCGCGGCGGCGAGCGTGCGCGCGGATCGTTCGGCGATGCCGTAGCGCGCGAGCACCTCGAGGATCTCCCGAGCGCGTCCGGCGTCGCTGCCGAACATTGTCAGATGTGGGGATTCCATGCCTGCTCCTGGGTCTCGCGCGAACCCTCCATCGGCTCCGCTGCGGTCTGGGGTGGGCACAGTGTAACCGCCGCCCATCGGTGCCGGATGTCAGCATCGGTGCCGGATGTCAGCATCGGTGTCTGATGTCAGCAAGGACAATCGCCGAGGCGGTGCGCGGCGAACGCGGTCAGCGCAGGTTCCCGGTCAGCGCAGGTTCGCGGTCAGCGCAGCTTCGCGGTGACCTCGGCGGCGGCGGTGAGGACCTGGGCGACGAGATCGTCGGGCACTGCGGGCGTCGCGGGGGCCTCACCGGCTCCGGGGGCCGGCGCTTCGGGCGCGGGCACGGAGAGGCCGATCGCGGCGATCGGGCGGGAGAGCACATCGTAGACGGGGGCGGCGAGCGTCGAGATGCCCGGCGTCACCTCCCCGTGTTCGATCGCCCACCCGGCACGCCTGGTCTGCGCGAGCAGGGCGCCGAGCTGCCGCACCGAGGTCGGCCCCTGGCCCGTGCGGGTGACGAAGGCGGACTCGGACTGGAACATCGCGAGCACCTCGGACTTCGGCAACTGGGCGAGGATCGCCCGCCCGGTGGCCGTGAGATAGCTCGGCATCCGCACCCCGGTCGCGGTGACGACGGCGACGGACTTCAGCGACTGCTCCTTGAGCACGTAGACCGTCTCCCACCCGCGGATGACGGCGAGCTGGGCCGTCGCCGCCGTGTCCTCGGCGAGCTGCCGCACGACGGGCTGGGCGAGCCGCTGCAGCGGATTCATCCGCAGGTACGAGCTGCCGAGCTCGTGAACCCCGGGCCCGAGGACGAACCCCGGTTCGGTGCGGACGACGAGGCCGAGCTCCTCGAGGACCGCGAGGAGCTCGTAGACGCTCGAGCGCGGCAGGTCGAGGGCGCGCACGAGGGCACCCGCGGAGATCGCCCGGTTCGACGCCGCCAGGTGCCGCAGGATCGCCACCGAGCGGCGCAGCGCGGGAACCTCAGCCACGACTCAGCCAGCCGTCCCGGACGCATGCGTCCCGGACACACGCGTCCCGGATACAGCCGTCGTCATTCCCAGGGCAGCGAACGCCGCGGCGTAGAGATCGGCGATCGGACCGAGCTCGGTGTGGACGCCGTCGCGGATGCGGACGATGCCGCCGCTCACCGTCATGCGGATGTCCTCGGCGGTGGCGGTGAGGACGATCTGCTCGCCGAGTGACCCCATCGTCCGCATGCTGTCGGTGGCCACGGCGATGAAGTCGCACGCCGCCCCGGGGACGAGTTCGCCGACGGGCAGATCGAGGCTGCGCGCACCCCCGGTCGTCAGAGCCGCGATGAGCTCGGCCGGAGAGAACCGGCCGCGCTGGCCGCTGCGCAGCCGCTCCCCGGCCTCGAGTCCCTGCGTCTCCCGCAGGGCATCGAGGACGACGTGCTGGTCGGAGCCGAGCGCAATCGTCGCCCCCGCCTCGGCGAGCTCCCGGGCCGGACCGATCCCGTCGGCGAGGTCGGCCTCCGTGCACGGGCACATGACGATCGTCGTCCCACTCTGCCCGAGGGTCGCGACGTCCGCGTCGGACAGATGCGTCGCATGGACGGGTGAGAGTCTCTCGCTCACGACTCCGGCCCGGGCGAGGACCTGCGTCGGCGTCGTCCCGTACGCCGCGACCGACGCCTCGTTCTCCGCGGGCTGCTCGGAGAGGTGGACGTGCAGCGGTCCGGACAGTTCGGTGAAGCGCGGCAGATCCGCGGCGGCCACCGCACGCACCGAATGGATCGCGGCACCGAGGTGGACGAAGCTCTCCCCGGGCGCACCGACGGGGAACTCGGCGGCGAGATATTCGCCGAGCCGCGCATGACGCTCGAGGTAGCCGGCGATCGTCCCATCGCCGAAGCGCGCCTGCTCGGCGGTGAGATCGGCGCCGATGCCGCCGGTGAGGTAGGCGGTGTCGAGGAGGCGGAGACGGATGCCCGCCGAGGCGGCCGCCCGGGCCAGCGCCCGCTCCATCGCGTGCGGGGATGAGCCGGCATCCCTGCCGTAGGGGGTGCCGTCGGGGGCGTGGTGGACGTAGTGGAACTCGCCGACCGAGGTGTATCCGCCGGCGAGCATCTCCGCGAAGACGGCCCGGGCCACGGTTTCGTAGTTCTCCGGGGTCAGTCGGCCGGCGATCGAGTACATGACCTCCCGCCACGTCCAGAACGTGCCGCCGTCACCGTGGGTGCGGCCGCGCAGCATCCGGTGGAACGCATGGGAGTGGGCGTTGACTCCGCCGGGCAGGACGAGGCCGGGGACCACCTCGGCGCCCTCCGGCGCGACGGCGATGCCGGTGTCGACCGCGGTGAGCGTGCCCGTGTCATCGACGGTGAGGAGGACGCCGGTGGCGACCGCGCCATCGACCCAGGCCGACTCGCACCAGAATGCGGTACTCATCGGTCACCGCCGACGCCGAGTTCGCTCTCGAGGACGGCGACGAGGGCGTCGACGCCCGCCCGCGCATCATCGTCCTCACACGCCTCTTCCGGCGCGTGCGAGACGCCGGTCGGATTGCGGACGTAGAGCATCGCCGAGGGCACGTGCGGGGCGAGGATGCCCGCGTCGTGACCGGCCCCCGAGGGCAGCATCGGGGCGGTGGGGAGCACCGCGCGCAGCCGGTCGTTGAGCGCGGCGGTGAAGCGCGTCGTCGGAGAGTACGACTCCTGCGAGACCTCGACCCTCACACCGGTGTCCGCAGCGTGGTCCCGGGCGCGGGCGGTGATCGCCTCGAGCACCTGTTCGACGACGGCATCGTCCTCGTGGCGGATGTCGAGCCAGAAGCTCATGCCCGAGGCGATGACGTTCGTCCCGCCCGGGTGGATGAGGGTGCGCCCGACGGTGGCGACGGCTGTCGCGTCAGTGGCGGCCGCTAGGGTCGGGATGTCGCCGATCACGCGGGAGGCCGCGACCACGGGGTCGGCGCGGTGGTTCATCGGGGTCGTCCCCGCGTGGTTGCCCTGACCGGCGAACGCGAAGTGCCACCGACCGTGTCCGATGATGGAGGAGCCGATGGCCACAGCCTGATCAGTGCCGGCCAGCCCGATGCCCTGTTCGACGTGGAGTTCGATGAACGAGCCGATGCCCTGCAGCCGCTGAGGGTCCGCGCCCATGCGCGCGGGGTCGAGGCCGTAGCCGCGCGCGACATCGGCGAAGGTGTCGCCGTTCGCGTCCCGGAGGCCGAGGGCCCGGTCGGAGTCGATCGCACCGGTGATGAGCCGCGAGCCCAGGCATGCCACCCCGAACCGCGACCCCTCCTCCTCGGGGAAGACGGCGAGCGCGAGTGGTCGGCCGGCCGCGTCGAGCGCCCCGGAGGCCTTGAGGTCATCGAAGGCCGCGAGCGCCGAGGCGACCCCGAGCGGCCCGTCGAACGCCCCGCCGCCGGGGACGGAGTCGAGGTGGGAGCCGGTGACGACGGCGTCGTCGCCCGGTTCGGTCGCCCACGCCCAGGTGATGCCGTTCGCGTCGATCTCGGTGTCGAGACCGCGGCGGTCCGCCTCGGCGAGGAACCACGTGCGCAGCTCCCGTTCCGTGGCGGAGAACCCGGGCCGCTGGTAACCGGGTCCGCGCGGATCCCGACCGGTGTCGGCGATCTGGGCGAGGAGGGAGACGACGTCGCTCATCTCACTTGTCCTCGTGGTACTCGGTCGTCGCCGCGGCCGTGCCCGAGGCCTCCGCGGCGGCCTCGAGGTTGCCGAGCGCGGTGAAGTCGGAATCGTTGACGGCCGGGCCGCCGCCCACGGGCTGCCAGGTGCCGGCGGCCGCGGTGACGGTGTGGGTGAGCGGGGTGACCGCCTCGGCGGCGGCGACGAGGGACCCGTCCTTGACCTTCGCGATGGTCTCGGCGAGCTCGGGGGAGAGGAACCGGTCGGGGCCGGGACCGGGCACGGTCTCCCGGATTGCGGCGATGACGGCGCCGGTGACCGGGGCCGGATCAGCCTCGCGCATGTCGCAGGCGCGGGACGCCGCGTAGAGCTCGATGCCGATGACGCTGGCGAGGTTGTCGACGACCGTGCGCAGCTTGCGCGCCGCCGACCAGCCCATCGACACGTGGTCCTCCTGCATCGCCGAGGACGGGATCGAGTCGACCGAGGCGGGGGCGGCATTGCGCTTGGCCTCGGAGACCATGGCCGCCTGCGTGTAGTGGGCGATCATCAGACCGGAGTCGACTCCGGCGTCGTCGGCGAGGAACGGGGTCAGCCCCTGGTTGCGGGCGACGTCCATGAGGCGGTCGGTGCGGCGTTCGGCCATCGAGGCGACATCGGCGGCGACGATCGCGAGGAAGTCGAGCGCGTGGGCCAGCGGGGCGCCGTGGAAGTTGCCGTTCGAGGAGACCATGCCGTTGGTGAGCACGACGGGATTGTCGATCGCGGCCCGCAGCTCGCGTTCGGCGACCTGGGTGGCGAAGGCGACGGCGTCCCGGGCGGCGCCGTTGACCTGCGGGGCGCAGCGCATCGAGTACGCGTCCTGGACGAGGTGGGTCGAGTCCCGGTGGCTCGCGGTGATGCCCGACCCGTGGAGGGCGGCGAGCATGTTGGCCGCCGAGGCGGCCTGCCCGTCGTGGGGGCGCAGCGGGTAGTGGAGTTCGGGGGCGAAGACGGCGTCGGTGCCGAAGAGCCCTTCGATGCTCATCGCCGCGGACACGTCGACAGCGGTGAGCAGGCTCTCGAGGTCGGTGAGCGCCATGATGAGCATGCCGAGCATGCCGTCGGTGCCGTTGACGAGCGCGAGCCCCTCCTTCTCGGCGAGCGTGACCGGCGTGATCCCGGCCTGCGCGAGGATCTCATCGGCAGGCCCGGCGACGCCGTCGGGACCTTCGGCGACGCCCTCGCCCATGACGACGAGCGCACACGCCGACAGCGGCGCGAGGTCACCGGAGCACCCGAGGGACCCGTATTCGTGGACGACGGGGGTGATCCCGGCATTGAGGAGATCGACGTAGGTCTGGAGCACCTCGGCGCGGACACCGGTGCGCCCGGTCGCCAGCGTCCGGGCGCGCAGGAGCATCAGCGCCCGCACGACCTCGCGTTCGACGGGTGCGCCGACACCGGCGGCATGGGAGCGGATGAGCGACTTCTGCAGCTGGGTGCGCAGCTCGGCGGGGATGTGCCGCTGGGCGAGCGCCCCGAACCCGGTCGAGACGCCGTAGACGGGCTTCGGCGCCGCCGCGAGCGCATCGATCGCCTCCCGGTACTTCCCGACGCGAGCCAGGGTCGTCTCGCTCAGGGCCACCTTCGCATCGTGGCGGGCGACGTCGACGACGTCGGCGAAGGTGAGGGTATCGGGATCGAGATCGATGACAGCGGACATCTAGGGGCCTTTCGTCGGGGCGGGAAACAGATGGCGGATGGATGGTCGGTGGGGCGGGCGCTCACAGCGTAGTCGCTCTCAGAGCAGCAGGTGGGCGAGCGGGGCGGCGATGAGGATGGTGAGGACGACGCGTTCGAACCAGATGATGACGAGCGCGCCGACGGAGATCGGGATCTCCGTGGCGAGGATCGAGGGCACCATCGCGGAGAAGAAGATGATCGCGGCGACGGAGACGACGGCGATCGTGAAGCGCAGGACGAGGTCGTCGGAACCGGCGACCTGGGTGGCCGGCAGGAACATCTCGACGAGGCCGAGCGCCGAGGCCTTGCCGGCGAGCACGGGATCGGACAGCTGCGTGACCCACGTGAAGGGCACGAAGATCCACCCGAGCCAGTCGAAGATCGGCGTGTACTTCGCCAGGAGCAGGCCGATGAGCCCGACGGAGAGGATCGAGGGCAGGATCGAGGCGGCCATGAGCAGACCGTCGCGGAAGTTGAGCCAGAGGTTGCGGCCGAGGCTCGGCGTCTCGGCGAGCGTCGCCTTCGCCTCCCGCCACGCGACGCGGAAGCGGTGCTTCGTCACCTTCTCCTCCGGCTGCGGGGTCGCCCCCGGATAGTACGTGTCGGGGATCGATCGCAGCGGCGGCAGGTGGACGGTGATGGCCGTGACGACGAACGTGACGACGAGGGTGAAGAAGAAGTAGAGGAGCCAGTGGTCCATGAGGTCGAGCGTCTTGGCGACGACGATCATGAACGTCGCCGACACGGTCGAGAACCCGGTCGCGATGATCGCGGCCTCCCGCGCCGTGTACTTGCCCTCCTTGTAGACCCGGTTGGTGATGAGCAGACCGAGGGAGTAGCTGCCGACGAACGAGGCGACGGCGTCGATGGCCGAGCGGCCCGGCGTCCTGAACACCGGGCGCATGATCGGCTGGACGAGGACGCCGATGAACTCCATGAGCCCGTAGCCGACGAGGAGGGCGAGGAAGATCGCGCCGACGGGGACGATGAGGCCGACGGGGATGACGAGTTTGTCCCAGAGGAACGGACCGATGTCCTCCGCGGCGAGCCAGGCGGGCGGGACCGTGAGAATGAGGACGGCGACGACGAGGCCGACGACGCCGAGGACCGCGAAGATCCCCTTCGTCACCGACGACTTCCACGTGCCGGTGACGAAGGGGCGAACGGCGCCGAGGAGGATGAGGGCGAGGACGATGAACGGCACGACCGGGCCCGCGAAGGTGCGGATGGCGGTGACGATGTGGTCGAGCGGGATCGTCGAGACCCCGGCGATCGTGACGGGAACGAAGAACATGACGATCCCGATGGCACTGTAGGCGAAGAACCGCCAGGTGCCGGCGGGCCTCGTCCGGGACGGCGTGGTCGGGGTGGTCATGATTCTCCTTCGAATCCTCAGTCCGCCGAGGTGGTCGGACGGTTGTCGGCGACGAGCTCACCGCCGCGGTACACGCGGTCGACGAGCTGGACGCCGGGCCGGTAGGCCAGGTGCCGGTAGCTGGGGGCGTCGAGGACCGTGAGGTCGGCCCGGGCCCCGGCACCGAGGTGGCCGATGTCGGTGCGATCGAGGGCGTGGGCGCCGCCGGCGGTCGCCGCCCACACAGCCTGGTCGACGGTGAAGTGCATGTCGCGCACGGCCACGGCGATGCAGAAGGGCATGCTGTTGGTGAAGCACGACCCGGGATTGCAGTCGGTGGCGATCGCGATGTTCACCCCGGCCTCGAGGTAGCGGCGGACGTCGGGGTAGGGCTGACGGGTCGAGAATTCGACGCCGGGCAGCAGGGTGACGACGGTGCCCGCGGCGGCGAGGACGGCGAGGTCCTCATCGGAGGCGAAGGTCGCATGGTCGACGGAGACGCAGCCGAGTTCGGCCCCGAGCTGGAGCGCCCCACCGGCGGTGAGCTGGTTCGCGTGGAGGCGAGGCCGCATTCCCGCGGCGACGCCGGCTTCGATGATCCGCCGGGTCTGGTCCTCGTCGAACGCGCCCTCTTCGCAGAACACGTCGATCCACTTCGCCAGGCCGGACGCGGCGGGGATGATCTCGTCGATGATGAGGCTGACGTAGGCCTCCGGGTCGTCCTTGTGCTCCGGCGGCACGACATGGGCTGCCATGAGCGTGGACTCCGGGGTGTGGCGGCCGATGATCTCCAGCGCCCGGATCTCGTCGGCGAGGTCGAGCCCGTAGCCGGACTTGATCTCGAACGTCGTCGTGCCGGACCGGGTGGCCTGGTCGAGGAGGTGGACGAGGTTGGCCTCGAGCTCCTCGTCGCTGGCCGCGCGGGTCGCCGCGACCGTCGTCGCGATGCCCCCGGCGGAGTACTTCTCCCCCGCCATCCGGGCGGCGAACTCCGCCGAGCGGTCACCGGCGAAGATCAGGTGGTTGTGGCTGTCGACGAAGCCGGGAAGGACCGCCCGCCCGCCGAGGTCGACGGTCTCGACCTCGGCGTCGGGGGCGGTGAGCAGGAGCGCTGCCAGGGCGGCGTCCGCCTCGGCGGCGGGACCGGACCAGGCGATGGTCTCACCGTCGATGATCACCGCGGCGTCGGTCAGGGAGAAGAGATCCCCCGCACCGAGGCTGGGGCGGGCCATGAGCTCGGTGGGGTCCGAGTTCGTGACGAGTTCGCTGATGCCGGTGAGGAGCTTCATCACTGGGCTGCCGATTCCTCGTCGCGGACGTCGAGTTCGGGGATCATCGGGATGCGCATGCCGCGCTCCTCGGCGACCTCGACGGCGCGGTCGTAGCCGGCGTCGACGTGCCGGATGACGCCCATGCCGGGGTCGTTGGTGAGCAGGCGGGCGAGCTTCTTCGCCGCGAGCTCCGTGCCGTCGGCCACGGACACCTGTCCGGCGTGGATGGACCGGCCGATGCCGACGCCGCCGCCGTGGTGGATCGAGACCCACGTCGCTCCCGAGGAGGTGTTGACGAGCGCGTTGAGCAGCGGCCAGTCGGCGACGGCGTCCGTACCGTCGAGCATCGACTCGGTTTCCCGGTAGGGGCTGGCGACGGACCCGGAGTCGAGGTGGTCGCGGCCGATGACGATCGGGGCCGAGACCTTGCCCTCGGCGACGAGCTGGTTGAAGAGCAGACCGGCCTGGTGGCGCTCCTTGTAGCCGAGCCAGCAGATGCGAGCCGGCAGTCCCTCGAACTCGACGTATTCGGCGGCGGCGTCGAGCCAGCGGTGCAGGGACTCGTTCTCCGGGAAGAGCTCCTTGAGGGCGGCGTCGGTGACCTCGATGTCCTTCGGGTCACCGGAGAGCGCGACCCAGCGGAACGGTCCGAGACCCTCGCAGAAGAGGGGCCGGATGTAGGCGGGGACGAAGCCGGGGAACGCGAACGCGCGGTCGTAGCCGGCCTTGCGCGCTTCGTCGCGGATCGAGTTGCCGTAGTCGAACACCTCGGCGCCGCGGTCCTGGAACTCGACCATGGCCTTGACGTGGGCGGCCATCGCCTGTTCGGCGCGGAGCGTGAACTTCTCCGCGTCCTGCTCGGCCTCGGTCTGCCAGTCGTCGAGGCTGACGCCGAGGGGCAGATAGGACAGCGGGTCGTGGGCCGAGGTCTGGTCGGTGACGATGTCGACCTCGGCGGCTTCGGGACGGTCGAGGATGAGCGGGAGGATCTCGGCGGCGTTGCCGACGAGTCCGACGGAGAGCGCCTGCCCGTTCTTCTTCGCCTCGATGACCTTGGCGAGCGCGGTGTCGAGGTCGGTCTCGACCTCGTCGAGGTAGCGCTTGGCCTGGCGGCGGTCGAGGCGGGTCCGGTCGACGTCGATGATGAGGCAGGCCCCGCCGTTGAGGGTGACGGCCAGCGGCTGGGCACCGCCCATGCCGCCGCAGCCGGCGGTGACGGTGAGGGTACCGGCCAGCGTCCCGTCGAAGCGCTTGCGGGCGATGGCCCCGAAGGTCTCGTACGTGCCCTGGAGGATGCCCTGGGTGGCGATGTAGATCCAGGAGCCCGCGGTCATCTGGCCGTACATCATCAGGCCTTCGGCTTCGAGCGCGCGGAAGTGCTCCCAGTTCGCCCAGTCGCCGACGAGGTTGGAGTTCGCGATGAGCACGCGCGGTGCCCATTCGTTGGTCCGCAGCACGCCGACGGGCTTGCCGGACTGGACGAGCAGCGTCTCATCGTCTTCGAGGTCGTCCAGCGTCCGCACGATCGCGTCGTAGGCCTCCCACGAGCGGGCGGCACGGCCGGTGCCGCCGTAGACGACGAGGTCTTCGGGGCGTTCGGCGACCTCGGGGTCGAGGTTGTTCATGAGCATCCGCTTCGCGGCTTCGGTCTGCCAGCTCTTCGCGGTGATCTCAGGTCCGCGGTCGGCGCGGATGACCCGGGTGGGGTCGTGCTGGGTGAACGACGGTGTGGTCGCCGAGGTGGTCGCGGCGTCGGTTTCGGACGTGGCGGTCATGGGATTCCCTTTCGTGGGGTCCCGCAGGGGGACCTGAGCTCAGTTCGACCGGTGTGTCCGACGGAGTGGATTCCCGATCGCGGCCCGACGGCGAGAGACCGTGGGGGCCGAATCGTCTTTGACTACCCTTCCATTGTGTCCGCTGGGAGCGCGGACGGAAGTGGTCTGGCTCAAGTTCTGTCCGATATTTCGGACACTATCCGCCGGCGACCGTGACGGTGCGGCGGCGTCGCTGACCGGTCGCGAGGCCGAGGCAGAGGACGAAGACGGCGAGAGGCCCGTCGAGACCGTCGAACTCCGCGTCGATGCCGCGGCTCGACCAGCCGGTCCGGCCGATCCGGCCGCAGAGCGCGCCGTCGCCGTCGCGCAGCTCGAGGTCACGCGAGTCCGGGGCCGGTGCGAGGCGGTACTCGCGGTCTCCCGCCGCGATGGTCCACCCGGTGGTTCCGGCGCGTTCGGCAGCTGCCACTGGATTCGCCGGCCCGTCGGGTGCGGAGGCGCGCGCCACCGGCCGCAGGGTGTATGCGGTGCCGAAGGACCCGCTGGTCAGTTCGAAGCGAGCGCCGTCGATGACGATCTCACCGCCTCGGCGCAGGGCCCGCGAGCCGATCCGCGTCGTCGGGAATCCGGACCCCGTGATCTCATAGCGGGCCGGGAAGCCGGTGCGGCGGGAGTGCAGTGTCAGCGTGGTCATGGTTCCTCCTGGTCAGACGGGTGGTCGGGGTGGCGACTGGGTGGTTGGGGTGGCGGTCAGCCGCCGAGGGCAGGCGCGACGAGGAACGCGAGCCCGGTGCTGAGGACGTTGAAGATGATGTGCGCGATGATGCCCGGCCACACCGAGCCGCTGCGTCGCCGGAGTTCGCCGGTGATGAGGCCGACGATGAAGGCCGAGAGCATCGTCTGCGGAACGCCGTGGAGGATCGTGAAGAGCAGGGCGCTGCCGACGACGCCGACGATCGCACCGTACCGCAGCAGCACGGTGGTGACGACGCCGCGGAAGAACAGCTCCTCCCCGATCGGGGTGAGCACCCCGAGGAGCACGAGTCCGAGCAGCAGGGGAACGAGTCCGGTCGCCGCGGTCTGCGACCAGTCGCTCTGCGCATTGCCCGAATCCCCGGTCACGGCGACATAGACCCAGGTGGCCGGGAACTTCAGTGCGAAGGCGATGAGACCGCCGACGACACCGAGGAGCAGCCACTTTCCGGCGGCAGGACGCAGTCCGAAGGCGGAGGCCGACCGGAGGCGCACGGCCACCGCGGCGGCGAATCCGCCGGTGCCGGCGATGAACGACAGACCCATGAGGAAGATGCTGAACGCCTCGGGACTGACGACGGGCTTGAGGAGGATCGTCAGCCCAAGGGTGAGGATGACGAAGACGGCGAAGCCGACGCCGAGCTCGATCCACCCGGGCCGGCGCCCCTGCAGTGCCGCCTGTGAGGACGGATTCGGGCGCGACGGGGTAGGGACAGTGGACATGGTGATCTCCTCACCGGCCGCGATGCCCACGCAGGGCGGCCGACTCAGTCAGTGGCGAAAAGGGGTCAATCAGTGGTGGAGGGAGCAGCGATCGGGTTCGCGGCGATAGCGCTGAGCGTCTCCCAGTGCGCGGCGAAAGCCGCCTGGCCCTCGGGCGTCAGAGACAGCCAGGTGCGGGCGCGCTTGCCGACGAATCCCTTGCGGATGTCGACGTAACCGGCCTCCTCGAGGACCCGCATGTGCTGGGAGAGCAGCGATTCGCTGACCTCGAGGGTCTCGCGCAGAGCCTTGAAGTCGGCTTCTCCCGTCGCGGCGAGCGCCGCCATGAGTGAGAACCGCACCGGGGCGTGGATGCGCGGATCGAGGGAGTGACGCGGATGGCTCATCGGCGATTCCTCCTCCCCGCCCGGGCCGCCTCGGCGAAGGCCGGCAGCGCGACGACGATTCCCATGAGCAGCCACAGATCGATCCGGTCTCCGAGGACGACGGGCCCGACCCAGACGACGGCGACCGCATAGAGGATCGCCCAGGCCGCGACCCATCTCCACGTGTGCGCCCTGCTCGCCGGACGGATCTCCTGGCGGGACTTCCAGCGGTAGAGGAGTCCAGCCCCGACGACCACGGCGAGGGTGAAGAGGAGGCCGTCCCAGGTGCCGCGCACCGCGGGCAGGGCGCCGATGATGACGATCGTCACGAGGCCGAAGCCGACCATCATCGGCGGATACCAGGCACCCCTTCGCCGGACGTCGTCGCTGACCCGCTCGGCCCGGGCGAGCATCTCGCGCGGGTCGTTCTCCTCGATCATCACGGTCGCACCTCCTCATCGCAGCGTCGGCGGAGCACGAGCTGCTCCGCACTCATTCACTTTAATACCACTAAAGTGCATTCACAACGGTGAATTGCTTCAGTGGCGACACAGACGACTCGGCGAGCGCTATTCATGCCTAGGGCGTCTCAATCAAGACGAAATCGGTTCTTTAAAAGTCCTGGCCCCGCGCATAGTCTGACAGGACACCCTCGAGATCACTGGAAGAGGAACAACGATGTTCATCCCGCCCACGCCCGCCGCGCCGACCCGCGGCCCGCTCACCCCCGTGCGGGCATGATGCTCGAGACCCGCCAGCTGCAGAACTTCGCGATGGTCGCCCGCGAACGCCATTTCGGACGGGCCGCCGAGCGCCTCGGCCTCGCCCAGCCCTACCTCTCGCAGCAGATCCGCAAACTCGAACGCCAGCTCGGCACGACCCTGCTCCACCGCACGACGCGCTCGGTCACCGTCACCCCGGCCGGCGCCCACCTGCTCGAGGAGGCTGAGCGGGTGCTCGCCGAACTCGACACCCTCGGCACCGAGGTCGGACTCATCGGCTCCGGACTCCAGGGCCCGCTGCGCCTCGGCTTCACCGGCTCGACGACGTACGGGGTGATGCCGCAGGTGGTGCGCCGCACCGCGGCGCTGGCACCCCGCCTCCAGCTGAGCGTGAGCGGCGAGATGATCACCCCGCAGCTCGTCACCCAGCTGCTCGACCGCACCGTCGACATCGCCCTGCTGCGCGGCACCACCCCGGCGACGGGACTTGAGTGCCAGACCATCGGCTCCGAACCCTGCATCGCCGCACTCCCCTCGGATTCGGACCTCGTCGAGGCCGAGGCGATCACGGCCGCCGACATCAGCGGCCGCGTCCTCGTCGGCTACCCGGAGACCTCGGTGATGTCGACGACGACGGCGAACTTCCTCGGCGCTCACCACCGGACCCCGGACTACGCGATCCGCGCGTCGCAGACCTCGACGCTCATGTCCCTCATCGCCGCGGGACTGGGCATGGCGATCGTCCCGGGCACCGCCTCGGCGCTGGCCATCCCCGGCGTCGAATTCCGCACCATCGTCGACGCCCCGCGCACCGAGCTCGCCCTGGCCCGGCGGGCCGATGACGACTCCCGGGCGACGGAGCGGATGACGGCGATCATCACCGAGGTCGTCGCCGCGGCCATCGCCGAGCCCCCTGTCGCAGCGGCGATCGCCGAGGAGGACGCGTCATGAGGATCACCGCCGTCGAGACCGTGCCCTACCGCATCCCCATGCGCAAGCCGCTCGCGTTCGCCAGCGGCGCCGTCGACCACATCGAGCACGTCCTGCTGCGCCTGCACACCGACGAGGGGCTGACCGGCTGCGCCGACATCCCACCCCGGCCCTACACGTACGGGGAGACCCTGGCGTCCGTCATCGCCGTCATCGACGGCGTCTTCGCCGAGGCGCTCCTCGGCGCCGATCCCCTCGACCGGGCCGGAATCCACGCCCGGCTGCGCCGCACCGTCGGCAACCAGACCGCGAAGGGCGGCATCGACGTCGCCCTCTGGGACCTCGTCGGGCAGGCGGCCGGGGTGTCCGTGCACCGGCTCCTCGGCGGGTACTGCGAGTCGCTCGCCGTGACCCACATGCTCGGGTTCGCCCCCACCGAGGCGGTCGTCGACGAGGCGCTCGCGTTCATCGACACACACGGGGTGCGGTCGTTCAAGATCAAGGTCGGCAGGCGCCCGGTCGGCGTCGACGTCGACCTCGTCACCGCGCTGCGGGAGGCCGTGGGCCCCGACGTCCTCCTCTACCTCGACGCCAACCGCGGGTGGACGGCCACCGAGGCCGCGCAGATGCTCGCGGCCACGACCGAGGCGGATCTGCGGTTCTTCGAGGAGCCCGACGACGCCGCCGAGGTGCTCGGCCGCCGGCGACTCGTCGCCTCCTCCCCGATCCCAATCGTCGCCGACGAGTCGGCACCCGATCTCGGCGCGGCGGCCCGGGAGATCCACACGGGCGGGGCGAGCGCCCTGTCGATCAAGACCGCGCGCACCGGGTTCACGGAGTCGGGCAAGATCCTCGGCTTCGCCGAGGCGCTCGGCCTCGACGTCCTCATGGGCAACCAGATCGACACGCAGCTCGGCAGCATCGCCACCGTGACCTTCGGTGCCGCCTTCGAGCACTCCTCGCGCTACCCCGCGGAGCTCTCGAACTTCCTCGACATGGCCGACGATCTCGCCGCCGAACCGCTGCGCATCGTCGACGGTCGTGTCGCCGCCCCCACCGACCCGGGGGTCGGCACGGTCGTCGATGAGGACAAGCTCGCCCACTACCGCATCGACTGACCCGCCCGACTCCGCTGTCCCGCCCGACGACGACGCAGAGTCGACAACCAGAGACACAGCGTCGACAACCGAAGGAGCCTCCCATGCTGTACCTCGTGAGAATGGACGTCACCCTTCCCACCGACCTCTCCGCGGCCGAGACGACAGCGCTGCTCGCCCGCGAGAAGGCCTACTCCCAGGAGCTGCAGCGCGACGGCCGGTGGAAGGAGATCTGGCGCATCGTCGGGGAGTACGCGAACTACTCGGTCTTCGACGTGACCGACAACGACGAACTCCATGAGCTGCTCAGCGGCCTGCCGCTCTTCCCGCACATGCGCATCCACGTCACGCCCCTGGCCACCCACCCCTCCCACATCTGACACCGCACTCACATCACCCGAAGGAGAGAGACAATGTCCGAGAACAGCTTCCAGTCCGAAGTCACGGCGAAGGCCGCCGAATCCGGCGCCAACGCCTCGGCCCGCTTCCGCGAAAGGCAGGCGCAGGGCGGCAGCACCGCCGCCGTCGACCAGGATCGCGTCGCCCTGCTCGCCGGCAAGGCGATCAAGGCGCTCAACGACCTCGTCATCGAGGAGCAGCTGAGCTACGAGGAGTACAACGCGTTCAAGGCGTGGCTCATCAAGGTCGGGGAGGACGGCGAATGGCCGCTCTTCCTCGACGTCTGGCTCGAGCACTCCGTCGAAGAGGTCGCCAATGCCGACCGGGAGGGGTCGAAGGGGACGATCGAAGGGCCGTACTACCTCGGCGGCTCACCGGAGCTGGAGTGGAACGGCACGATCCCGATGCGCGACGACGAACCGGGCACACCGTTCGTCTTCAAGGGCCAGGTCACCGCGGTCGACGGCACTCCGCTGCCGGGGGCGAAGCTCGAGCTCTGGCATGCCGACAACCTCGGCTTCTATTCGCAGTTCGCGCCGGGACTGCCGGAGTGGAACCTGCGGGGGACGTTCACGGCCAACGACAACGGCGAGTACGAGATCCACACGATCCGGCCCGCGCCCTATCAGATCCCCACCGACGGGGCCTGCGGCCAGCTCATCGCGGCCGCCGGGTGGCATGCGTGGCGGCCGGCTCACCTGCATTTCAAGGTGCACGCGCCGGACCACCAGCTCATCACCTCGCAGCTCTACTTCCCCGGCGATCCGCACAACGACGACGACATCGCCTCGGCGGTCAAACCCGAGCTCCTCCTCGATCCGCAGCCGAACCCCGACGGCGAGGGAGAGGTCACCGTCTACGACTTCGTCCTCGATCCCGCCTGAGGACTCCTCGCACGCTGAGCTGACGGTCGCCTCGGTGGGGAATATCGCCGAGGCGGCCGGCCGTCAGCGTCTAGAAGCGCGTGATGATCGAGCGGATGACCTCGCCCTTCCTCAGCTTGTCGTAGGCCTCGTCGACGTCGTCGATGGAGATCTCCTGGCTGATGAGCCCGTCGAGGTTGAGCCGCCCCTGCATGTAGAGGTCGGCGTACATCGGGATGTCGCGTTTGAGGTTCGTCGATCCCATGCTCACGCCCTGCACGCTGGCATGGCTGACGAGGGCGGCGAGCGAGGTGTCGAGGGTGACCGTGGCGTCGGGCTTGGCGATGCCGATGAGGTAGGCGTGCCCGCCGACGCGGCGCAGCGCGATCGCCTGCTCCTGGGTGGCCGGCAGTCCGATGACCTCGAACGCGTGGTCGACCCCTCCCCCGGTGAGCTCCCTGACGGTCTCGACGGCGTCGACCTGTGAGGAGTTGATGACCTCGGTGGCGCCGAAGCTCTTCGCGACCTCGAGCTTCGCGTCGATGATGTCGATGGCGATGACGTGCGTGGCTCCGGCCAGGAGCGCACCGGAGATGACGTTGAGCCCCACCCCGCCGGTGCCGATGACGGCCACGGAATCGCCGACGCGCACACCGGCGGTGTTGATCGCCGATCCGGCCCCGGTGACGACCGCGCACCCGATGATCGCCGCCTGCGGGAACGGGAGATCGTCGCGGACGACGGCGAGCTGGTTCTCGTGGACGAGCGCCTGGGAGGCAAAGCCGCCGAGACCCCACCCCGAGGCGATCGCCGTGCCGTCCTCGGCGCTCAGGCGCGACGGCTCGTCCGGTCCGCGCACCGTCGCCTGCGGGTTCGGGCACTCGTAGGTGCGCCCGGACAGGCACGTCGTGCACACTCCGCAGAACTGGATGAGGCATCCGACGACGTGGTCGCCGACTTCGATCGTCGTGACCTCGGAGCCGACCGCCTCGACGACGCCGGCGATCTCATGGCCGAACACGGCGGGAAATGGAAAGCCGTAGCCGCTCTCGACGATGTGGAGGTCGGAATGGCAGAGACCCGAGGCCCTGACATCGATGAGGACCTCGCGCTCGCGCGGTTCGTCGATGTCGACGTCCCGCGTGGTGAACGGTGAGCCGACTCCCTCGGACACAGATGCTCGCATGGTTGCTCCTTTGCAATCGTGGCGGTGATCGAACCGGTGGCGATGACGTCCGCCGGTTCGCGGTGACCAGCCGACGATCACGCAGGCAGAGCAGTGACACAACGGTCGGCACCCGATTTTGAGCGTACGCCCGATCAGGGTCGGTGTCGATGAATTCCGCGGGTCGAGGCGGTGATCAGTCGGTGCGCGGCCTCTGCCGCGGGGCGATGGGCTGGCCGGGCCGACCGAGGACTAACTACCGATCAGTCGTTCTGTTCGGTAGGATGTGTGGCGCCGGTCACCATCCGGGCACCCCGTCCTGGTCGACCCCCGCGGCTCCACCGAAGCCCGGGCGGTCGGCTGTTCGCGCACTCTCAACGCCGAGATCCACGACAGAACAGGAATGCAGACCTATGAGCACACGTCGACCGACAATGACTCCGCCCCTGCGACGACTGACCACGGTGGGCACCGCAGCGATCGCCGGCCTCGCGCTGGCGGTGGGCACGATCGCGACCCCGGCCCACGCCGCCGACCCCGTCCCGACGACGGACGCCGAAGCCGAACGCCTCAACGACGAGCGGGCCGCCGAGGATCCCTCCGAACTCGATCGCAGCAGCGTTCCCGCCGGAGTGAGCGTCGAACAGGCACAGTCGGTCGTCGAATCCTCCGACGAGATCACCGTCGCCGATGTCGAATACGCAGCCGCCGTCGAGGACCTCCCGGCATCCGGTGTCCCCGCGGACTTCTACGAGACTCCCGCCACGCTGCCGGAGGAGAACGGCGCAGTCGTCAGGCAGGCCGAATCCGACTTCTACCTCGACCCCGTCCGGCTCATCAGGCACGACGCGAAGACGACGACGTTCATGTACCGCACCACCGACGAACGCGGCACTGCCCGTGCCGCCACCGCCACCCTGCTCAGCCCGGCGAACTCCGACGGCCCGGCGCAGGACGCCGTCGTCATCGCCCCGGGCACGCAGGGCACTGCCGACAAGTGCGCTCCCAGCCGACAGCTGAGCATGGGCACGGAGTACGAGGGCATCGGGGTGACCTCGGCGCTGGCCGCCGACCGTCCGGTCATCGTCGTCGACTACATCGGCCTCGGCACCGAGGGTCCGCACCGCTACCTCAACCGCGTCGAAGAGGGCCGTGCCGTGCTCGACGCCGCCCGCGCCGTCCAACTGGTCGAGGGAAGCGGCATCGATGCGGAGACGCAGCTGCAGCTGCGCGGCTACTCCCAGGGCGGGCAGGCGACGGCGGCGGCCCTCGAACTCGCCACGGAGTGGGCTCCCGAGCTCAACCTCACCTCCGCCTCGGCGGGGGCCGCTCCGACCGACCTCAACGACGCCGTCGGCAGCCTCTCGGGCGTCTACACCGGCTTCCTCCTCTTCGGGGCGGATTCGTTCGCGGAGCAGGCAGGCATCGACCTCAGCGAGCACCTCAACGAGAAGGGCCAGGAGACGGTCGAGCGCGCCGCCGGCCAGTGCACGATCGAAGCCGTTCTCACCAACGCCTTCGTCGACACGAGCACACTGACGAAGAACGGCGGGGACTTCCAGCAGCTCGTCGAGGAGGAGTTCACCGCAGTCCTCGACGAGCAGCGGTTGGGCACGGCGGCGATCCCGGACATTCCCGTCCTCGTCAACCACAGCCGCCTCGACGACGTCGTGCCCTTCGCGCAGGGTCGGGGGCTGGCCGCGGCCTGGTGCGATGCGGGCAGGTCGGTGACTTTCGCCGACAATCTCGCGCCCACGCACATCGGCGGGTACCTCGCCTCGCTGCCGCGCGTCGAGGCGTTCACGTCGACGACCTTCGCCGGTCAGTCTCCGCTCAACAGCTGCTGGCGGCTCTGATCCCGCGGGCTTAGCCGAGCATCCGAGCCGGCGGGAGGCTCGGCTACGCCTCCATGACGTAGGAGAGGATCATCGACACGAGGGTGGCGACGACGACGGAGTTGAAGGCGAACGCGACGATGACGTTGGTCCGCACGAGTCTCCACCCGGCGCGGGTGATGGCTCGGCCCGGCAGCGCCGCCGTCATCGTCGAGGTGAGCACGGAGAACGTCAGGTAGTCGCTGAAGGCCCGGTCCTCCTCCATGTCGAACTCGAGGTGGCGTGCCGCCTGGCTGCCGCCGTCCCGAAGGTCGAGGCGCATGTAGTCGAGGGCGAACGAGTAGACCATGACCGCCCACGAGGCGATGACGTTGGCGACGCCGAGGGCACCGGCGATGACGGTCTCCTCGCTCGATCCGAGGGTGACGAGGTAGACGTTGAGCATGATGGCGACGAAGGCGGCGACGAGCGTCCACGACACGGCACCACCGCCGCCGAAGAGGATCGACGTCCAGCGGCGCCTGCGGGCGATGGCCCAGCGCGAGTGGACGGTGAGCTCCGTCTCCGTGAGGTCCTGCAGTCCGACATGGGTCCAGAGGAGGTAGACCAGCGCGTACACCGGCCACGCGACGAGGAAGACGGCGATGAGTCGCTGCGTCGCATCGACGAAACCGGCCGAATCGGCGCCGAAAGGGGAGAATCCGAGTCCGACGATGACGACGACCCCGACGAGCAGTGCGGGGATCATGCTCACCGATGAGCGCGTGTCATCGGAGATCGTGATGATCTGGCTGTGGCGGGGTCGCAGGCGCAGGACGGCTCCGGTTCACTCGATGCGGGCTGGTCACCTCACCCTAGTCGACCGGCGCCCGGTGGTTCCGTCAGGCGAGTACCCTGGGTCGCGTCCGAACGCAGGGCATCAGGCAGTGGCGAGGAGACGCTGCAGGGCGAATTCGTAGATTCCGACGGTGGCGTCGGGGTCGATCGCGCCCTCGACTGCGAGGCCGTTCGAGAGGGCGAGGATGACGACCGCAAGCTGCTCGGCCTCAGCGATGCCGGCGGCGCTCAGTTCCGCGGCGATCGCCTCGCGCAGCTGACGCCTGCTCGCCTCGAGGTCGGCGGCACCGGTGCCGCCCTCGCGCATCGCCGAGGCCCAGAACTCGAGGAACGCCCGGTGCCAGGTCGGGTCGTCGGTGGTGAAGCGCGCCAGCCGCGTCGCGAGTCCGCGGGCGAAATCCGGAGAGTCCGGCTCCCCTGCCGCGCGGGCGGCAGTGACGATCGAGGCGATCCGCTCGGCCGTCCGCGCCTTGAGCACCTCGAAGAACAGCTGGTCCTTGCTGCCGAAGCTCGAGTAGACCGCGCCCTTGGTCAGCCCGGCCGCCCGTGCGACCTCATCGACCGAAGCCTGCGTGAAGCCCCGGGCGGAGAAGACGTCGGCGGCTGCGGTGAGCACCCGGGTGCGGGTCTGCTCGCGGGTCGGGCGCTGTCGCTGCCGCGCGGTCGAGGGAGTGGTCTTCGCCATGCCCTCGACAGTACCACTGGTATTGGATACCCTCGGTATGCAATACTCACGGTATCGAACTCGGGAGAACGGACACGCATCATGTCAGCGCACGCCTTCGTCACCGGCGCCGCCGGTTTCCTCGGCCGCCAGCTCGTCGAGCGCCTCGTCGACGACGGATGGTCCGTCACCGCCTTCTGCCGCCCCGAGGACCGATCCGACCTGCTGCCGCCGGGAGTCGACGTCCGTCTCGGCAACCTCCTCGACCCATCGTCGCTGCAGGCCGCGCTCACCGGTCTGCGACACCCGGTCGTCTTCCACCTCGCCTGCAACACCACGACGTGGTCCCGTCACGCGCAGGCACAGTTTCGCGACAACGTCGACGGCACCCGCGAGCTCCTCGCCGCCGCCGAGCGCGCCGGGGCCAGACGGCTCGTGGCGACCTCGTCGATCTCCGCCTACGGGTATCAGCCCGGCGTCCGCCTCGTCGAGTCCTCGGCGTCGAACGTCGCCGTCAAGGGCGACAACTACGGGAAGAGCAAACGGGCCGCCGAAGAGCTCATCACGGCGGCTGACCGTGACGGACGGCTGTCGACCGTCATCCTCAACCCCGTCAACATCATCGGCAGCTACGATGCCGCGAACTGGTCCCGGCAGCTCATCCTGCCGCTCGCCTCCGATCGCCTGCGGGTCGTCCCACCGGGGACGGCGACGTGGATCTCTGTGCACGATGTCGTCGCCGCCCACCTCGCGGCCGTCGACGCCCCGGTCGAGGGCGGCAACATCATCCTCGGCGGAGTCGAAGCCGGCTTCCTCGAGGTCGTGCAGACGATCGCCTGGCTGCTCGGCAGACCTGCGCCCACCCGCGCCACTCCCGCCTCGGTGATGGCCGCACTCTTCGCCGTAAGTCAGGCCAAAGCCGCCCTGACGCGAACCGAGCCCGAACTCAGCCTGGCGAAGTATCGGCGGGCGACGGGCAACCTCCTCGTCGACGATTCCCTGGCCCGCACGACCCTCGGACTGGGACGCACCTCGCTGACGACGATGCTCGCCGAGACCATCGCCTGGCTGCGCACCGTCGGTCTGCTCACCGATGCCGGGCGCGCAGCGGTGCGACCGCCTCGGCGCCGGTGACCGCTCATCGCTCCGGATTCATCGGTCGGCAGAGCTGCATCGGTCGGTAGAGCTATAAGGAAGCCTGGTGGTCCGATGCGCGGACCGTACACTGACGACCATGAGCGCCGACGTCATCATCCTCGCCGGACCTCCGGGAGCCGGGAAGTCGACGACAGCCCGCGCCCTGGCGCACGATTTCCCACGGTCCGTCCACCTGCACACCGACGACTTCTGGCATTTCATCGCCTCCGGTGCCATCCCGCCCTACCTGCCGGAGTCCGAGGCGCAGAACCACACGGTCATGGAGGTCGTCGTCCACGCTGCCGCGATCTACGCGCGGGGCGACTACACCGTCATCGTCGATGGGATCGTCGGACCATGGATGCTCGATCACTTCCGTGTGCTCACCCGGCACCCTGATCCTCTGCCGGTCCACTACCTCATCCTTCGGCCGAGCCGAGAGGTCGCGCTCGACCGCGCCACCGCGCGCACCGGTCCCGACGACCTCACCGACGAGGAGCCGCTCACGACGATGTGGGATCAGTTCAGCCACCTCGGCGACCTGGAGGACCACGTCATCGACAGCAGCATTCAGACCTCGGAGCAGACGCTCGCCGCTGTCCGCGATGCCGTGGGGACGGCGACGTTCCGCCTGCGGTGACGACGCCGCCCCTGGCTCACCCGGCCTCGACCCACTCCCTGAGCTTCGTCAGCCCCTCGACGATGTCGTCCTCGCCGATGCCCGAGTACGCGAGCCGGATGTACTTCTGCTCCTCCCCCGGCTGCGGGCGACCGAAGTGCTCGCGGGTGCAGAACGAGACCCCGGTGTCATGGAGGGCCTGGGTGGAGAAGTCGGAGAGGGTCGCGATCCCCTTGCTCGCCATCGCCTCGGTGACGTCGGGGAAGATGTAGAACGTCGATTCCGGCACGGCGACCTCCATGCCGGGGATCGCGTTGATGAGCGAGCATGCGGCGTCGCGGCGGGCGCGGAGCACGTCGAGCATCTCCGCGACCGGCTCCTGCGGTCCCTGCAGCGCCGAGATCCCCGCCCACTGGACGTAGTGGGTCGTGCACGATTCGTCGTTCGTGTTCATCGTCGAGATCGCCTCGGCGACCTCCTTCGGGGCCACCGCACACCCGAGCCGCGACCCGGTCATCGCGAACTTCTTCGAGAACGTGTAGAGGATGACGGTGCGCTCGCGCATCCCCGGCAGGGCGGCGATCGACGCGGACTCACCGCCGTAGCGCATCTCGAAGTACGCCTCGTCGGAGAGCACCCAGAGGTCGTGCTCGGCGGCGATCTGCGCGATCGCCTCCCGCTCCCCCGGCGTCGACTCCGCGGAGATGGGATTCTGCAGATCGTTGTAGATGATCGCCACCGTCGTCTCGTCGATCGAGGCCCGCAGATGGTCGAGGTCGATGGCGAACCCGTCGGCGGTCGGCACGTACCGGTACGGCAGCGCCCGCCCACCGAGGTATTCGATCTGCGACTCATAGATCGGGAACCCGGGATTCGGGTAGAGCACGGACTGACCGGGATCCATCACCGCCTGGAGGAACTTCGTGATGACCGGCTTGCCCCCGGTGGTGACGACCACCTCGGCGGGATCGATGTCGAGACCGCGCCGAGACCCGATGTCCTCAGCGAGCGCCGCCCTCAACTCGGGGATCCCCGGTCCCGGACAGTACCCGGTCTTGCCGTCCGTGATCGCCCGGTTCATCGCCTCGACGATGTGCGGGGCCATCGGAAAATCGAGATCGCCGAGGTGGAACGGATAGACCCGATTCCCCTGAGCCTTCCAATCGGCGGCGGCCTGGGCGACGCGGAAAGCGGTTTCCGTGCCGAGGTCATTCAGTCGCTGGGCAGTCTTCATCGGCGGCTCCTTCGAACGCCCGCTCCCCGGCAGCGGTGCCGCAGGGAACGGTGGTGCAGCTGGTGGGAGGCGCCGCTTTCCGCGCGGAGCGGTGGGCGGCGCCTTCCTCACACGATAGACGACCGCGTCAAGGGGTCCTGCTCCGGCTCACTCTGTGACGCCGCGCAGTCGCCTGAGGTCGGCGAGGTAGGGGTTGCGGGCTCGCGCCTCGGCGATCCCCGCGGCGCTGATCACGGTGACGGCGACGCCGGCGCCGCGATCGAGGAGATCGACGATGCGGCCGTTGGGGTTGACGAGGCAGCTGTGGGCGGTGAAGCCCTCGCCGCTGTGATTGGCATAGGCGATCGCGAGACCGTTCTCGAGGGCCCGCGCGGGCACGAGCAGCGTCGAGGTCTGCGTCGGCGAGAACGCGAGAGCCGGGTCGCGGGGCTCGTCACCGGAGGATGCGGGCACGGCGGTCGGCACGAGCAGCACCTCGGCGCCCGCCTCGGCGAGTGCGCGGGCGAACTCCGGGTACTCGACGTCGTAGCAGATGCCCATGCCGAAGCGCATGCCCCGCCAGTCGACGAGGTCGCCGCAGCGGGCGGCCGGCGTGAAGAAGTCGCGTTCGATGTCGAAGAGGTGACGCTTGTGGACCCGGGCTAGCTCGGTGCCGGAGTCGTCGAAGAACGAGGCCGCGATGAACCGGCGGGCACCGACCTCGTCGACGCTCGAGGCGACGAGCGCGACCCCGAGGTCACCGGCGATGGCGGCGAGACTCTCCCGCACCCGCGCCCCATCATGGGTCCAGGCCCGAGCCGGATCGTAGCCGGTGGCGAAGAGCTCGGGCGTGACCACCACCTCGGCGCCGACATCCCGTGCCTCCGCGACTCCGCGCCGCAATGTCCGCAGGTTGCCCTCGATGTCGTCGATGTGGGCGGCCGCCTGGACGATCCCGATCGCCACCGCCGGACGCTCGCTGGCCGGGCTCGCACTGGCCACACGTTCCGGTGTGCGCTGTTCGCTCATGGAGCGTCTCCTCCTCCGCGCGGAAGTTTTCCTCCCGACACCATTGACGGCGCCTTCGCCGGTCAGTGACAATTGTAAACCAAATCGGATTTGGTTTATTGGCCGTCCGGTTCGTCGAGCGCATCGCAGCCGCTGCCCTCGACCCGACCACCGAGAGCCCGAGGAGTCACCGATGACACCGCACAGCGAGTTCGCGTCCACCATGGCCGCGAACGGCACTTCACCCGCCGTCGCCGAGGAGATCGAGCGCAGAATCGCGATCGTCGAATCCACCGAGGCGGCCGATCCCTCGCGTCTGCCGCTGTCGGCGACAGAGCTCACCGTCTACACCGGGTCGGCCGTCGCCGCCTGCCTCATCGGCCTGCTGGTGGTGGCGCTGTGAACGGGGCACCGGATCACACGGCCGGGTCCGCGACGGCCGCCGAGGACCCGGTCAGCCGCGAACTGCAGCAGGAGCGCATCTACGGCACATTCCCGCTGCTGAAATCCGAGCGGACCTGGTCGGGCTGGGACTTCACGTGGGTGAACACAGCACTCGCGATCGCCACGTGGGCGTTCCTCGTCGGCGGCTCGACCGCCCTGCTCGTCGGGTTCGCCGACGGTGTGGCGGCGATGATCATCGGCAACGCGATCGGCCTGTGCTTCATGGTGCTCGCCTCCGTGCCGGCCTCCCAGCGCTACGGCTCCGAGCAGTACACACTGCTGCGCGGCGCGTTCGGCGTCGTCGGGGTCGGCCTCATCGTCTTCACGATCATCCTCGTCACGGAGATGGGCTGGTCCTCGCTGCTCGCGGTCATGGCCGGGCGCGCGACGAGCCAGGTCGCGGGCACGCTCGTCGGAGCGGAGTTCGATCAGTACGGGCCGCTCGTGACGATCGGCGGCCTCGTCGCCATCGGCATCGCGTGGTTCGTCCTCTCCCGCGGCCCGGTGACGATCGGGAAGTTCAACAAGTTCGTCGCCCCGGGGCTGGCGATCATCACCGTCGTCATGATGATCGTCCTCGTGGCGACCACCTCGTGGGACACGCTGCGGGACGCGTCCCCGCTGGCGCCGTTCGACGATCCGACGCTCAACTTCATGGTCGCCGTCGAGTTCAACGTCGGCGTCGGGGTCTCGTGGTACCCGGTCATGGGCTCGCTCGCGCGGATGACGAAGAGCCGCCGGGCAGCCGTCTGGCCCGCCTTCGGCGCCCTGTTCTTCGCCACCCTCATCGCCCAGGTCGTCGGGATGGCCGCGGCCCTGACGATCGGGGACTCCGATCCGACGTACTGGATGGTGCCGCTGGGCGGTCCTGTCCTCGGGGTCGCCGTGCTCGCGTTCATCGGGTTCGCCAACATCACGTCGATGTCCTCGATCGTCTATTCGACGATCCTCGCGATCCGCCAGTCCGCCGGTCACGCGCTGAGACGGGTGCCGTGGAAGGCGCTCACGGCGGCCTTCTTCGTCCTGCCCGCGATCATGACGTTCTTCCCCCAGTTCATGTACGAGCAGTTCATGGTGTTCGTGTCGTTCTCCGGCGCTTTCCTCACCGCGATCTGCGGCGTCGCACTCGCCGACTACTTCGTCCTCCGCCGCCAGCACATCGACCTGCGCGAGCTCCACCTCGGCGGGCACGGCCGGCTCTACGCGTACACGGGCGGGGTCAACTGGGCGGGCATCGTCGCCGTGATCGCCGGCGCCGCGTTCTACGTCTGGCTCTACAACCCCGTCACGCTCGAGACCGCACCGGCGTTCTCGGTCATCACCGCCGCCCTGCCCGCTGCGTTCGTCGCCGGCCTCATCTACCTCCTCATCTTCCGGGTCGCCTACGCCTCCCGGCATCCGGCCCGCTGAGGACCGACCGCCTCGGCGAGCCTTCCAGCCCACCGCACCGCGCACCATCACCAAGGAGAGACATGCCCACCGCTTCACGTGCCGCCATCCACACCGCCGGACCCGACCTCACCATCGCCGAGGTGGTCGTTCGCGACCCCGGCCCCGGCCAGGTCCTCGTCAAGCTCGGCGCCTCGGGGGTGTGCGGCTCCGACCGGCACGTCCTCGACGGCGACTGGAACCTGCCGAGCCCCACCGTCATGGGCCACGAGGGGGCCGGCACCGTCGTCGCCACCGGGGAGGGCGTGACCGATCTCGACGTCGGCGATCACGTCGTCCTCAGCTGGTTCTACCCGTGCCTGCACTGCGCGGCCTGCCGCGCCGGCCGCATGTGGGTGTGCACGGGCAGCGGCGCCTCGGCCGGGCTCCTGCCCGACGGGACGACGGGGTTCGCGCAGGATGATGCCCCCGTCTACCCGTACCTCGCCGTCGGGTCGATGAGCGAGTACACCGTCGTCGCGCAGCAGGCGGCGGTGAAGATCCCCGACGACGTCCCCTTCGACGTCGCCGCCCTCATCGGCTGCTCGATCGCGACCGGCTTCGGCGCCGTCGTCAACGACGCCGCCGTCGAACCCGGCCGCTCGGCGCTCGTCATCGGCGCCGGCGGAGTGGGACTGAGCATCATCATGTCCCTCGCCCTGGCCGGGGCGAACCCGATCATCGCCGCCGACATCTCCGACGAGGCGCTCGCGCTCGCGTCATCGTTCGGCGCCACGCACACGCTGACGTCGGGTCCCGACCTCGCCACCGAGGTCGCCGCGCTCACCGGGACCGGCGTCGACTACGCGTTCGAGGCGATCGGCCGGCGCCAGACGATCGAGCAGATGCCTGAGTGCCTGATGCCCGGCGGCACCGCCGTCGTCGTCGGGCTGCCCCCGGAGGACGATCCGGTCTCCGTCGACGCTCTGCTCCTGGCCGAGGAGGGCAAGCGGCTCGTCGGCTCGAACTACGGGTCGACGGTTCCCGGCCGCGACTTCCCGCTGCTCGCCGAGCTCTACCGCGCGGGGAAGCTGCCGATCGACCGCCTCATCACCGATCGGGTCGGCCTCGACGAGGTCAATGCGGCCTTCGACGCGATGCGCGCGGGGGCGCAGGGCCGGACGGTCATCGTCCACTGACCGCCTCCTGACGGGAGGGGATGCGCGACGCTCTGAGAGAATGACGCCATGGCGCGACCGAGCAAGAACATCCTCTCCCCCAGCATCATCGCCGAGGCGGCCCTGACGTTGGTCGAGCGCGATCACGATTTCACGATTCCCGGGATCGCGAAGGAGCTCGGGGTCAACCCGTCATCGCTCTACCACCACGTCCGGGGCGGTCGTGACGAGATCATCAACCTCATGCGCGAGGCGCTCTACGGTCGCATCGACCTGCGTGCGGCGACAGAGGAGGGCACGCCGTGGCAGGACCGGCTGCGGGCGTGGATCCGCAGCTACCGGGCGAACATGGCGAAGCTGCCCGCCGCGATGCCGCTGCTCGTCGGCTCCCCGGTCGACGACCTGCCGACGCTGCGGATCTACGAGGTCGCGTTCGCGATCCTCGACGAGATCGGCATCCCCGCCGAGGACCAGGTCGACGTCGTCTCGATGCTCGACGCGGTCGTCCTCGGATCGGCGCTCGATCGCGGCGCCCCGGTGCCGATGTGGCAGCCGGGCGACCATGCGGTCCCGCACCTGCAGCGTGCGGCGCCGTTCGGGGATGACGACGACCGTTCGGCCAGGGGTCTCGAGCTCGCGATCACCGGTGCCGTCGCCGCGATCGAATCCCTCATCGCCGAGGCGGCCTGAGGCTCGGTGTCGTCTGCAGCCTGAGGGTCGGCGTCAGCTTCATCTGCTGGCGAGCGGCGGTGTCACCCCTCGTTCGGGGAGATGAAGAGCTTCCGCAGCGGGAACTCGTCGATGTACCACCGCGTCTTCATCCCGGCGGTCAGGCGGACGAGAGAGCCGGGTGCCAGCACGACCGGCTCCTGGGCGGGGTCGTCGAATTCGATGCGACCGGCACCGGAGATGACGAGGAAGACCTCGTCGCCCTCGACATCGCGCATCGCGCCGGCGCTCATCTCCCACAGTCCGTAGTCGACGTCGCCGATCGTCCCGAGTTCGGCGAACGCCGTCGTCGTCGCGGCGGACGCCCCAGCCTCGCCGGGCGCGTCAGCCCCAGCGGGGTCGAGGCGCTGCCACTCCTCGATCGGCTCGTGGTCGAGGGGGTAGGTGGTCGTGTCGATCGGCTCCGTTGCGCTCATGCGCCCAGTGTAGCGAGCGGAACCGGAACACGAGCACGGAATCCGGAGCCGCCTCGGCGATTTCATATGCCAATACGACCTCCAACTGCTGTTTACAGCACGACTAGCCATGGGATAGAACTGAATCCGTACGCTCGCAGCGGGCGGGCGCACTCGATCAGGAGAGCTCCATTGACCTACCTCAACGGTGAGGCGTCGTTCTGGCTGGCGCAGTCGCCGGCCGCGCCCATCCCCACCCCACTCCCCTCTGCCAAGCAGGACCTCGTCATCGTCGGCGGCGGCATGACCGGGCTGTGGTCGGCCTACTGCGCTCGCCAGGCCCACCCCGACTGGGCGATCACGGTCATCGAAGCGAAGACGGTCGGCTACGGCGCCTCGGGCCGCAACGGCGGGTGGCTCTCGACGCTCATGCCCGGCAACCGGGCCCGCTTCGCCGAGGCGGTCGACCGTGCCGTCATCGACGACCCGGACGGTCCGGTCGGCTCGGCCCGACGGACCGGCGTCGAGAGCGTCCGGGCCTTCCAGTCCGCGCTCTTCGACTCGATCGACGAGGTCCTCGACGTGCTCGAGACCGAGGGCATCGACGCCGAGGCTGTGCGCGGCGGGCACATCGACGTCGCCCAGTCCGCGGCCGGGATGGCCCGCCTCCACGACCTCGTCGAGGGCAACCGCCGGTTCGGGTACGGGCCTGCGGACATGCAGGTCCTCGACGCCGCCGAGACGCGGGCGAGGATCAACGTCGACAACGCGCAGGGCAGCGTCTTCGTGCCCGGCACCGCGCGCATCGACCCGGCGCTCCTCACCGAAGGACTCGCCCGCGTCCTCCGCGAGCGCGGCGTGACGATCTGCGAGGGCACGCGGGCCCGGCACATCGGCACCGGCCTCGTGTCGACCGAGCGCGGCCCGGTCAGCGGGGAGACGATCTTCGTCTGCCTCGAAGGGTATTCGGACACTGTCGCCGGTGACCTGCCCGGCCTCGAGGGCCGCCAGGTCATTCCCGTGTTCTCCTCGATGATCGCCACCGAGCCGCTGCCGGCCGAGGCGTGGGAGCAGATCGGCTGGGCGGGCCGGGAGTGCCTCGGCGATGCCGCGCACACCTTCATCTACGCCCAGCGCACCGCCGATAATCGGATCGCCCTCGGCGGCCGGGGTGCGCCGTATGCCTTCGGCTCGGGCCTGCCCGGTGACGGACGGGTTCCCGCCGAGGTGGTCGACCTGCTCCGCACGCGCCTGTCCTCGCTCTTCCCTACGCTCGACGTCGAGGTCGCCCACGCGTGGCGGGGTGCGCTCGGGGTGACGCGCGACTGGTGCGCCGGGATCTTCTTCGACCCCGCACAGCGCATCGGCGTGGCGCGCGGGTATGCCGGTCACGGGGTGACGGCGACGCATCTGGCGGCGAAGACGCTCCTCGACCGGGCGGCCGGCACGCCGACGCCGCTGACCGCCCTGCCGTGGAACGATCACGTCTCGGGGCAGTGGGAGCCCGAGCCGATCCGGTGGCTCGGCATCCGGTCGATGTACAAGATCTTCAACCTCGCCGATGAGTGGGAGCGCATCACCGACGCGCAGAAGACGAGTCTCCTCGCCCGCTTCGGCGCGCGGCTCGCCGGACTCGCGGAATAGGGCGGGCTCTCCCCGACTTCAGGTCATTCCAGGCAGAGAATCCGGCGGCGGATTGAGGTCTGCGGTGCACCTCTGCCGAAGTCGCGGACGCAGAGTGTCGATTTCGGACTCGATCATCGACACTCTGCGTCCGGGAAACGGCGGCGCGGGCCGTACGGCTGTCACACCGCCGGGGTGAGATCTGCCAGACTCAGCGTGAGGGCAGCGACGATGAAGGAGTGCGACCATGACGACCCCGGACCAGCGCATCTCGCCGATGGCGCAGACGTATCCGGCCTCGGACATCCGCAGGATGTTCAACCTCGCGCTCGATCACCCCGACGCCGTCAAGCTCACCGTCGGCGAACCGGACTTCCCCACGCCGGAGCACATCAAGGCCGCCGGCATCCGGGCGATCGAGAACAATGAGACCCGCTACGTCGCCAATGCCGGGATCCCGGGGCTGCGCGAGGCGATCGCGGAGAAGTACGCGGCCCGCTGGGGTCGGCCGGTCGGCGTCGAGAACGTCATGGTCACCTTCGGGGCGATGGAGGCGCTCACCCTCTCCCTCGATGCCACGGTCTCGCCCGGGCAGGAGGTCATCATCGCCGATCCGAGCTTCCCGAACTACCGCGGTCAGATCCACCGCCTCGGCGCGGTTGCCGTGCCCGTGCCCGTGCGTGAGGACAGCGGCTTCAAGGTCCGCGCCGAGGATGTCCGGGCCGCCGTCACCGAGCGGACCGCGGCGATCATCCTCAACTCCCCGTCGAATCCGCTCGGCTCGGTCATCGATCGGGCCGATCTCGAGGGGATCGTCGACCTCGCCGAGGAGTTCGGGTTCACGATCATCTCCGATGAGGTCTACGACGAGATCGTCTTCGACGATGCGACGTTCACCTCGATCGCCGAGGTGCGGCCCGAGTTCGATCGGCACCTCGTCATCGGCAGCTTCTCGAAGACCTACGCGATGACGGGGTGGCGGTGCGGGTTCGTCATCGCCCCTGCCGATCTCATCGCCCCGATGCCGCTGCTCCAGGAGGGGCTGACCTCGAGTCTGCCGGGCTTCGTCCAGGAAGCGGCGATCGCTGCGCTCACCGGCCCTCAGTCGGTGGTGGGAGAGATGGTCGAGTCGTATGCGCAGCGCCGAGACCTCATCGTCGATCAGGTCAACGCCATCGACGGAATGAGCGTGCTGCGCCCCGAGGCGACGTTCTACGCGTTCGCCAACATCAAGGACTGGAGTCTGAGCTCGTGGGACGTCGCGCTCGAGCTGCTGAGGCACCACGGGCTCGCCACGATTCCCGGGTCGGCGTTCGGCCCCGCCGGTGAGGGCTATCTGCGGCTGACGTTCGCCGTGTCCCCGGAGACGATCAGGGAGGCGTGCCGACGCCTCGCGGACTTCGCCGCGACGCGGTGACGTGGTGGCGCAGTGGCACTGTGACTTCAACCGGCTGAGAACGCGACAGGGGCGAGTGCACTTAAGTGCACTCGCCCCTGCGCTGCCCGGACCGCCGCGGATGACGCGGCGCGACCGTGTCGGTGCCCGGTGTGCGATCACCGGAGCCAGGACGCGCTGATCAGAGATCAGCGCCCGTCATTCAGCGACGGTCGGTGACGTCCTTCGCGGTGTCCTTGAGCTTCTCACCGGCCTGCTTGGTGCCGGCGGCGGCCTGGTCGGCCTTGCCCTCGGCCTGCATCTGCTCGTTGTTGATGAGCTTGCCGGTGGCGTCCTTGGCCTTGCCCTTGAGCTCCTGGGCCTTGTTGTCGAACTTGTCCTTCGCACTCATGGCGATTTCCTTTCGTTGTTCCAACAGGTGATCCGGAAGAGACCGGATCGTGGTCAGGCAGCGTTCTTGCTGCGGTTCTTGATGATCAGTCCCCAGATGAACGAGAACACGATCGCGCCGATGACGGCGATGAAGAACGAACCCCACGACCAGGGATCCGAGAAGACTGCGCCGATTCCCTTGCCGCCGAAGAGGCCGAAGAGAAGTCCACCGACGAAGGCGCCGATGACACCGAGGATGATGGTGCTGATCCAGCCACCACCCTGCTTGCCGGGCAGAATGAGCTTCGCGAGCGCTCCCGCGAGCAGTCCGACGATGATCCAGCCGATGACAACCATGTTTCCATCCTTCTCTCTAGGGAACGGAGCCTGCAGACCGGCAGGCCTGCTTGGTTCCATTCCACCTGTACAGACGCAGTGACACTACAAACCTCACGCACATTTTTCAAGGATTTTTCCCGGAGTTTCACCCAGGTGAACTTGCCGTGTCGGATCACGCGGTCGGGCGTTTCCCGGCGCGTGCCCCGCGATCACGGGGCAGGCGGCCGTCGAGGTCAGGCCGTCGACGCCGTCAGATCGGGCAGAAATCGATGTTGTCGATCCCGCTGCGGCGGCGGTTCCGCGATCGGGTCAGGTCGCCGAGGCGAGCGCTGCGTTCCAGCTTCCGTAGAACTTCCGCACCGCGGCGGCCGAGGGCACCTCGCCCTTGTGCGCCGTCGCGTACTCCCCGTACGCCTTGTACGTGGCGCCGACGCCGCGGGATTCGCAGTCGGCGACGAACGCGGCGATCGCCCGATCGTAGGCAGCGGCGTCGAAGCGCAGCTGCCCCTTCGCCCGGCCCGTGCTGCTCGTCGCCAGTCCCGCCGCCGTGAGCGCATCGTTCCACGATCCGAACCGCTGCACGGCGGTCTGACTCGTCGGCGGCCAGAGGCTCGCGCCCTTGCCCGAGCCGATCCCGAGGTGGCGCAGCAGGGCGGTGCGCTCGGCGTCGTAGCGTGCCGCGGTCAGGCCGGGCTTCGCGTCACGACGGCGGATGGAGCCGATCGCCTCGGCCACCTCGGTGACGGTGCGAGTGACGAGTGCCGCGTCGTCGGGGAACTGGGCGGACAGCGTCGCCTCCACCTCGGCGAGGATCGTCTCATCCGGCGCCTCGAGCCCTCCGGTTGCGTTGGGCAGCGCCGCGCCCGCCGGTCCGGTGTCGGCCGGTGGCGTGTCGGTCGTGCGCGCGGTCGCGAGCAGCAGGGCCCCGAGCACCGCAGGAGTGGGGGTGTGGGATCTGTCGCGCGCTGCATCCGTCATCCCTACCATCCTACGGGGCGGCTCAGACTTCGAGATCTCGGAGGACGAATCGCTGGATCTTCCCGCTCGGCGTCTTCGGCAGCTCGTCGACGATGTGGACCCGGCGCGGATACGCGTGTGCGCCGTACGTGGTGCGCACGGCGTTCTGCAGCCGCGTGACGAGATCGTCGGTGCCCGCGGACTCCCCGAGGACGACGAATGCCTCGATGACCTCGCCGCGGACCTCGTCCGGGCGCCCGACGACGGCCGCCTCGACGACGGCGTCGTCGGTGATGAGGATGCTCTCGATGTCGAACGGGGCGATTCGGTAGCCGGCGGCCAGGATGATGTCGTCGTCACGGGAGGCGAAGAAGAAGTCCGGTCCCTCCGCGCGGCCAATATCCCCGGTGAAGTACCACCGGCGGTCGGGCGTGAAGCGCTCCGCCGTCTGGCGCGGGGCGTCGACGTAGCCGGTGAACCACATCAGCGGGCTGTCCTCGACCGAGAGGGTGATCGACCCGCCGGTCGTGCCGGCGACGAACCCGGGCAGCGCCTGCCCCATCGACCGGTCGGCGACCGTGGAGCGCAGACGTTCGTCCCACGCGTTGCCGATGGCCATGCCCTGCTCGGTCTGTCCCCAGTGGTCGCGCACCGTCACCCCGAGCGCACCCGGTGCCCAGTCGACGACGTCCGCGGTCAGCGGCTCTCCCGCCGAGGAGGCTGCGCGCAGGGGTGCGGCAGCGGTGACGCCCGTCTTCTTCAGTGCCCGGTAGATGGTGGGCGCGGCCGCGAGGTTGGACACCTGCAGCTCGTCGAGGAGACGCCCGGTCGTCGCGGGATCGAAGCCGCCGGCGAAGAGGATGTTGGGCACACCGATCGCGAGCGGTCCGACGATGCCGTAGTAGAGGCCGTAGGCCCAGCCGGGGTCGGCCGCGTTCCAGAACACATCGTCCTCGGCGACGCCGAGACCGTAGCGCATGTAGGCGACGAACGCGGCGAGCGCGGAGCCCGGGACCCCCACGGCCTTGGGGGTGCCCGTGGTGCCGGAGGTGTAGAGCTGGAGGAACAGACCGTCCCCGCCGATCGCCTCGGCGGACTCGAGCGGTTGACGTGCAGTGATCGCCCGGTCGAGGTCGGCACCCGTCCCGAGGACGGGAACATCGATGCCCTCGAGTTTGGGCTGCTGGGCGGCGTCGGCGACGATGAGCACGGCATCGGCCCCGGTCACTCGGGTTGCGATCGCCGGTCCGGCGAAGGCGGTGAACAGGGGGACTTCGACCGCGCCGAGGCGCCAGAGTGCCATGAGGACGATCGGCAGCTGCCGCGTCTTCTCCATGAGGACGCCGACTCGCGATCCGCGTCCGACGCCGAGTTCGCGGAGCAGTGCGGCAAGGCGCTGGGAGCGATCGGCGAGTTCCCCGAACGTGAGGCGGTAGGGGTCGAGCCGCTCGTCGACGCAGACGAACGCGGTGTCGGCTGCCGGGCGACTGTCACAGAGCACCTCGGCGAGGCAGAGATCGGCCACCGAGAATCGGCGGCGCAGCTCCTCGACCTCGGCCACGATGTCAGGATGGTCCTGCCACGGGGCGGGCGCCACCGCGACGTCCTCGTCCACCTGCCTGGTCGTCATTGCCTCGTTCATTGCGCTCTCCTCAGTCTCGGTCGTCATCGTCCTGTCTCGACGGCACCGTGGTCCCGTGCGCCGGTGAAGCGAGACGTTTGAAGCGAGACTAGGCAAGGCGCGCATCGTTGACTACCCTCCGAAGTGGGCAGTGGCTGCTGCCGAGGCGATGAGGCGAGGACGGGGCGGCGATGGGCACGGAGCACGACGAGCGCATTCGACGGTCCCTCGATCGCGTGCGCACCGGCACCGGTGTCGACCTCGCCTTCGGTGGGGTGGTCGACGACTCCCGCGGTCTGCTCCTCTCCCATTTCTTCGGGCCCACCGTCGGTGCGCTTCCGGGTGTCACGCTGTCCTACGATGCGGGGCTCGGCGGTCGCACGGTCGCCCTGCGGCGGCCTCTGGCCGTGGCCGACTATGTCGCCTCGGAGGCGATCTCCCACCACTACGACGGGGTGATCCGGGCTGAGCGCCTGCGGGCGATCGCTGCGGCCCCGGTCGTCGTCGACCGTAAGACCACCGTCGTTCTCTATGCCGCGTTCCGCAGCGACGCCGTCATCGCCGACCGCATCCTCTCGACCCTGACCGACGAAGCCCGCGAACTCGAGCACGCGCTCATCGTCGCCCGTGCGCAGCGGCTCGAGAGCGACGCCGAGGCGGCCCGCGCTCTGCTCACCCGGATCCGCGCCGTCCATGGGGAGCTGCGGGCACTCAGTGCCGCGGTCACCGACGGTCGCCTGCGCCGGGAGCTGCGCGAGATCGCCGAGGGCCTCGCGCTGCCGGAGAAGCGTGAGCCGACGGTGCCGGTGTCGCTGACCGAGCGGGAGACCGATGTCCTCGCGCTCGTGGCGACGGGCATGACGAACCGGGAGGTCGCCGAGGCGCTCGGTCTCACCGTGCTCACCGTCAAGGCGTATATGAAGGCGCTCATGGCGAAGCTCAATGCCCGCACCCGGTACGCCGCGGTCATCGAGGCGCAGGAGACGGGCCTGCTGCCGTAGATGCGGCTAGAGTCGCCCCATGACCATGGTGAGCGACCTGACGAACGACGAGCTCATGGACGTCGTCGTCCGACCGGCGATCGACCGGCTGTTCCGCGACGGCGAGCTCGACAGCGTGGAGCTCGAAGAGCGGCCGGACGGTCACGTTCTCGTCCACGTTCGTGCCGGCGAGGACGAGATCGGGATCTATCTCCGCACCCCCGGGGCCGAGGTCACCGTCGACCAGCAGGCTGAGCTGGTCGCCGGAGAACTCCAGGACTTCATCGCCGAGTCCTCCTTCGGGTGGGGCCAGCTGCGCACGTAGGCGAGCCTGCCCCGTGTCAGGCCGGGGTGAGAGGATGGGCTCGTGCCTACCGATCGTCCGACCTCGCCGCAGCCTCGGCGGTCTGAGAGCGTCCACACCGATTGGCGCACAACGTTCGCCTCCTTCGCCGAGGTGACGCCGCAGGATCACACCCCCGTGGCCCTCGGCTTCGAGCTCATCGAGGTCGTGCCCCGCACGTGGTACGAACCGCAGCGCTCGGTGCTGCTGACGCGGACTGCCGTGAGTCCGCGGACGAACCCGACCTTGGCGATCCGTCCGCTCGTCCTCAGCGAGTCCGGGAACTGGGTGAAGAAGTCGCTGACGTGGCGCACGATCGACCGGATGACCACGCAGTTCGGGGTCGACCCGCGCCACCAGGAGTGGTTCTCCCAGCTCGCGGGCCTGCGCACCCGCGACAAGACCGACTTCACGCCCGACGGTGCGCCGTACCACCTCGGCGATTTCCACACCCCGTTGATCTGGGACATCTTCGACCACGGGGCCGAACTCGGGATCGCATTCGTCGGCGTCAACCAGGGCATGGACGTCCGCATCGGGCGGAGCGCCAACGCCCTCATCGACGTCGCCCGGGTGCCCGGTCGCCTTCGCGTCCAACCGCAGGTGACGATCGATGAACGCGAATTCGCCACGGGGTTGGCCAAGCCGATCTGGACGCACGGATTCTTCGGCGTCGACACCCGCACCGGCTTCACCGTCACCCTCGCGCCGTCCACGGCGCCGACGACCGCCTCGGCGCTGCCGGTCTTCTCCTCCCCCGGCCCGATCACGATTCCCGCCGCCGAGTCCGAGGAGTTCTTCGCGGAGTACTACCCGCTGCTGCGCACCTCCGCGCAGGTCGTGAGCTCCGATGATTCCGTGACGTTTCCGCACTTCAGGGACCCCCGTCTCGTTCTCTTCCTCACCTTCGGGACCGCGGACCGACTGAGCGTGCGCTGGTACTGGGAGTACTCGGGGCCGCGTCGCAGGCTCCCGGTCCGGCCGGTCGACCGCCTCGGCGACAACCGCCTCGGCGACGGGCGTCGGGACCACGAGCACGAAGCCGCGGTCCTTGCCGAGGTGAGCACCCACCTCGCCCGTTTCGCGCTGACCGACCCTGGGGCCGAGTTCCCCACGACCCCGACCGATATCGACCTCGACGACGCCGACACCGCGGATTTCGTCGCGAACATCCTCCCCTGCCTCGAGGAGATCGACCATGTCACGGTCATCACCCGCGGCAGGCGGCAGCCGTACCGTGAGCTCGGGGGCGATCCGAGCGTGAGGATCACGTCGGTCGAGTCGGAGAAGAACGACTGGTTCGACCTCGGCTTCCAGATCACCGTGGGCGGCAAGCCGATCCCCTTCGCCACGCTCTTCACCGCACTCGCGAAGGGGGCGAAGAAGATCAAGGTCGTCGACGACACCTTCCTCACCCTCGACCGGCCCGTCTTCGACCGGATCAAGGCCCTCCTCGCCGAGGCGGAGCTCATCCCCGAATGGGAACCGGGCGCCCCGAAGATCAGTCGCCTCCACGTCGGTCTGTGGTCGGAGTTCGAGGACCTCGCCGACGAGGCCGAACCCGCCGCGACCTGGCGGGAGTCCGCGCAGGCCCTGACCGAGCTCGACCGGCTTCCCGCCACCCCGGTGCCGCACCTGAACGGGGTCACCCTCCGGACATACCAGGTGCAGGGGTTCCGCTGGCTCGCGCTGCTGCACCGGTGCCGCCTCGGCGGGATCCTCGCCGACGACATGGGGCTCGGCAAGACCCTGCAGACGCTCGCGCTCATCGCCCATGCGCGACGTCAGGCCGCCGGCACCGAGCCGCCGTTCCTCGTCGTCGCCCCCACCTCGGTGGTCCCGGTCTGGGCCCAGGAGGCCGGGATGCGCACCCCTGACCTCGATGTGCGCGTCGTCCGGGAGTCGACGAAGAAGCGGGGCACGTCCGTCGCCGAGGTGGCCGCCGGTGCCGATGTCATCGTCGTCTCGTACGCGATCCTCCGCCTCGATGAGGACGAGATCGCCGGCCTGGAGTGGGCGGGCCTCGTCCTCGATGAGGCGCAGTTCGTCAAGAACGCGTCCTCGCAGGTCCACCAGGCGGCGAAGGCGGTGCGGGCGCCGTTCCGCCTCGCGCTCACGGGCACGCCGTTGGAGAATTCGCTGCGCGACGTCTGGTCGCTGCTCGCGATCACCGCACCTGGTCTCTTCCCCTCGCCGCACCGGTTCGAGGAGGAGTACGTGCGGCCGATCGAAGGCGGGGAGAATCCGGGGCGGATGCAGCGTCTGCAGCGACGGATCCGGCCGTTCATGATGCGCCGGACGAAGGACCTCGTCGCCGCCGATCTGCCGGAGAAGCAGGAGCAGGTCATCACCGTCGAGCTCTCGGCCGCGCACCGGAAGCTCTACGATCGGATCCTGCAGAAGGAGCGGAAGAAGATCCTCGGCTTCATCGAATCCGACTACGACCGGCAGCGGTTCATCGTCTTCCGGTCGCTGACCCTGCTGCGGATGCTCGCGCTCGATCCGCGCATCGTCGATGCCGAGCACGCCGAGGTTCCCTCGAGCAAGCTCACTGCGCTCCTCGAGCACCTCGACGAGGTCATTGCCGAAGGGCATCGGTCGATCGTGTTCAGTCAGTTCACGTCGTTCCTCGATCATGTCGCCGAGGAGCTCGATCGTCGCGGTGTCACCTCCGTCATGCTCGATGGGTCGACCCGCAATCGCGCCGAGGTCGTCGAGTCGTTCCGGGCGGGGACGGCGCCGGTGTTCCTCATCAGTCTCAAGGCCGGCGGGTTCGGTCTCACCCTCACCGAGGCGGACTACGTCTTCCTCATGGATCCGTGGTGGAATCCGGCGGCGGAGAATCAGGCGATCGACCGTGCGTATCGGATCGGGCAGACGAAGCACGTCATCGTCTACCGCTATGTCACCGAGGGCACGATCGAGGAGAAGGTGCTCGGGCTGCAGCGGAAGAAGGCGGAGCTCTTCGACTCGCTGATGAGTGAAGGCGACGAGGTGGCGCCTGGGCCGGCGACGGGGTCGGGGGCGTCAGGTGGGCCGACGGCGTTGCTAGGCGGGCCGTCGGGCGGCGACGGTCAGGCGTTCAGCAGGGAGATCACCGCAGACGACATCCGGGATCTCTTCGACGGGTGAGGGTCAGGCGGGAACATCGGTCGAACTTCAGCGCTTGAGCAGACGGCCGATGATCTCCGGAACACGAACTGTCACAGCGTTCCAGAAGACCTCGTTGTTCATTGCCGCATACCCGGCGTGGGCGGCAATGTTCCGGGTCGCCCTGATCGCGGTCACCTCCATCGGGGTCAACTCGTCAAGCCACGGAGCGAATTCTGCACGTTCAGTCAACGAGGCCAAACGAATGATCACCATACTCGCGACATCGTAGGACGGCGCGCCAGCGACGAAGTCATCGCGCGGGGTCGACGCGACGGCCTGTGCGCGTTGGAGAATTCGAGTCAGCTCCTCCCGAATGTTCTCGCGGTCGAAGTTCGGGCTGTTCCGTCGACTGCGGCGCCGCCCGGCCGAGTAATCGTCCCTGGACGAGTCGGAGCCGGTCATACCGGAACCGCCTCACGCAGCACGTCCCAGCCCGGTGGCACCGGCCCGTTGTCGACGACGACATCGACGGGGAATCCGGTGATCTGGCGGACCCGCTCACCGAAATACGCCAGATCGAACAGGTCCACCCCATCGTGGGCGGAGACGACGAGGTCGATATCGCTGTCATAGCCGTCTTCGTTGCGTGCCACCGACCCGAACACCCTGACGTTGCGCAGACCGAGTTCCGATGCGATGTCCCGCACCTGACTGACGACTCGTTCGAGGGCGAGCGCCGGTCGATAGTCGGCTGCCTGCAGGATCCGTTCCAGCATCTCCGAAGAGATCTTCCGACTGCCCGATTCGATCTGGGCAATCGTCGGCTGACGCATACCGGCGCGCTCGGCGAGCTCGGTCTGCGTCAACCCAGCATCGAGCCGTGCGGTCCGGACGAGATCGCGTGCATCGTCGGAGTCAAACCGTCCCATGAATCAAATATAGCTACATGCTATATGGCAATTCCAGCCGTTCTGGGAGATGCGCTCAGTCAGCCGTCAGCGGCACGAGCGGCTTCTCCCCGGGAGCCGACGGAGTGAGGACGACTTCCTGGACCATGGGGTTCTCCTCGAGGTGGCGTTCGACGGTGCGCAGGCGCACCGCGAGCTGGCTCTCCTTCGCATCGCCGACGAGGTCGACGGCGGCGACGACGTAGACCTTGCCCGAGCCGACGAATTCGACGTGGAGGTAGGTGACCTCGACGATGTCCTTGTCCTCGAGGAGGGCGCGGAGGATCATGTCGCGGATGCGCGGGGTAACGTTCTCGCCGACGAGGTAGCGGCGGTTGCGGTCGATGAGGACGATCGCGACGATGCCGAGGAGGATGCCGACGAGGATCGAACCGATCGCGTCGAAGGCGGCGATGCCGGTGATCTGGTGGAGGAACATGGCGAGGAACGCGATGACGAGTCCGATGAGGGCCGCGGCATCCTCGGCGAAGACCGCCCGCAGCGTCGGGTTCGAGCCCTTGAGCACATAGCGGAGGACCGGCTGCCGCAGCTCCGCCGCCCGGCCTCTGGCCTGGCGCACCGACTGCAGGAACGAGAATCCTTCGAGGACGAACGAGATCGCGAGCACGATGTACCCGACGAGGTAGTTGCTGTCATTGGACTCGTGGGAGAACAGCGACTGGAACCCGTGCCAGATCGAGACGGCGGAGCCGACCGTGAAGATGCCGAATGCCGCGAACATCGACCACACGTAAGCCTCGCGCCCGAAGCCGAGGGGATGTTTGGCATCGGCGGGGCGGGAGGATTTGCGTTCGGCGATGAGGAGGAACACTTCGTTGCCGGCATCGGCCCACGAGTGGGCCGCCTCGGCGACGAGGGCTGCCGACCCGGTCATGCCGGCGGCGATCGTCTTCGCGATCGCGACGGCGAGGTTCGCCGCGAAGGCGATGATGACGGTGAGCCAGCTGCCGCCGGCGGCCTTGTGGGCCTCCGTGTCGACGCCGCCCGTGCTCGCGGTCATGCCCGAACCTCGAGGAGGGACACAGCCTGGACAGCAGGGCTCCCTGCGGGCGAACTCGTCATGGCAGCGTCCTCTCGGTGGGCGGTCGAACCGTTGGGGACCAGCTTACGTCCGACCGCCTCGGCGGAGGGGCTGTTTCACGTCAACGACGCTTGCCAGTCTGGTCGGATCATCCGACTTCACTCGACTACTGTTGGATTACCCCAGCCGAAGAGGACTCACGCATGACTGCACCCGCCGATTTCGTTCATCCGTTCGCGCAGGTCGCGCTGACGAACATCACGCAGGACTATCCCTACGCGGCGCATCACGTGGCGAACAGCCTCGTCGACATCGTGCCAGCGAGTGAGAAGCACCCGGCGTTCGCGAACTCGTTCGACTGGCACTCGAGCGTTCACATGCACTATCTGCTCGTCACACTCCTCGATACCGAGGCGGCGCAGGACGCGCCGTGGCGCGACGAGGCGATCGAGCTGTTGCAGCTGCACCTCAGTGCCGTGAAACTCACTGCGGAGGCCGCGTTCCTGCGTGACCATCCGGGGTGGGAACGGCCGTACGGATGGGCGTGGGCGGTCGAACTCGTCGAGGCGCTGCGGACCAGCTCGGACCCGCAGCTGAGGGATTTGGCCGACGGCGCGCAATTTCTCGCGAACACGGTGTTCGATCTCGTAGTCGCGTGGCTGCCGAAGGTTCCGGAGCCTGTTCGGCACGGGGTGCATTCCAACACTGCGTTCGGTCTGCGGCGGATCCTCCTCGGCGCTCGCGCACAGGGTCGTCGGGACGTCGTCGAGGTCATCGCGGGCGCGGCGCGCCGGTTCTATGCCGAGGACAAGGCCTGGAACTTCAGTCAGGAGCGCAGCGGTCAGGACTTCCTCTCGGCAGGACTGTGCGAGGCCGACCTGATGTCGGAGATCCTCACCGAGGATGAGCTCGCCGTGTGGCTGCCGGCGTTCCTCTCGGAGCTGTCCCCCGAGTCGCCTGCGCTCTCACCGGTCGAGGTGCTCGACCCCACCGACGGCCAGCAGAGCCACCTCTATGGCTTGGGGTTGTCGGTCGCGGCATCGGTCATGCGGCTCGTCCCTCAGCTCGAGGAGATCGCCCAGCGCCACGACAGGGCCGACCTCGATTCTTTGGCCAAAGGCATGCTGACCCGTGTCGATGCGCTTATGACACCGGGGCTTGTGGCTGCCGTGTCCGATGAGTACATGTCGTCGCACTGGGTCGCGACGTTCGCATGGGAGAGCCTGGTGTTGCAAGGGCGATGACGCTCAGCGACCGAGTGGGTCGGACCCGCTCGCGCCGACGCGGATGCAGGCGTAGCACATCGTCTTCCCGGAATCTCGCCTTGGTGAATGCTCCGGCGCGCCGGTACCGATAGCTATGCGGGCCAGGCCGATGCATTATTCGAAGTGGCTTGGGAAGAAGGCGAGGCTGATTAGTCCGGCAATGATGATGGCGCCGCGGGCTATAACCGTTGACCGGACCGGTACCAGTCGGTTTACTAACCACCCTGGGCAGTACCTCTAGGAACCGTTATTCACGCGTCGTTGACATCCACGTCGTCAAGCTCGCCGGTGATATCCTCGATGATGTTCGTCGCCGTGTTCAGCAGGAGACCACCGGGCATCGTGGCCGGGCGAAGGACCCACTGTATCGGGCGCGGAGGACTCTGCACCCCGGCGTTGATCTACTCACGACCAAACAGCAGGAGAGGATCGCCAGCCTCTTCGCCGACGCGAGTTTCACCGAAGTCGAAGTCACCTGGGCTGTCTATTAAGACATCGTGACCGCCCACCGAACCATAGATCGTGGAGAGGGCAAGAAGCTCCTGCAAGTGGTCATCGACGCTCTGACAACGAATCTGCCGTCCGAGCTCGTCGAGCTCTAGCGTTTGGGACGGACTCTGAAGCGTCGCGCCACTGATGTGCTCGCGTTCTTGACCCAACTGGGAACATCGAACGGTCCGACCGAGGCCATCAATGTCAGGCTCGTGCATCTGCGAGGATCTGCTCTGTGGTTCCGCAACCTCACCCACTACATCGCCAGATGTGTACTCGAGTCCGGAGGATTCAGACAAGTTCTACACTCTCAATTACGATGAGCCGGATTTTGACCAAGACATGACTCGCGTAGAGGGCAACCTGATGCGGGGTCTGCGCGCCCGACCGACGCGACTACGGCGAATAATAGTGGGCCTCTGTAGTCCATGAGCTTCGATGGAGCGAGACCAGTTCATCGCGCGAGGCGTCCTGAGTATAGCCGCTCCCTGGACGCGGTGGGTATGCTTCCGACACATGGGGAGGGGCAGAGTCGACTTCGACAGAGGGATCGCGCGCCTGTCGACCTATGCCCGGATCCATGGCCACGTCAACCCCAAGAAGGGCGAGGAATGGTTGGGCTGGCGCGTCGACCTGTGGATCTACGCGCTCAGGGCCAAATATCGCGCCGGCAAGCTGAGCGACGACCAGATCTCTGAGGCCGAAGCGATCGGAATTAAGTTCGAACGGCCGTATCGCGACCCGGGACCGAAGGCCCCGACGAGAGCCGAGCGCCGCGAGGCTAGAATCTTGCAACGCCTAGCTCAGCTCAGAGCCTTCCACGCTCAGCGCGGCCACATCAACATCCCGCAGCACGACGGGATCGATGGGTGGCCCGGCGCGGGACGATGGGTCGCGCGCCTGCGAGGACATTACCGACGCGGCGAACTTTCAGACCGAGTGATCCGCGTCGCGGATGAGATGAACATCAGGTGGAACCTGCACGGTAAAGGCATTGGAATCCCTTCCCGTGCTGATCAAGGGTAAGCCCGAATCGGTGCGCAGAATTCTGAATGCTCAGATGCGCTGGGAACTCTGGCTCCGCCTCAGAAGCTCCGTCACTGGGATGGTGGAGCCGCACGGTGTGCAGCGACGGCCGGTCGATCACGACCCGGTTCCTGAAGCCAACCAGCAGCGCCGAAGCGACCAGGCCCATAGGTGCGTAGAACGCAGTTGTTCGAATCCCCGTCGCAGCTCTCCAGCACCAACCACGGACTGACACGGTCGCCGCCTCCGTGGATGAGATCTCCCGTTACATTCATTGTCAAGCAGCAGTCGGAATCTTCACCTCGTAGAGAGTCCCGGTCTTGACCATCGCGAAGAGTACGTTGAGCCGGCGACGAGCCAAACCTTCAGCGGTCCCGAATCTTCATTGCAAGAAACGAGACGACTGGGCCGCAGATGAGGCGTCTAGGCCACGTTACGGGGCCAGGGAAGCTCACCGTCGTGCTGTTCGCGTACCTCCATTCGATCTACACCAAACCTGGGAAGCGGTTCCATCGGCTTTACAACACGGCCGTCTTGTAAACCGCAATCGACGGCCGCGCCCGCGCTGCTGGCACGCAAAAGGATCAAACTCCCATATCTGTCCGAGGTGTCCGTCCGGGTCTCGAGGTCGGTCGCGCTGGTCAATATCGCGCCGCTCTTGGTCGGTCTTAGAGTACTGGTCGTCGTAGTGGACTAGCTCAAGCGAGTACGACCGCGCTCAGCGATCAGAGCGTGGCCACATCTGATTCATTTCTATTAGTTCTACTAGATATACGAGCATTACGAAGTT